>DAIREN010000015.1:0-1548 GCA_036795535.1 Spirochaetota bacterium
CTCTTGCACGCATCGCCCTCCTCGCAGGAACCTTCCTCGCGATTCTCTCCCTGGCAGGATATGGCGCTGAAGCCTTGCGTCAGGCCGGAAATCCTCCCCGGAAAACCCTCCTCTTTGGCTTGGCCCTTGTCCTTGGTACCCTGCTCATCATCCTGGTCCTTCGGGCCAGCGAGATTCCCTCGATCGAATCTCTGCCCGGCCCCTGGCTCTGAGCGGAGAAGGCATATGCGACTGGCCATCATCAGCGATATCCACGGAAACCTTGAGGCCTTGCGATCCGTCCTGGGCCGGATTGACGAGTCCCGTTGTGACGAGATCTGGTGCCTCGGGGATATTGTCGGATATGGCGCTGACCCTTCCGCCTGCATCGAGCTCGTCCGGGAACGGTGCAGTCTGGTGGTCGCCGGGAACCATGATACTACGGCAACCCGTGACCAAATTCCACCCGGCTACAACTCCCTGGCCCGTCAGGCCCTGCTCTGGACAAAGGCCAGGCTCTCGTCCGACGAGGTCACTTGGCTGCGTTCCCTCCCGGTGACCGCACTGCGGTTCTCCTGCCTGGCCTGTCACGGTTCTCTTCGACAGCGGGACGCCTATGTCGACTCCGACCGGGAAGCCCGGATCAACCTCGAACTGATGCAGGCCCAGTATCCCGAAGCATCCATCTTCCTGTGCGGCCATACCCACGTCAAAGCATGGGCGGCACGGGGAACCCGCTGGAAGAGTTTTTCGTCCGGAACCGCTTTCGACTGGCCGGAACAAGGCCCTATCTTGGTCAATCCCGGTTCGACCGGCCAGCCGAGAGATGGAAACCCCCGGGCCAGTTGGGCCCTGCTTGACCTCGAAACGCGGCGCTGCGAGCTGAAAACGGCATCCTATGAGATCGGCCTCGCCCAGGAAAAAATCGTCAAGGGCGGACTGCCAATCTGGCTCGCGGAGAGACTGGACACCGGGACTTGACGCGTTCGCTCCTGGCCAGTCTCCCGATTTTCAAAGATTCTTTTTGACTGCCAATCCCCACAGTGGTATATATTGAGTATAGAATCAGGAAGGTGAAACGCTATGCCCACGTTTAAAATTGACGGTGCCAAGTTCGCCAGCCTTGAGGAGCTGAAGTCCTCTCTCTGGGAGATGTACAAGGACAAAATGTCCAAAGACGAGTTCGAAAAGTATGTCAAGGAGAATGTCGTCGAAACTCCGTGATGTCCATGTGCCTGATGGTCTGCTTCGCAGGCCTTTATATATATGCCGTCGTCCTTCGGGGCGGCGGTTTTTTATTCGCCCGGTACTCATCCATAGGATCCGGCAACCTTCTGACACAAAAGATCTTGCGGAATCCGGGCGTACAGACAACAACCCGATCAGGGACGTCCAAAGCAAGAGGCCGCCCTTCCGGGACGGCCTCTTGTCGATCATACTTGAATTCTGCTCCGTCAAACCTCAGCCGTGCACGAAATCCTCGAGGCGGTGCCGGCGGGAGGGGTGCTTGAGGCGCTTGATGGCCTTCTTCTCGATCTGGCGGATGCGCTCCTTTGTCAGACCGAACAT
>DAIREN010000015.1:1648-33530 GCA_036795535.1 Spirochaetota bacterium
TCCCCGTTTTTCTGGGAGAACTCACGCTTGATCTTTTCGATCTGAAGGAGTTCATTCGCCCTGTTGAGCGGAAGTCGGATCAGGCGAGCCTTCTCCGAAAGTGCCTTGAGAATTGACTGGCGAATCCACCACACAGCGTACGAAATGAAGTGGTAACCCTTCGTATAGTCAAAGCGCTCTGCCGCGATGATCAAACCCAGGTTCCCTTCGTTGATCAGGTCGATCAAGGGGAGGCCGTTGTTGCGATACTTTTTGGCGATATTGACCACAAAGCGCAGGTTTGACTTGATAAGCTGCTCCTTGGCCTTCATGTCACCGCCAGCCATCCTCTTGGCAAGGCTGACTTCCTGTTCGCGGGTCAAAAGCGGGATCTTGTCAATCTCGTTTAGGTAGATCGAGAGAGGCCCGGAGGAAAATTCATCCCTGTTGCTTTCTTTGATGTATGAGCTGACTTTATCGAGTCCGTTGTCCAGCATGGCTTCCATGATCTCTCTCCTTACAATGTTGTTGCCTTTTGTCTGCTTTTCCGTATCTTTTATGCCCACTAGTGATTGCAGGTTTTATGCCATTATCCAATCGGCAACAAAAAAAATAAATATTTTATTACTGTTTACAATACAATCAGTTACAGATTAAAGTTTTTCTTCGGAGTTGTTCGTTTTTCCCTAACGACACAGTCCTCAGCTTCTTGCTGTGTCAATTTGACGCACCATGTCTCAGACGCCTGAATTCTGTGTCACTCTGACACAGAATACCCGTATTCCTCGAGTTTCCTGTGGAGCGTTTTGCGCCCAATCCCGAGAACCTCGGCGGCACGGCTCTTGTTCCCGTTGACCCAAGCCAGGTTTGCCAAAATAATCTCTTTTTCGTACTCTTCGAGTTTCTTGCCGGCCGGGAGGGTGATTGTATCCGGCTGCTTCTCATCACGGATGTATTCAGGCAGATCGGCATACTGGATGACCGGCCCCTTGCTCATGACGACCAGATTCTCCATCAGGTTCTTCATCTCGCGGACGTTCCCGCCCCAGCGGTACTGCTCCAGCGCCGCCATGGCCCTCCGGTCGATTTTTTTCTCCATGGTGCCATTCTCCCGGCAAAACTCTTTGAGAAAGGAGGTCACGAGGAGCGGGATATCACTGCGGCGCTCCCGGATGGGCGGGACATGGATGTGGACGACCTTGAGACGGTAGTACAAATCCTCGCGAAAAGTCCCTTCCTGGACCATCCGGTAGAGATCCCGGTTGGTCGCGGTCACCAGACGGACATCGACCGAGATGGTCTCCTCCCCGCCAACACGCTCAAACTTTTTTTCCTGGAGCACCCTCAGGAGTTTGACCTGGATGGCTGCGTCGATTTCGCCGATCTCATCCAGAAACAGGGTCCCCTGATTGGCCAGCTCGAACCGTCCACGATGCAGGCGGTTGGCTCCGGTAAAAGCCCCCTTTTCGTGTCCGAACAACTCGCTCTCAAGCAAACCGGGCGCAAGGGCTGAACAATGGACCTTGACAAAGGGATGTCGCGCCCGCTCGGAAAGAAGGTGGACCGCGTTGGCGATCAATTCCTTGCCCGTTCCGGATTCGCCGGTAATCAGAACATTGGCCTTGGTCGGTGCGACGGTCCGGACCTGATCAAAAACCCGCTCCATCTCCGGACTATGCCCGACGATATTGGTCAGACCGAATCGGTCCTGGAGCTGAATATGGAGATTCTCGTTTTCTTTTTCGAGGGCACGCACCGAGAGGGCGCGCTGGACGAGAAGGGCCAGTTCCTTGAGATCGACCGGCTTGGTCCGATATTCGTAGGCCCCCTTGCGCATGCATTCGACGGCATTTTCAACCGACCCATGGGCGGTCAGGACGATAATGGGCATGCCGGCGTTGATCCTGAGGGCCTCTTCAATCAGAGTCTCACCGCTCATACCGGGCATACGAAGATCCGTGATGACGACATCGATATCACCACCCCGGACCGAGTTCAACCCCTGATTTCCGTCTTCAGCCAATGAAACCGCATAGCCCTCCCCCCGAAAGAACTCCCCGATCCCCTCGCGGATATGCTGTTCATCGTCCACAACCAGGATTCGTGGCGGCATACGATTTTCCTCAAAAAAAATGCTTTTCTCTCAATTTTGACTTGTGTCATTTTAACACAACGCCCAGGACCTGACAAGACAGTTTGACACAGTTTTTGGATTTTTTGAGGAACACCCTCGCACCCGGACTGGGTCATTTCGTCCGGAAGATGACGACCGCCCGTCAGCGGATCAAGACGGGCCCCGGAGATCCCCGTCCCGCTCCGTGGAGAGACCACTTGCTTCGGGAGCCGTCAACAAGCCTGGAGGCCTCTTTCCCGCCGGGAGGAGGACCGTAAAACACGAGCCTTCTCCGTGGAGGCTATCGACATGGATCTCCCCGCCATGTTCGCGAACGATCCGCCAGACAATGGTCAACCCCAGCCCGGTGCCGAACTCCTTGCTGGTGTGATACGGCTCAAATATCGCCCCGAGCCGGTCCTTCTCGATCCCGCTCCCGGTATCCTCGACGGCAATCGCGACCATCTCGTCTTCACGACGGACCGAGATGGTGATCCTCCCGCCGGGTTTGGTCGCCTCTTGGGCGTTTTTGACAAGATTGAGCAATGCCTGCCTGAGCAATCCGGTATCTGCCAGAATCTTGGGCAAGCCGGGCGTACTCCGGATCTCGAGCGCGATCCCTGCCTCGTCCAACGCCGGCCCCACAAACTCGGCCAGTCCGTTGACAAGGTCGGCGGGGACGACCAACTCGGGCTTGAGCCTGATCGGCCGGACCGCGCTCAAAAAATCGACAACGATGGTATTCAGCCGGGCAACCTCATCGCGGAGAATCGAGAGATAGCGGCGCCCATCACGCTCCAGCCGCTCGGAGCGTCCATCCTCGAGAACCTGCTGCAGGAGCTGGAGGTGAATATCGATCGCGCCGAGCGGATTCTTGATCTCGTGGGCCACACCGGCCGTCAGTGAAGAGAGGGCCGACATGCTCTCGGCCTGCCGCAAGCGCTGCTGCTCCTTCTTTTCCCGGGTGATGTCCATGAAAATGATGACATGCCCCTGGATACTCCCGCTCCTGCGCAAAGGATGGATGTTGACATTGAGGATCCGGTCCGAGGGAATGTAGAGGCTGACCTCGCGGTTTCTGATGCGTTCGTTGGCATAGACCGCATTCTGGACCAGATTGTAAAAATCAATGCTGTCAATGCAATCGAGCACGGGCCTGCCGTCCATACTCTCGGGACGCTTGCCGAGGAGCATGCAGGCTGTCGTGTTGGAGTATTGCACCAGCCCCGCCTGATCGGTTATCAGCACACCCTCGTTCATGCTGTCAAAGATGATCTGGAAGAAATCCCGCTCCTCGGCAAGACTGCGGACAAACTCCCGGAGCGTCTCATGGTCCAGGCGGTCTATCTTGCCGGCAACCTTTCTGATGAACGAAGGCGAGAGCATCAGCGTGGACCCTGTTCCTCCAGCCAAAAGGCCAAAATGAGGGCAACAATCCCCTGGGATGCGGAGAAATTATTGCGCGTCATGCCTTCAGCCAGCGTGTTGATCTCGCGAAAAATCCGCCGTAAAAAAACCGGGCGAAAATGGGAGAGTGTCATGGCCTGTACCCGCTCCCGGCCATGGCCTGTTTCGGCCGCCACCAGCCCTGCGGCGACAAGATCGGCGAGAGTCTGCAAAAAAACCTGGGCCGCTTCGCGTTTTTCAAGATCCTTGGCAAATTCAAACATCTTCGGATCGCGATCCGCACTCCGCACCAGATCCATAAACCGGACAAGGTCCCCGTGAACCGCCCGGGCCTCCTCACCCTGGGACTCGAGGTATTCCCAGAGATCACCATAGCCCTCGGCATCTCCGGGCTGGTTGCACCCGAAGCGCTCCCGGGCAATCGCAGCCATCAAGGCAGAACCGGGCCGTTTGAATGGAAGAATCGCGGCCCGGGAACGGATCGTCGGAAGAACGGCATCCAGACCGGTACACGTCATGAGAATCAGGGTCCCGGCCGGTGGCTCTTCGAGGGTTTTTAAAAAGGCATTCACACCCTCAACACGGAAAGTCTGGATCCCCTCGATCAGGACCACGCGCCTCTCGCCAAGGAGGGGTTTTCTGGAAAGGGCCCGGATGATCTCCTGGATGCCTGCCATTGGCAACATGGCATGCGCCACCATCTCGTCAATCTCGAGAATCTCTTCAAGCACACCCTGGATCGCGTTGACAGCAGCCACGGCATCGTTTTCGGGAATCTCGTTGAGTTTCCTTTCAAGACCTGCAATCCGGACCTGATCATCATCCTCTTTTTTCCCGGCGGACCCCGTGGCTTCTTTGGGCTTGAAATACCCGCCGTTGACCCGATTGACGACCCGATAAAACAACCGGCGCACAGCCTGGATCAGCCTGTCACGCCCCGCAGGTGTCTGGACCGCGCGGGAAGCGAGCGCCGTCAGGGCGCGTGCCTCGGGAACAATATCCCGTGAAGAAAACAGGATCAGATCGGGGTAGCGCAGGGTGAGCGTCTCCCGACAGGCAATGCAGGTCCCGCAAGGCCGGGCTCCCGGGTCCGGGGTGTGACAAAGAAAGCGGCGGGCCATCTCGAGAGCCAGTGTCAGTTTTCCGGAACCCGGCGCGCCGGCCAGGAGAATCCCGTGAGGAATCCGCCCACTGGCAAAGACCCGGGCAACCCACTCCCGATGTTTTTCGAGGGAACCTGGCTGCGTTCCGTCTGCCATCTCTTGCCACCTCCGGCGAGTCACTCTTGACTGATACCCACAATCTACCGATAAACACTACGGACTGGCCCTTCTTGCGGGGCTTCTGTCACTATCGTATCATGGAGAGGGAGACACCATGCCGGCCGTCATCCTGAAGCAACGCCCAACCACACCCGAGCCGACACGGAGGGACCGTCCTGCCATGGAAGCACGTACAGTCAACCCCTTCATCATTGCTGCTGTCCAGATCGTCCGTGAAAACACAGGCCTCTCGGTCGCAAAGGATACCGTCTCGGTTCAACAGGGAAAGTTCACGCCAGCCGGCACCGGAATGAGTCTCGATATCAGCGGCCAGATCCACGGGAAGATCGTCTACGAGTTTTCAAAAGGTGTCGCGGCCAGGCTCTCCCAACGCATGGTGGAAAAACAGCTCGACCTCTCGATGCTGGAAGCCGGCGATTTCCGCAAGCTCCTGCATTCAGCGCTGTTGGAGCTTGGAAACCAGATCACCGCCAGGGCCATCACCCTCCTGGAACAAAACGGGATCAACTGCACCATCTCCCCGCCAAAATTCTACCTCGGCCAGGATCTGCAGCTGATCCATCCCCATCTGCGCACCATAGTGCTCGCTCTCAAGACGGAATTCGGGCCCTTTACGATCAACATCGCCCTCTACGCTTGAGAAGGGCGGGCTTGACCCACTACATTGGCCGTAATCTGCGCACCATGGTGCTCACCCTCAAGACGGAATTCGGGCCCCTGCGCGATCAACATCGCCCTCTACGCTTGAGAAGGGCGGGCTTGACCCTCTCCATTGGCCGTAATCTGCGCACCATGGTGCTCGTTGAGGGCCTGCGGGTATGTTGTCCGCCATCCTGTGCGGTGAGAACCGTAGCACTTGGGGCGATTTGTAGCGGAATGCAGGAATTTTCTGCACCATGGTGTCGAAAAACATCAACCGCTCTGCCCGGTTTCCACTTATAAACCGGTTTGATATGGCCGACCTGGGGCTTACACGCCAGTCAAGAATTGAATTGGACACTATGGTGTCGGCGTGGTCAGCCGTAACCGATTGGTCCAACCCGATTCGTGGCTCTATCTCCTGTTTGCGGTCACCGTAGACGGTCACAGCCCTCGGATCAGGCCAAACGTATGACCCCAACCTCTGCCTTCATTGGGATACAGAATGGCGCACAAATTTAAAAAGCCACCCCTGAGGGTGGCTTTCGGAGATCCGAAGATCGCAAGAATTACTTGCCAGCCTTCTCGTCCTTCTTGACTTCGGTCTTGGCGTTGGTGTCAGCCTTGACATCAACCTTCTCAACCTTGGTCTCGACATTGGTGGCCGGGGCCTGGGCATCGCCCTTCTTGCAAGCAACAACGACGAGGCTCATGACAGCGACGAGAGCGATAGCGAAGATCTTCTTCATAGGATAATTCCTCCAATTGGATATAAGGCTTATTAAGCCGGAGAAAACATAGGCAAATTTGAACCGTGCGTCAAGAATATTTCAAAAAAATTTGTGCCGTCCACCCGGGAGCGATAAGCCGGATTCTGTCGAGGGGGATCATCTGTCTGCGCGGCGGGTCTCCCCGCTCGCTGGGTGCATTCTACCCGCAGGCCATTCGGGAACGCGGCCTGCTGCTTGAACTTGCTCCATACGGGGCTTGCCGTGCCGACCCTGTTGCCAGAGCCGCGGTGGGCTCTTACCCCACCCTTTCACCCTTACCCCTGGTCGTACGACCCTGGGCGGTTTGCTTTCTGTTGCGCTTTCCGTCACCATGCACCCTCCCTTGCGGAAGAGCACAGAATGCCCGGGCGTTACCCGGCGTATTTTTGTTCCCTGGAGTCCGGACTTTCCTCGGCACCGGCGCAAGAAGCGACGTGGCCGCGATCCCCTGCCCCGGAGGAACGGCACACGATCAAAGTACAACCCTCCGGGCCGTGCGGCAAGTGCCGGGAACACGAACGCTCAGGACATCCGTTCCTCGCCAGGCGTTGATGGCCCATTGCGTGTATAGAGACTGTTCACCAAAAGACCGGCCAAACCAAGCCCGCCCAATAAAAAGGCCAGGGCCAGGCGTGTATTGTCCAAAAAAATCCAGCCAAGGATGCAGAGCAAAACGCCGCTCGCATAGACCACCCGCAAGACGGATATCCGCCCGCGCTCAGGGGTCTCGGACCGTTCCATGCAGGGCCTGTCCCAGCCACGCTCCTTGAGGGTAGCCAAAAAGCGATCGTACTCGGTGGCATCCAAGGGGAGAACATCCCCGGAAAAAACGTGCTGCTCGGGAAGCCGGCTGCGCACCGCTGTCTCGATATCGGCCTCAACAACACTCTGACAGATCCTGACAGCCCGGCAAATCCGGTACTGTTTTCCAAAACCGGCCGACCGGGCGATGCTCCCGTGTCCCGCACAAACCTCGCTGGCAGGATGGAACTGCTCCCGCCCAGAAATGCTCGCCAGGAGGCCATCGTCATCAATCAGGATTACGCTGGACTTGAGCCGCCTGGCCTGACGTACCTGCCAGCAGCCGACTCCCAAAAACCAGAGTGCGACCATGGTGAACACAAAAAACCCGGACCCGATGCTCTCAAGCCCGAGGACGGCCAAAAGGGCAAACACCAGTGATGCGGCGAAGGAAAACCGGTACATTCCCCGCGCTGAAGCCAAAGGCCGAACCGATGCGGTGAAACAGACTTCCATGGTGTGTACTCCAGACTCCGGAATCATTCGAATCCGGCATCAATAATTGGTCTTGAGAAGAACGCTCCAACACGCTACTATTGTACTGTCGGCTGCAAGGGATTGCAAACACCCGGCATAGAGGGAGGACATCGTGACACGGATATCCACGCTTGTTTCCATTTTCGTTTTTGCCTTCAGCGGAGTGTTGGCCGGCCAGGCCATCATCAGCGACTCTCCTGAACATGCCTTGATCTCTTCTGAAAATCACGACATCCTTGCCCCAGGATCGTCCCGTGATTTCCGCCATCCCCTGATTACATACCGTCACCGGCATCCCGCTCCGGTCATTACCCGGATTGCAATGCATCAGTCCGGAGATACCATCCCATGGAATGCCGGTCGGGAGATTCCCCTGATCGAGGACGAACTGCCTGGTTCGCTCTATTCCTTGAGTTCCAATGCAAACGGCTGGACACTCAAGATCCGTGAACAACCCCTGCTTTCCTCCGTTGTCATCCTTGGGCCGACAATTGTTACCGCTCAAGGGCGCATCACCTGGGCGCTCCGCTCCATCACCCCTGTCGGCAATACGAACAAGCCAGAAATCCTCTGGTGTGGAACTCTCCTCGGTCCCGCCAATGGGCTCTACTTCCTGGCCACGTCATTGCCGGTGGACGATCCCGGGATGGGGCGTGTCTTCCGTATCGAGATCCCGAAACAGGTTGTCTATGGATACTGGGAAACCGGAATCCGGGGCCTGAACATCACACCTGGCTCCTTCCTCCGCGTTCGACTGTATGGCTTGGGACACGGCTACCAAGGCGCGCAGGCAAGAACGTATCGCATTCCGATTCACTGATCCGGACTGGTTGTCCCGGGATTCAATCAATAAAGGGTAACGAGTGCTGCCGAAACTGCGCAAGAGTCTCCTGGTCCAGACAGCGGTGATTGCGCTGTTTTCTCTGGCTGGATTCCTGATTCTCTTTTATGTCGTCCTCCAGGCAGTAGCCGATGCCAGAGTCCTCAAGAGGATGTTCGGTTTTGACAGTTTTGCCGGATTCCTTCTCACGAGCGGTGGGGGGATTCTGGCTGTCATCCTTTTGGCCGGCCTGCTCTTCGGTCTGGTCCGACGCATCTTTTTTTCACGGACCATCAAGGGCGAAGCGGATGCCCTCCACAGGATTCTCACCCGTTTCGAAAGCGGTGACTTGAGCCTGGATCCCGATGAACTGGCGTCACTTCCTCTTGTCATCCGCAATGATGTCTCTGCCCTGCGCGAATCCCTCGTGGCGCGTTTCGTCAACATCCGTCAATCCCTGAACGAACTGGGAGAGGTTGCACGAAACCTGCAACAAATGTCCGTCGACAGCAGTCTGCGGATTTCCTTTCTCAATTCCCAGCTCGATACCATGAACACCACCCTCAGCACGCTTCAGGAAACACTCAAGGAGGTCCAGATCCCCGCCACCAACCGACTTCAGACCGTCTTGGTCGCGGGCGACGGCGCCCCAGCATCCTCCCTGATCACAGCCCTCGCAGACTGCGGGTCATGCGGAACAATCTTTCACACCGTTTCATCCGGCCAGACGGATCCACAGGCCACACCCCTCCCCGCAGCGAAGCTGCCCGATTTCACGTCACTCCTCCAGAATCTGTCCGACTCTCTTGTATTTCTCACATCCCCACTCGCGCTCGATGACGAAACGACCAATCGCCTGATCGCACACGCTGTCCCTGTCTTCGGATACGGAAACAGGGTATCCACCCTGGATCACGAGTCTTTGCTGGCATTGTTGGCCCGCTACCGTATTCCCCTCCTTCCATGGATGGAAATATCCTCTGTTGATCAAGGTGTCCAGTTTGCATCGACACACAAGGGTCCATGGCGGATTGAAGCCCGGCGACTCCAGGCGGATCTGAATCCGGTTTTCAACGAAATCCCCGCTCTTTCCGATTTTCTCTCCGCCCATCCGGGGATATTCAATGATGTCATTCCGGTCAAGATTCTCTGCGGTGAAATGGCCCGGGAGTATTCCGTCATCGCCCTCTGCGACCGGACCACGCTCTTTTTGCTGGGATGTGCAGAGCTCGATATTGCCGCCGAGGATAACGACACCGGACTCGCCACATCGGGTTCTGGAGCTTTTACTCCGGCCTTTTCCGATAATGACCCGATCCTGCGTCGGATCCGCACCCTGATTCTGGGCCGACTTCACTGGGCCTTGCGTCGTGAAGGGATTATCTGGCGCGGTTTTGTCACGCTCAGGCTCCACATTTCCTCTGACGGACACCCTTTCCTGCAGAATATCTTTTTCGGTCTCCTCTCCCCGGAGAGCGATGCCATCCTGATCGCTACCAAGGAATACCTGATCCCGGCCTGCCTGGCAGCGCTCCGTGATGAACTGGAGGTCTTTGAGCCACCAGTCAAATCACACAACGCCATCGCCATCGTTTTTTCCGGTGAAGGCAGTCTTCCTGATGCACCGGCCGGGACCTTCATCATTCCATCCGCTTCGGACTCTTCCCTCAAATTCTCCCTCGTCTCTTCACGACGGACTCTGGATGAAACCATCTACTCGGCTTACCTTTCGGCGCTTCCCGTGATTCGAACCGGCACCTACTCCTGCAGACAGGATATCGGAGGCCGCACGCTCCTGGCGCACAAAACACGAAAACAAAAACATCTGCGTATCCCTGGCAGTTCCAGAATCCGCAGTTTGTATGAATTTCTGCTCGGTACATGGAGTGGCAGGAGGATGGAACGATGATCATCGTGACCGGAGGAGCCGGCTGCATCGGCAGTGCCACAGTCTGGGCCCTCAATACACGCGGAAGACAGGACATCCTGATTGTCGACCGGCTCGGGAAAGGCGAGAAATGGAAGAACCTCGTCTCGTTGCAGTATCGTGATTTTATCCAGCCGGACGACTTTCTCCGCGGAATCACATCCGGGACATTCACTCCAGCCGGGATTGAAGCCGTGGTCCATCTGGGAGCCTGCAGTTCGACCACAGAAACCGACGCGGACTATCTCATGTCCAACAACTACGCATGGAGCGTTTCGCTGGCAGAGTGGTGTCTCAAACATGACATTCGCCTGGTCTATGCGTCCAGTGCGGCGACCTATGGCGACGGCGGGACGGGGTATCATGACGACCCAGAGTCCGCTCGGTCTCTCAAACCCCTCAATATGTACGGGTATTCCAAACATGCCTTTGATCTCCACGCCATCAACCGGGGCTGGCTCCATAAAATGGCCGGCCTGAAGTTCTTCAACGTTTTCGGGCCGAACGAATACCACAAGGGCGACATGCGCAGTGTCGTCCTCAAAGCCTGGTCCGCACTGAACTCCGGCTCGGAATATCCGCTCTTCCGCTCACATCGCGAAGGCTATGCCGACGGAGAACAACGCCGCGATTTTGTCTGGCTCAAGGATGTCACCAAGGTTATCCTCTTTTTCTTGGACCACCCCGATATCAACGGGATTTTCAATGTCGGGAGCGGGACGGCATCCAGTTTCAACCAGCTCCTCACTGCTGTCTTTGACGCCATGGGAAAGCCCCCATCCATCACGTATATCGACATGCCCCTCCACCTCCGGGACCGCTACCAATACTACACCTGCGCCGATATATCCCGACTCCGCTCTGTCGGATATGACTCGCCCTGTACGCCTCTTGAAGAGGCTGTTCGTGAATATGTCCAAGAGTATCTGGCACAGGGGAAACATCTCTCCTGACGCCCTGATGCAATCCGGTCCTTCCCGGAAATACATCGCAAAAACATACAACCGTCAGGGGTATCCGGGACACCACTGACGGTTGTGCGTTTATGGGAATGACAGCAGCACTCATCCTTTGATGACGATATTCACCAGTTTTCCGGGAACGGTGATCACCTTGAGGATCTCCTTGCCTTCAAGCCAGGGCTGGATCTTGTCACTGGAACGCGCACGGCTTTCCATCTCCGGCCCGGAGACCGATGCGTGAACCTGAACCTTGTCGCGAACCTTCCCGTTGATCTGGAAAACTATCTCGATGGTATCATCCTGTGTCTTGTCCGAATCGAAAACAGGCCAGGGTTCATAGGCGATCGTCTGTCCATGTCCGAGCCGCTCCCAAAGTTCCTCGCCAAGGTGGGGCGCAAAGGGGGCCAAGAGAAGTGCCAAGGTCTCGCCGTCAATCCGGGAAAGGCTTTCCAGTTTTCCGAGTTCAGTGACATACACCAT
This sequence comes from Spirochaetota bacterium, assembly GCA_036795535.1. Lineage (GTDB taxonomy): Bacteria > Spirochaetota > JAGLSM01 > JAGLSM01 > JAKPMW01 > JAKPMW01. The sequence goes on from DAIREN010000015.1 coordinate 13,307, forward strand.
CAGGGCGGAGATGGCCGTGTTGAATGCCATCGCATCAAGATCCTCCGTCACTTTCCGGATTGTCTTGTGCCTGAGTCGTTCAATCTCGCCTGAGGAACCACCGGAGACGATTTCTTTTTCGAAGAGACGCCAAGCCCTCTCGAGAAAACGCCGGATTCCGAGGATCCCGTTGGTATTCCATGGCTTGGACATCTCCAGCGGTCCCATGAACATCTCGTAGAGCCGCATCGCATCCGCACCATGTTCCGCGATCACATCATCCGGATTGATCACATTTCCCAACGACTTCGACATCTTCTGCCCGTCCTCACCGAGAATCAGGCCCTGATTGACCAACCGTGTAAAAGGCTCCGGCCCCGGCAAGAACCCCTGATCGTACAAAAACTTGTGCCAAAATCGGGAATAGAGCAGGTGCAGCACAGCGTGCTCGGCTCCTCCGACATAGAGATCAACGGGAAGCCAGTACTTGATCGCCTCGGGCGAGGCAAAGGCCTCCGTATTCTTCGGGTCAAGAAACCGGATGTAATACCAGCAGGAACCGGCCCACTGGGGCATCGTATCCGTCTCTCGCCATGCACGTCCGCCGCAGGCCGGACACGTTGTTTGCACCCAGTCCTCCATAGCCGCAAGCGGGGATTCCCCGGTTCCAGTCGGCTGATAGGACGTGACTTCGGGGAGTGTCAGAGGAAGGGCCGATTCCGGCAGAGGAACCACTCCGCATTTCTGGCAATGCACAACCGGGATCGGCTCACCCCAGTAGCGCTGCCTCGAGAAAACCCAATCCCTGAGTTTGTACTGAACCGATTCTTTCCCCTTGCCTTCGTCAGAGAGCCAGGCCGTGATCTTTTGTTTGACCTCGGGGGTCTTCATGCCCGTAAACGCACCGGAATTGATGGCAATACCGTCAACCGTCAACGCTTCCGTCAACTCACCGTGCGCCTTCCCGTCGACGCTGACAACCTCGATAATGGGGAGCCCGAATTTTTTCGCAAACGCGAAATCTCTCTCGTCATGTGCGGGAACCGCCATGATGGCGCCTGTTCCATAGGAAATCAGAACATAATCGGCAATCCATACCGGAATCTTCTCACCATTGACCGGATTGATCGCATGCGAACCTGAAAAAACACCGGTTTTGTCCTTCGCGAGATCAGTCCGCTCAAGATCGCTCTTGTTCTTTGCCGAACTGACGTAGTTCCTGACAGCCTCCCGCTGCGCTTCGGTGGTCAATTCGGCAACGAGCGGGTGTTCGGGCGCGATACACATATAGGTTGCTCCGAACAGGGTATCCGGCCTGGTCGTGAACACACGCAGACTTTTTGAGGAGCCTTCAATCGCAAAGTCGACCTCGGCCCCCGTAGACTTCCCGATCCAGTTTCGCTGCATGAGTTTGATCGGCTCCGGCCAGTCCAAAAGATCCAGATCGGAGAGCAGGCGGTCTGCGTAGGCCGTAATCCTGAGCATCCACTGCTTCATGTCCTTCCGTTCAACGAGACTTTGGCAGCGATCACACTTGCCGTCCTTGACTTCTTCGTTGGCCAGACCGGTCCGGCATGAAGGGCAGAAGTTGATCGGAACAACGGCCTGATAGGCCAACCCTGCCTTGAAGAGTTGCAGGAAAATCCATTGCGTCCAACGAAAATAGTCTTCATTGCAGGTACTGATTTCCCGATCCCAGTCATACGAGAAACCAAGTGCCTTGATCTGGCGCCTGAAATTGTCAATATTCCGGTTTGTCGATGTCCGGGGATGCGTCCCCGTCTTGATCGCATAGTTTTCGGCCGGCAACCCGAAGGCATCCCATCCCATGGGATGCAAAACCGCATAGCCACGCATCCGTTTGTAGCGGCAGATGATGTCTGTCGCCGTATACCCTTCGGGATGACCGACATGGAGACCGGCTCCCGACGGATAGGGAAACATGTCCAGGCAATAAAACCGCTTTTCCTCGGGAACCGAAGGGTCCTCGGTTACTTTGAATGTCTTCTGCTCATCCCAACAGGTCTGCCACTTCTTCTCGATGGCGGTGAATTTGTAGTCTCTTTCGGCCATGGCCCGGGTCTCCAGTCTTCCGTAAACAGTGTACATGCTGTCTCTTGATAATAGTCAGGACGCACCGCGTACAGCAACACTTCACCCGGAGACAAAGGCCGGACCGAGAGATCAGCGTTTGGACGGTTCCCGCAACGAGACACTGATCGAAAATTCGCCGAGCTCGGAAGTGAAGGGGATCATGATCACGGGCACGCCTGTCGGCCAGTTCAGTCTGTGTGAATGGCCTGTCACAACCGAGGGGAGTGAAATGTTCAACTTGAAGTCTGTCAGATCTTTTTTGGCATTCCCGGCGATGATATTGATCAACTCGCCGATGGCATCGACAACGGTCTGGTCAAAGATCTTGATCTCCATCCCTGAAAACGCGGAAACCGACTTGAGGGCACAGAGTTTGGTGAACGAAAGGACAACGGCACCGGTCGTCTCGCCGGAAAGACCGATAATCCCCGAAATATCATAGGCATGGCTTCCAGTGACAGGATCGAACAGGAAGGGCTTGCCCGCCACTGCTTCAACATTCATCATCGCCCGAAACACACTCTGTGTGGCCACCACAAATGGATTGATGTATTCAACCTTCATTTCCCGTCTCCCGACTCACGCTCTTGAAATTGCATTCTACCCTGAACTCACTGGCTTTTCAAGTCTGATCTTCTCTCGGCGAGGTACCAGAGCTTCGTGTTCTCACTGCACCAACCGCATCCGACAGGAAAACGAGCACCACCCGAAAAATTGCGTGAGACATGTGAATACTTGACGAATGGCGCTCCGGCTGGGTAGATTCTATTTTGTCGCCGGAGTGGTGAAATTGGTAGACGCACTGGACTCAAAATCCAGCGGGGGCGACCCCGTGCCGGTTCGATTCCGGCCTCCGGCATACGCAAGTCACGCAAACACACGCGTGACTTTTTTGTTTTTCCACACGACATCGGGCACAAACGCGTCTCGGGACAAGCCGGCTCACCAAGTCGGTCTGTTTCAGCATAGCTTGAAATCGCACAACGCATGGAACGGCGTCCTGGAGATATCCAAAAATCAATGCATCGCGCCTCTCGGAGTGAACGCACAGCCATCTCAGGTACTATCAAGAAATTTTTTGATCCGGAACCGGGCCAACCGCAGCCGGAAAACTGCTTCTGCTGAAGGCCGGGATCGAACCGGCACGAACCTTACGGTTCCCGGGATTTTAAGTCCCGTGCGTCTGCCAATTCCGCCACTCCAGCTGATCGCGCATCCCGGTCGGGAAGAAGACTTGAGGCGGCAATCGGATTCGAACCGATGTATAACGGTTTTGCAAACCGCTGCCTTACCACTTGGCTATGCCGCCGTGTCCTTACAAGGTACAAACTGGCCCGTGTCCCGGCAATCCTTTTTTACCACCCGTCCCCGCCTCCGGAGTATTATTTCAAAAACTGTCTACGGAATCGTACAAGGAGCAGAAAGAATGGAAAAATCCATCCCCGCATGGAAAGACAAAATACTTTTTACCCCGGGTCCTCTGACGACCAGTCCCACAGTCAAACAGGCCATGTTGCGGGATCTTGGGTCTCGCGATTATGCCTTTATCGGTGTTGTCCGCGATATTCGCAACCGTTTGCTCGATTTGGCCCAGACAAAAAAGGGTGAATACGAATGCATCATCATGCAGGGCAGTGGCACTTTCAGCGTCGAAGCAGTCATTTCATCATCCATCCCCAAAGACGGGAAACTCCTTGTCCTTGTCAATGGAGCCTACGGCAGGCGCATCATGACCATCGCCAAGGTTCATTCCATAGCAGTCGACTCGATCGATTTTGGCGAGGACACGCTTGTGGATCCGGCCCGGGTCGAGGAGGCTCTCAAGAAAGACCCCTCGATCACCCATGTGGCCATTGTCCATTGTGAAACAACGACCGGCATCATCAATGATATCAATGCCATCGGGCGCGTCGTCACCCGGGCCGGAAAACGGTATTTCGTTGATTCGATGTCGGCCTTTGGTGGCGTCGAGCTCGATGTCCCTTCCGGAAATATCGACTTCATCGTCTCCTCATCCAACAAATGCGTCGAAGGCGTCCCGGGATTTGCCTTCATCATCGCCAAGAAATCGGCCCTCGACGAATGCCGTGGCCGGGCACGAACCCTGACCCTGGATCTGTATGCACAATGGGAAGGCCTTGAAAAAGACGGCCAGTTCCGGTTCACCCCCCCGACCCACTCCCTGCTCGCCTTCCATCAGGCCCTGCTTGAGCTCGAGGCCGAGGGAGGCATCCCTGCCAGAGCAGCCCGGTATCGGGACAATCATGATTTCATGATTCAAGGCATGCGGGACCTCGGCTTCAAACCGTTTCTGCCCGACTCGCTCCAGGGCAATATCATCACCTCTTTTTACTATCCTGCTGATCCAAAATTCGATTTTGCAACATTCTACGGCAAACTGAATGACCGGGGATATGTGATCTACCCGGGAAAGGTCAGCAACGCCGAGTGCTTCCGCATCGGCCATATCGGACGGATGAATACCAACGACGGTCGAGATCTTCTTGCTGCGATCCGGGATGTCGTCAAGGAGATGGGGCTCACGCTCTGAGACAAGACCTTTTTTGTGAATCGCCCTCAGCCAGATACTCGGCGCTGGGGGCTTTTTATTTTCTTGCCCACCAACGCAGACCGGGACGGGGAAGCCTTAAAACCATTTCCGGTGTTTGAACCAGCCAAGCATCCCGAGAGCGACACTCAGCATGACACCCCAGATGGCCCAGTATCCATATTCCCATCCCGAGCCGGGAAGGGTCTTGAAGTTCATCCCGTACACCCCTGTGATGAATGTCAGGGGGATAAATATCGTCGAAATGATTGTCAACACACGCATGATCTCGTTCAGCCGCATGCTCAGACTGGACATGTAGAGATTCGCCAGCCCGTTCAACATTTCCCTGAAAAGCTCCAGGTTGTCGATGATCTGGATGGCATGGTCCAGCAGGTCCCTGAAATAGGCTTCCGTCGACTCCGAGACCAGCGCGGTTTTCATGCGCAGGACCTCCCTGATGATGTCCCGCAGTGGCCAAACGGATTTCCTGAGATAGAGGAGCTCACGCTTGAGATCATGGATCTCGCCCATCATGTCCTTCGACTCATTCCGGAAGAACCTGTCCTCGATTTCGTCGATCCGCTCCCCGATTCTCTCCAGACAGACAAAATAATTGTCCACGATGGCGTCCATCAGGGAATACAAAAAATAGTCCGGTTGCTGGCAGCGGATATTCCCGCGATTGGATCGCAGCCTGTCCCGCAAGGGACCAAAGACATCTCCCGGACGTTCCTCCTGAAACGAGAGAATCGTGTTTTTCGCCAGGACGAGTGTAACATGCTCGCTTTCAACCCTGTTTGCCTGTGTGTCATACGACAACATCTTGAGCATGACCGATATATGATCATCAAAATCCTCGATCTTCGGACGCTGCTCCGTATTGACGATGTCTTCGAGTTCGAGAGGATGGAGGGAAAACCGGGAACCAATCGCTCCGATTTTTTCAACATCATGCAACCCGTCCACATTGACCCAGAGAATCCCGTTCCGTTCTGCCAGTCCGGCCAGAGTCTCGCTTTCAGGAATTCCAGCTTCCTCCCGGCATTGCTCCTTCGTCCATAAAAAAGAATGGACCCTGACGGGAAGTTTCTCATACTTCCCGATATGGACCATTGTCCCAGGAGCCAGACCTGTCTTGTGACGTTTTTTGATAGCGAGCATTTACTCCGCCTTTGAGGAGAGTGTCTTGACAACTGCGATTTCACCGCAGTTCGGAAAATGCTTGCACTGAAAACAGTCCCGCCAGATTTTTTGCGGCAGAGTCTCCTTGGGAATGCGGGTGAATTCCAGTCTCTCGAAAAACTCCGGGACATAGGTCAGGGCAAAAACCCGGGAAATTCCGTTGCGACGGGCATCGTCCTCACAAGCCGTGATCAGTCTCCGCCCGGCCCCATGTTTTTTGTATTCCTCGCGGACAGCCAAAGAACGGATCTCCGCCAGAGCCGTATCATAAATCCGCAGGGCAGCGCATCCGATGACTTCATCTGCTCCATCCACCAGAACAGAAAAATCCCGGATACTCTCCAGGATTTCCTCGACCGGACGTGGCAAAAGCAGGCCTCGTTCGGCGTATCCCCCAAGCAACGCGCTGATCGCGCCGGCATCCCTCGGAAGGGCGGCACGCACTGACATGTGTTCCATTTGACCTGCTCCAGAAGAAAGGCTATTCTCTTCATACCACACTTTGTGGACATCATACAAGAGGATGCGCTCATGTCACCACAGCAGCAGAAAAACATGCAGGAGATCAAGATCGAACTGGAAGGAAAAATCGGGGAGGGTGCCTACTCCAACCTCGTCATCATCGCCCACTCCGACAGCGAGTTCATCCTCGACTTTGCCACCTTCCTGCCGGGCAATCCCAGCGCCCGCGTTCACTCCAGGATCATCATGACTCCCAAACACGCAAAACTCCTCCTGCATTCCCTCAAGCAGAACATCGGGCAATTCGAGGAGCAATTCGGGGAAATCCGCATCCCTCCGCAGGAAAGCTTCATCGGCGGCGACGGTCGCCCTGTAGCCAATTGAGACACACCAAGGCTGAACATCTCTCGCACCGCTCTTTAGTTGTAAAAATTGATCTTTTCGTCGACGACAAGTGAAAACCAGCTGATCTCCCGCTCGAGCAGAAACAACCGCTTTGTCTTCACATCCGGCTTGGGCAGGATATTCACCAGTCGTGTCATCTCGTCCGGGAATGCCGTACCGATCGAGGTCTTGCTGACAAGCCTGCCGGTCTTTGATGCGGCACTGATCCAGTCGGCGATTTTGACCAGATCCTGCCTGGCTTCCCGGTTCGTCACGGCAAGTGCTGCCGCAATCGAAAAGACCCGACCCGGATCTTCGATGGACCGAGTCTCCGGAAGCAGTACCCGGATGGTTGTCAAGGCCCCCTGTAACGCCGGATCGGCACTCATTCTGACGCGCAGATTCCCGGCGGCATTTCCGGCCTTGTCCGTTACGAGCAATTCTCTTTCTCCCGGATTCATGACGCTGTACACGACCGCAAACGGCTTGACAACGGAGTCCAGCGCGTACTCCCGCGCAATATCGTCGTCCCTGACCGGATCAAGGACCGGGGCGGTCTGTTTGCGGTACAGGTCTTCCAGTCCGCTCTCCAGGGCAAACCTGGCTTCGAGGCTCCTCGCCAAATCGGCAAAGCGCCTCTCGTTGAAAGCTGTTACCTCGGGATCAGCAAGCATTGCGATAAAACGGAAGAGTCTGGCCCGGGCACGCATGCTCCCATGGTAAAAGCGGAGAACGGATTCAACATCAAAAAAACCGATATTCTCTTCCTGGATGACATCACGATAGCGCCGCTCCAGCTCCTTGTTTTCCGAAAGTCTCTTCCGGAGACTTTCGGCAGCCAGCGAATACTTGCCTGAATCCAACAAAGTTTTTTCGGACGGCTCCAACAGCACTTCAATACGCTGGACACGTTCTTCCAGACGTGCCTCGGGCTCACTGAAACATCCCGCCAAGGGAACCATCATCAGAACCAATACTCCTGCAAACACATGTTTCTTCATGGTTACTCTCCGGTCCGTGCCATCAATCGCACTCGGTATCGTTTATCAATCTCCTTGAGTGTGCCTTCAAACATGAAAACACACTGTCCGCTTGCCTTGCCGACAGCATCCCGCAACTTGAGATGGCCTGCCTCAAGCGCCTGCAATGGTCCATCAAACAGAATTGTCGAATATCTGCCCCCGGAGACCCGACCGATTTCCGGCTTGACCGGAGACTCCGGCCTGTCAGCATATTCCCTTGCGCCCTCTCCGGGTGCCAGCGGAAACAATATCCGGCCAGTCAATTTTTTTGCGGTCCAGTCCGGTTCCACCGTGCATTCCAGTCTGAGCGGGCCACCAAAAAAGCGTCCAAGCCTGCGCATTTCAATATACAGGCGCTCGGCAGCAACAGGAATATCTTCAGGGCCTCCGGAAAAAGGCATACTGATGGCATCCTGTGCGGGAACGATCAACGTCTCGGCCTCATTCCCCACGACAACCTTGTACTCCGAAAATTTGTCGTCCTTTCCGCAAGCGACCAGTACTATCAGGCCTCCCAGAAAGGACAGCAGTGTCAGTCTCATATTATGCCCCTTGTTCATTCCATCATCCTTACAAGATACCATCCCGGCCTGTTCCCAAGCAAACCATCATCACGGTTTCCATGAGTCCAGAATCTGCTCCGCAAGGATCCGGATACCCGGCAATCCATCCCTCGAGAGGTCGACCAGGATCATTCGCGTTTCCGGAACCCTGAGTGATGCCAGTACCTGCATCCAGAGAGGCACCAATTCATCTTCGGGATTGGCACGGATTTTTCCGGCAAGAAGACCGGCAGAGTCCCGGACGACCCCCTCCTGGAGATGGCGGGCTATCACATCGGCTTCGCGGAGAGTGATCGCTCTGTCACTCTTCAGAATGTCGAGAAAGACTTTTTTTGAAAATACAGGGGGATGGCCTGCCAAAATTTTCAGGATGGCACTGCGATCGCGGTTCCTTTCGAGTCTCTTGACCAGCCACTCCGTCGGAAATAACAATTCACGGCCGTCTCCCAGACCGGAAAATTCCGCCGCCTTCTCGATACAATCGTGTTCAACATCCTCGGTCAGTTCCATCGTCAAAGCACGCGGAAGTACATCACGCGCCACCTCGATCCTTGTCCGTCCTGCTGACCGGATGACAGCATCAAGAACCGGCCCCGGAGCATTTTGATCCAGGATGGAACGGTAGATCCTTCCAGTCTCTTCTTGGCCGGCCCTGGAGAGTGCGTAGAGGATATTTGTCCTGAGGGAAAGCAATTCTTCAGACTGGAGCTTTCTGGTCCCCAGCGTGTCCCAGCGGTCAGCGAGAAGCCGGCCCACCCTGTGCGGGTTCTCCAGTTTTTCCCCGATCCTGCCCATGGTCGTGATGATCGCCATTTCCTCGGCAAAGGGAAGATAATTCCTGTTTTGCAGTCTTGAATCACATGCCGACAGGACCGAATCCATGGTCCCCGGCAATCCCAATTCTCCCAGCGCCTTGATCAGCCGCAACCGCATGGGGAGACTTTCCGAATCGACCAATCGCCGGGCAAATTCTTCCGAGATCGCCGGATCACCGCTCTTCCCCAATGCTGTCACCGCTTCACCGGCAATATTCGGATTGACATTGGAAAGCCAGGCATGAATGAACCGGAAATCCCGGTCGCGGGTCCAGACCACCCGCTGCATCCATTCCCCCATCAGATCGATCCGCCCATGCCTGTACATCCTGGAGACCGCATCCCTGCAAAAAGAAGAACGGGCCTGATCCGCCCCGAAAGCCCGGACCAGAAACCCGTTCATCCTGTTTTCCGCTCGAACCGCCTCGTCAGTCTTCCCTGATTTCTTGAGGGCGAGGACTTCTGCTTCCACGCTGTCGGCCAGACCGGTAAAATAGGTGGCGCTCGGTGCAGGAAAAAGAAACTCCTGCACCGAACTCCAGACGCTACTGCTTATTTCCCGCTGTTTTTTTTTCCATCATCCGGCTTGTTCCCGTTTTTCGGGTTGGCTTGCTGCGGATTGTTCTGTTTGGGCGGCTCAGGCTTGATCACCTCGAACCTGTTTTCGTGGATCTTTGCCTGATAGCGAGTGAACAGTTCGTTCTTCCAGTTATGGAATGAATCATTGATCTTTTTATTCCTCAGCTCGTTCCGGATCTGCTCTTTCGCTTCATCGAGTGACAGTTGTTCGGTTGCCCCCCCGGGAAGCCGCTTGACATAGCTGGCTTTGGCCCTGTCATACTGTGCCGATATCTCTTCGTCAGTAACTGTAGCCGACTCCCTCCTCTTGTCCGAAAGCATGCTGGCGAGAACGGAGTACGAAGAATCCCGGAGCTTGGCCTGGAAGGCATCCGATTCAACAATCCCGTTCAGCCAGGCTGCCAGTTTCAAAATCGGAAAAGACATCTCCCATTCGAAGAAATTCCACATCTCGTCAGCCGAGTATCCAGCCGGATCGGCCATCCCGTCCAGGACCCCAAACATGGACCGTCTCGGCGGAGGGACATTTCCCATTTTTCTCAGAAGATCCCCGCGGGTTATCTTCATCTGCACCTTGGGATGTTTGACCTCAAAGACCAGTGCATTGCTGTCTTTGGAGACAAGATTCTCACGATAAACAAAGACCGATTTTCCCTTCTGGTCTTCGATGGTCTTGTCGATCAAAGACCAGACCGAAGCGAACCAGGCCTCGTTCTTGGCAAAATTCTTTTTGCCTTCATCGGTATAGTACTCACCAAGATTCACTTCGGTCACAGTCGCAATCTCATCGACCTTGACAATCACAAAGCCTTCATGCGTGTTGATCACTCCGGATATTTCGCCGACTTTCAGCTTGGCAATGGCCGCCATGACCTGGGGTGAGTGTGACCGGCTGCGGGGAAGAACGTACCCGACCTGCCCACCTTCGGAAGCGGATGGATGATCGGAATTCTGTTTGGCAATATCGGCGAAATCTGCGCCCGGCTTTTTCACCATCGCCAGAACGGACTGTGCCTTTGCCTGGATATTGGTCTCGTGCGCTGCCATCTCGGCATCGGTTTTTTTGACGTCCTTTGTAATGGTTGCCTTTTCAAGACGCTCCATCTCCTGCTTGAGCCTGGCCTGGTTGGTAATCGTCTTCTGGATATCCGCCATCCTCTTGAAGCGGTTCGGATCCGGTTCACTGATATGGTTGAACCCGTCCCTCTTGACAAGGATCATGCGTACCTTGCGGGCCTCCAGAGAAAACTCAAGACTCTCCCGTGGAAACAATGTCTGGAGCAGTTCGGGAATGAGCATGTTGTTCGTCATATGCTCATTGGTCCGTTTGACATACCCGGGATCGAGATTGAGCTTGTTGTCGATGGCTTCCATCGCCTGAAGGCGCTGGAAGAGCATATTGTCCAAATGGTTCTTCTGGTAGGCCTTGTCCTGGAGCATACGATCCTTCATCTGACCCATGCTCATATATGCCTCGGCCCGTGTTATCGAGTACTCCGTACCATCCTTGCCAATCCAGGTTGCAAGGGCATCATCAGCGGTATTGAAAAGCCTTGCAAACGCGAGCACCCCGAGCACGACACAAACCGGGACAGCGATGACCAATGCCTTGGTCATCGGTTTCAAAGCACATACACGTTCCAAAATCTTCATCCTATTCTCCTGTTGTTGATCTCCACAACTCTACCTTGCATAAAAAACCCCCGCCTCTGCCGTGGCCGAAGCCCTGGATGGGCCTCTCTTGTTACGTGGGTTTCCTCAAACGATGCTCTATCTTTCCCGCGAGGGAATACATATCACATCGCAGATCTTGGAATCCCGTTCGTATTGACTTGTGGCTCACGAGGTGCATAGGCTCACGAACAGCGCAGGGAGTATTATCGGGTTTGCCCTCCAAGATATGCATTAATCCGTCCTGCATACTCCAGCATCCGGACCGATGAATCCTCGTCAACAACTGGATCAATTGCAACGGATGAGAGTCTTTCCTGTAATTGAATATAATCATCTGCGAGATTCAGTGCAGCGAGTACAGCGACCTCCTTGGTCGTCAAACTGACATAGCGTGCTGCAACGTCCTTCATCTTCCGGTCAACAAGCTCGGCGACAATCTCGAGCCGCTCCCGTCCGCTCTCCGTGTTGATCCGCAGTTCATATTCCTGACCAAAGACATGCATCGTCACGATCTCACCCATACGCGCCCCTGCTTCCTGCATCAAAAGAGTCTGTCGCGGATACAACCAGAAGATTCAATCACCACCGGATCGGGGGTTGAATCTTCGGCTTCGATGACGGATTCGACCGGCTCTGGAAGAACGCCTCCAGCCTGTCGCACGATCCGTTCAAAATTTCCGATATTGAGCGGCTTGATCACACGCTCCGCCACTGCCAGACCGGATTGCTGCGTGACCTCTTCCTGAACCGGTGCTCCGGATTCCTGGATTGCTTCGGCATCCTGAACAACAACCTCGGCACTCTGGTGCATCAAGTCCTGTACCGGGGTCAGAGGAATCCCGGTGCCTAGAGAGGAAACCATACGTTCGAGACGCTCGACGGCGACAGCACACGCATTTTCCAGCGCATTATGGTGCTCCTGAAGCTCTCTATGGGCCTGATTGAGCCGCTCATGCTCGGCCCGGAGATTGACAAACTCCTCTTGGACCCGGGACAATGCCCGGGCCAAATCGGTCCGATCCCGGTCAAGGGACTGGCAATGCCCGATCAGCCGCTCAATGGCATTCCCGAGAACATCGGCCGGCAGCAATTCCACAGACTTTCCTCCGCTCATCGCAGGCGGGCGCCATGTCGCGCACCGGCTTCCTTGATGACGTTTTGGACAATGGATTCGATCTCGTCATCGGCAAGAGTCTTTTCACGGCAGACAAACTCCAGCGAGAAAGCCAGGCTCTTGTTTCCGATCCCGATCTGTTCACCACGCCAGACACTGACCAGGCGCAGCATCTCCAGATGACGCGCAGCTTTCCGGATGGTACTCATGAGAGCGCCGCTCTGCACATCTTCCGGAACGACAAAGGCCAGATCTCTCAAGAGGCTCGGAAAACGGGAAGGTTCCACAACGGTTCCCCCTTCGCCACGACCGTGCATCCTGCCCACAGTGTCAATCTCCATCATAACGACACGCTGATGGATGTCAAGGACCTTGCACCGGGCAGGATGGAGCTCACCAATCCTCCCGATTGGAGTCCCTTCATTCTTTATCATGGCTGAGCGCCCGGGATGCCAGGCGGACCCGGAATTTCTCTCCCAGGAAAGATCCGTCATCCCGAGTCTGGCCAACACAGCCTCGGCCATGCCTTTGATGTCAAAAAAATCGTATTCTCTTCCGCCTGGTTCAATCCAGTTCGAAGAAACCGCCTTCCCGGAGAGAATGATCCCCAGAGAAAGCCGTTCCTCCGGGGCCGAATCCCCGTGGACAAAGGTCTTTCCGATCTCGAAGAGCGCAATATCGCGGACACCTCTCCCAAGATTTGTCCGGACATTGGCTATCAGGTTGGGAAGAAGACCCGGCCGGAGATACTTCTGGTCCGCACTCATCGGATTGCTGACCGTCACACAGGATTGCGGATCGATCTGCATCGCGGCCAGATCCGATTCGAGGACAAAATTGAAATTCAGCGCTTCGGTCAAGCCCATCGAAACCAGGGCATCCTGGAGCATCCGCTTTGTCATGTCGCTGGCGGCAAAAAGCTCGTCATTGACCCGGATCGGGAAGAGACGGGCCGGCATCCGGTCGTACCCATAGTGACGGGCGACTTCCTCCACGATATCCGCCGCAAGGCGGACATCCGAACGCCAGGTCGGAACAGTCAAGGAAAGCTGGTTGCCATTCCCCGCAACAATGAACCCGAGGTTGGCGAGAATCTTGCGGGCATCCCCGATCGGCGGTGCAAACCCGAGCCGCTCCTCGACAAAGCTATAGTCAAGGCTGATCTCTACCGGCTCGACAGGCCTGGCCTGGACATCCGTCACAGGACCCGGCTTCCCGCCCGCAGTCTTCACTATCAGCTCGACGGCCCTGTCAAGGGCATCAAGACAGCCACCATAGTCCGCCGTACGTTCGAACCGATACGAAGCTTCCGTCGAAAGACCGGTCTTTTTCGAAGTCCGCCGGATTGAGACCGGATCAAACCAGGCGCTTTCCAGGAGAATATCGGTGGTCCCATCCGACACCTCACTGTTGGCACCACCCATCACACCCGCCAGCGCCACTGGCCGAAGCGTGTCTGCAATCACCAACATGGTCGCATCCAGTTTCCGCTCCTGTCCGTCCAGAGTCTGGAGAACCTCGCCATCGAGCGCGCGCCGGACGATGATCTGTCCACCTTCAAGTTTTGCCAGGTCAAAGGCATGCAGGGGGTGTCCGTATTCCAACAGGACGTAATTGGTCACATCGACAATATTGTTGATGCTCCGCATCCCGCATGCCTCGAGCCGGCTCACCATCCAGTCCGGGCTGGGTCCGATCTTCACACCGCGAACCAGCCGGGAGGAATACCGGCCGCAAAGTTCCGGAGCATCAATCCGGATCGCGGGTGCGGAAACATCGGCTTTCTCGGCAAGAACCGGGCGGGACGGACAATACTTCTTGCCCGCTGCAGCGGCAGCCTCACGTGCCAGACCATTGATGGAAAGACAGTCCGACCGGTTCGATGTCACAGCCAGCGCCATCAACCAGTCCTCTTCACCAAGGATCTCGGGACCGGCGGGACCGGTCTTGGTATCATCCGGAAGGATCCAGATGCCTTTGCTTTTCTCTTCAAGGCCGAGTTCCTCTTTGGAACAGATCATTCCCCGGGATTCGACACCCCGGATCTTGGCCTTTTTGATCTTGAAATCCCCTGGAAGGGTTGTTCCGATCGTGGCGACAACCACCTTGATCTTGGCCCGGACATTCTCGGCACCACAGACTATCGTGTTTTCCTCGCCCCCAACCAGGACACGGCAGACATGGAGATGGTCCGAATCGGGGTGATCCTCACAGGTCAGGACCTCGCCGACCATCAGACCTTCGATTACGCCTCCACGCTTGTGGCACTCCTCCACTTCCATCCCGAGCATGGTCAGACGCTCCGAGAGCATCCCGGCATCCATCCCGCTCTGTGCTTTTTCTTCGATCCATCGATACAATGCTTTCATCCGAGTGCCCCTTTTTCAATGAAACTGTGAAAGAAACCGCATGTCGTTTTCGTAAAACATGCGAATGTCGGGTACACCGTACTTTTTCATGACAATACGTTCGATACCCATCCCGAAGGCAAATCCTGACCATTCCTGATAGTCATATCCGACTGACTTGAACACGGCCGGATGGATCATGCCCGCACCACCAATCTCGATCCAGCCCGTCTGCTTGCAGGTCCGGCATCCCTTGCCGCCGCAGGCAAAACAACTGATGGCAACCTCGGCCCCCGGTTCCACAAAGGGGAAGAAATCCGGTCTGAACCGGATCCGGGTTTCGGATCCGAACATCCTGTGGGCGAAGGTGGTCAGCACACCCTTGAGATCCGCCATCGAGACACCCTTGTCGACGAGAAACCCTTCAACCTGATGGAAGGTGTGGAGATGGGTCGCATCCACGGCATCCCGCCGGAAACACTTTCCCGGGGAGATCGCCGCCAACGGCGGAGCAAAGCGTTCAAACGTCCGGATCTGCATCGGGGAGGTCTGTGTCCTGAGGAGTCGCCCCTCGCCGACATAAAAGGAATCCTGGTCCTCACGGGCAGGGTGATGGACCGGAATGTTCAATGCATCAAAATTGTAATATTCTTCTTCGAGTTCCGGGCCATCCAGAACGGTAAATCCCATGCTCTCGAAAATCCTGAAAATCTGGCGTGAAACATCCGAAACGGGGTGGAGCCCGCCTTCACGCTGCTCACGACCGGGAAGCGAAATGTCAATCGACTCCGCCGCGAGTTTCACGTTGAGAGACTGTTCCTCAAGATCGGCATTCTTCGTATCGAGTACCTCACCCAAGCGGGCTCTGGCATCATTCATCCGTGCGCCAAAGGCCGGACGTTCCTCAACCGGGAGCGAACCCAGTGTCTTCTGCAATTCGGCAAGGCTCCCTTTTTTCCCGAAAAACTGGACCCGCAGGGTTTCTACGTCACGCAGACTGCCTGCTTTTTGGATCTCTTCAATTCCCCGGGCGACAAGGGCATCTATTTCATGCTGCATCTTTTCCTCCTGAACCAGCTCCAAGGCTAACGAAAGACTGCCGAGACACTGAAAAAATACTCTTGTTTGAGATACCTGGGCGACTCCAGTGCAACCGGAAGATTGAGTCCGCCCGTCACCCTGAACATCTGACCGATCCTCATCCAGAAGCCGATCGTGTTCTCCAGACGCGACGGCACGGGAGAAGTCTCATCCCAGGCCAGACGCGCTTCCATCTCATAAAACGGCCGAACGGCGAAATCCGGGGTGATCTCGAAGGTATATTCGACTGACCCGCCGATCTCGATGGCATCGTCGCGAAACACAAATTCCAGGGGATCACCGCTTTTTCCGGTCTCACTCCGCCAGGTGAAATTGAGATGGCACGCCATACCTGAAACGGGAAAGGAGTATCCAGCGCCGAGCCAGAATGAACTCCGCCCGGTCGCCCACGGTGTGTAGGTCTGGACGAGACCCGTCTCGGGATTGGGCTTGCCCTCACCGCTCTCGACCCCCAATCCGGCCCGCCATCCGAACAGGAGCCAGACCGTCGAGAACATTGTGGCACCATCGGCCTGCCACTGTGCCAACCTGGCCTGGACCTGAAAATCGATGTCGCCCAGAATCGTGGAATCCTCGATCCCGCCAAGCGAGACCAGCGGCACGCCGAGCAAAAAATTTATTTCATCCGATATTCCATAGACGACCTCCTGCAGCCAGAGATCATATTCCCCGGCGGAGGTCAGGCTGGCCGTCACTCCACTCCGCAGGGCAACGGCGTTCAACTCCAGCATGTCACCGGTATGGACGTGATGCATCCGCGCAGCCTGCAGGGTCGGGACCAGCACAACCTGAAGGAGCACGGCCATGGAGAGAATACACCTGCGCATTTCCTGCTGCCTCCTTTTTCTGGTGAACAACCTCATGCCTGTCATGGGTGTGAACGAGAAAGGAGCGGCATTCCTGCCGCTCCTTTCTCGTTGTTCCCGGCAGACGTCCGGCTCAGCGGACGCCGGCCTGCTCATAGATGGCTTTGAACGTGTCAATATCGGTGGCCGCAATGTGTGCCAAGACCTTGCGGTCGAGGACGATATTGCTTTTTTTGAGCGCGCCGATAAAGCGGCTATAGCTCCCGCCGCAGATCCTGCAGGCGGCATTGATGCGGACAATCCAGAGAGAGCGCATCTCGCGCTTGCGTGCCCGGCGGTCGCGGTAGGCGAACCTGAGAGCGCGCATCATCGATGTGCGGGCCTTCTTGAACCCGCGGCTGGCGGTCCCGAAGAAACCCTTTGTCAGTTGCCGCAGATGCTTTTTTCTGCGGGTACGTGCGGAATGAGGTATGGAACGAGGCATGAATCTGCTCCTTGTGCGTTTTCGTTACAGTCGATCAGAGATAGGGGATCATGGCGCGGACTTTGGCATAATCCCCGTCCGTCACGTAGCATCCATGGCGCAAATCACGCTTGCGCTTTGTCGACTTCTTCGTAAGAATGTGATTTTTGTAAGCCTTCTTGCGCTTGATCTTGCCACCGGCAGTGACCTTGAAACGCTTGGCTGCCCCGCGTTTTGTCTTCATCTTGGGCATGGTACAACCTCCACTCGTATATTGGACTGAAACTCAGTCCTCGTCCTCATCATCGGACTCCGATTCCGTATCCTCCTCGATCACTTCGATGACGTCCTCTTCTTCGTCATCGTCCGTGTCGCCGGATGCGGGCCGCTTCGCGGTCTTCTTCACCGGGGCCATAATCATGATGAGATTTCGACCTTCAAACGCTGCCTTCTTTTCTTCGATGACAGCGATATTCTGCTGCACAATCTCGCGGACCTTGTCAATCACACGGAAACCAAGATCCTCGTGCGCCATCTCGCGACCACGAAAACGCACCGTAAACTTGACCTTGTCGCCACGTTCGAGAAACTTGACGCCGTTTTTGACCTTGTACTCGAAATCATGCTCGTCCGTAATCGGACGGAATTTAATCTCTTTGATCTTGATGATTTTCTGCCGCTTCCGAGAATCTTTCATCCGTTTTTCTTCTTCAAAACGGAACTTCCCGTAATCCATGATCTTGCACACCGGCGGTTTGGCCGTTGGCGAGATCTCGACCAGATCCAGTCCGGCCTCCTGTGCCTGCTGCAGGGCCGCCTGTACAGGCACTACCCCGAGCTGGTCCCCCTCCGGGCCGATCAAACGGACCTCGGGAACCCTGATCATGGTGTTAATTCTTCTTTCTTGCGCGCGATCGTTAACCATCCAGGTACTTCATTACCCCCCAAGTATCTTTGGCAGTTCCGGAGAACGCCCGCGTACCGCTTCGGCAAGAGCGGCAACGACCCTGTCAACAGGGACCCCGCCACCATTCTCGTCGTGATACGTCTTCCAGGAGACAGTCGCGGTTTCCCGCTCCTTGTCGCCAATTATGAAAATATAGGGAATCCGGCGGTTGCGTGCAAGCCTGATCTTGTTCCCCAGACTGTCGTTGGAATCGTCCAGTTCGACCCGCATTCCGGCATTCTTGAGTGTTCCGGTGACCGAGGCGGCCCAGTCACGTGCTGCTTCATTGATCGAAAGTACAATCGCCTGGACAGGTGCGATCCAAAGCGGGAACTTCCCTGTAAAATGCTCGGTGATGATGCCGATAAAACGCTCCAGTGATCCGAAAATCGCCCGATGCAACATGACTGG
Source organism: Spirochaetota bacterium (assembly GCA_036795535.1). Classification (GTDB taxonomy): domain Bacteria; phylum Spirochaetota; class JAGLSM01; order JAGLSM01; family JAKPMW01; genus JAKPMW01. Next base: position 31,801 of record DAIREN010000015.1, read on the forward strand.
TGTGTGATCCTTGCCATCACTGCCGCGATAACTGATGCCGAACCGCGCCGGCATCGAAAAATCGACCTGGATCGTCCCGCACTGCCAGTTTCTGCCGAGACTGTCCTTGATATTGAACTCGATTTTCGGGCCGTAAAACGCACCCTCACCTTTTTTGATCTTGTACTCCATCCCGACATCCGCCATCGCCCCTGTCAAGGCTTCGGTTGCCAGATTCCAATCCTCGTCGGAGCCGATGGATTTTTCGGGTCTGGTCGCGATAAAGATCGCGATCTCCTCGAACCCGAAGTCTCGGTACACCTCTGTTGTATAGCGGATGGTGTCGAGAACCTGCTCGCGGATCTGTTCGGGTGTACAGAAAATATGGGCATCATCCTGGGTAAAACTCCGCACCCTGAACAAGCCATGCAAGACCCCGGAGAGTTCGTGGCGGTGCACAAGTCCCAGCTCGGCATTCTTGAGCGGCAATTCACGATAGGAATGCAGCGAACTCTTGAAAATCAGGAGACCACCGGGACAGTTCATCGGCTTGACCGCAAAGCCCAGCCCGTCAATCTCGGTGAAATACATGTTCTCGTGGAAATTGTCCCAATGGCCGCTGGTATGCCAGAGCGACTCATTGAGAATCGGAGGAGTCCGTACTTCACCGTACCCCCGGGCCGTATTCTTTTCCCGGATATAGTCCACCAGCTCATTGAAGACAATCGTTCCGTTGGGATGCCAGAAGGGAAACCCCGGACCTTCATCCTGGAACGAAAAGAGATCCATCTCCCGGCCAATCTTCCGGTGGTCACGCTTTTTTGCCTCTTCAAACCGAAGAACCCATTCGTCGAGGAGTTTTTTTGCGGGAAACGAGATGCCATAGATCCGTTGCAGCATCCGGTTTTTCTGGTCACCGCGCCAATAGGCTCCAGCCAGAGAAAGAAGCTTTGTCGCCTTGACATATCCTGTATTGGGAACATGGGGCCCGCGGCAGAGATCGATAAAATCGCCCTGCTCGTAGAGCGAAATCACGGAACCCTCGGGCAATTCACTGATGATCTCTGTTTTGTACTCGTTTCCGAGTTTCTTGAAAACCGCGACAGCCTCGTCTCTCGGAAGTTCCCGGCGCACAAAGGCGATCTTTTCTGTCGCTATCTTCGCCATCTCCGCTTCAATGGCCGCCAGATCTTCAGGTGTAAACACATGTTCACTGTCGAAATCGTAATAAAACCCGTTTTCGATAGACGGCCCGATCGTGTACTTTGTTCCCGGAAAAAGTCTGCAGACAGCCTGCGCCATGACATGGGAGGAGGAATGCCAGAAGAGGTCATGCCCAACGTCACTCTCGAACGTGATAAACCGCAGACTGGCCGGTGCAGTCAAGGGGGTTCCAAGGTCACGGAGGACCCCGTCCAATTCCACTGCCAAGGTATCCTCGGCCAACTTCCGTCCGATGGATTTGGCAAAATCCAGACAGGTTGTGCCCGATTCGACCTGACGGACACTCCCGTCAGGCAAGGTCATCTCAATGGTGCTCATATCGCTGCCTCACTTCTGCGACTACCTGATTGAAGTGCGAAAAACCCCGCTCTTCCGGGCCATATACAACGGCCTCTCGTGGAAGGGGCGGGGTCGTTCCCGGTAGTTTTCGCGCTCTCGTACGACTGTGGGCGATACTGGATTTGAACCAGTGACCCCTTGCATGTCAAGCAAGTACTCTAACCAACTGAGCTAATCGCCCGTACGTT
>DAIREN010000016.1:0-33137 GCA_036795535.1 Spirochaetota bacterium
CATCCCCGAAACGCTCCTTGACGGCCTTCATGACCGAGATCGCGGCACGGTATTCTTTCGTGCCGTGGGTCATGGAATTGACCATGGTGAAGAGGATGCCGAGAAGCTCGGGCCGGACTCCGAGTCCTTCCTCGATCCTGGTCAGTGTTCCGGTCAGGTCGACAAGACCTTCGAGCGCCAGGTATTCCGCCGTCATCGGAACGATGTAGGCATCACAGGCGACCAGGGCATTGACCGAGAGGAGGGAGAGGGATGGCGGACAGTCACAGATGATGAAATCGAAAAACCGGCGGACACTCTCCAGTGCCGAATCCAGGACGAAGGCCCGGTCGGGATTGTCGGCCAGCATCAAGTCGGTATTCGCCAGTTCGGGATCGCCGGGGACGATGTCCAGGAGCTTGACGCCCGAGGGGTGCAGGGCATCGGCCAGATCCTCACCGGCAAAGAGGACATCGGCTGCCGTTGAAAACTCCCCGCCGGCCCGGACTCCGAGAGAGATGCTGGCGGAAGACTGGGGATCCAGGTCGACCAGTACGGTCTTGTAGCCGTTTGCGGCCAGGGCCGCGGCGAGAGAGACCGCGGTTGTTGTCTTTCCGGTTCCACCCTTGTTGTTGATGATGCTCAGTACCATGCTTTTCCTCCGGTTCCTCATGATTCGCTGCGGGTTCAACTGTCCATGCTCCGCTCGTCAGAGAGCGTTTGTTTGACAAGTGCAGGGATATCAATAATCAGGGCGACACTTCCGTCTCCAAGGATGGTGGCCCCCGAAACGCCAACGGCGTTCTTGTAACTTTTTCCAAGGGATTTGATGACTGTCTGGTGGCTTCCGACGATCCGGTCACAGGCAATTCCGACACGGAATTCTTCGACCCGGACGATCACGATCTGTTCGGCCGGAGGCAGGTCTCCGGGTGCCGAGAAGAATTCCCTGAGCCGGACAAAGGGGACGAGATCTCCCCTGACGGCGATCATGTTCCGTCCATGGGTGCGAGCCATGTCATCCTGGCCGTATTCGACACACTCTTCGACGTAGGCCATGGGGAGGACGTAATGAGAGTCCCCGACCACGACCATCAGTCCGTCAATGATGGCGAGTGTCAGCGGAAGGGAGAGTGTGATCCGGCTTCCCTTGCCACGTTCGCTCGAGATGTTGATCGATCCACGAAGCGCTTCAACCTCCCGTTTGACGACATCCATTCCCACGCCACGCCCAGAAACACTCGTGACCTTGGCCGCGGTCGAAAAACCGGGGTGGAAGATCTGGGCAAAGACTTCTTTGTCAGTGTACTCGATGTCGCGTTCGAGCAATCCGCGCTCGACGGCCCGTGACAGGATGGCATCCCGGTCAAGACCGGCTCCGTCGTCCGAGATCGAGATGACGACATGGGCGCCATGCTGGGCCGCTTCGAGCCGAACCGTTCCGATCCGCGCTTTCCCCTGTTTCTCTCTCAGATCCGGCTTCTCGATCCCGTGGTCGATGCTGTTCCGGACGAGATGCATGAGCGGATCGTCCAGCTTCTCGATGACTGTCTTGTCGAGTTCCGTGTTTTCTCCAGCCGTTTCGAGCTGGATCTCTTTTCCGAGTTCGACGGAGAGATCCCGGACCAGTCGTCTGAACTTCGAAAAGGATGTTCCGATCGGAAGCATCCGGATGTTGAAAACGCAATCGCGAAGCTCCGCTGTCAGCTGTTCGATCTCTTCAACCGGACGTTCCAGGATCGGGATGCCGAGTTCACCCGAAACCTGGGTCAGTCTGGCCTGGACGATCACCAGCTCTCCGACAAGATTGATCAGACTGTCCAGCTTGGCTGACGGGACACGGACGCTCGAGACGCCGGTTCCGGCCTTGTGACGCTCAATCAGTTTTTGCTCGCTCAGTGCGGCTTCCACTTCGGTTTCGCTGACAATCCCTTCGGCGACAAGGAGTTCTCCGATCCGTTTTTGTTTGGAGAGAACGTCCTGGATGGCGGCCGGGGTGACATCGCCCCGTTCGACCAGAATATCCCCCAGACGCGGTGGTTTTTCGGTATTCTCCGGATCCAGAGTTTCATGGATCTGTGTGATGGAGACCTCGCTCGCTTCGTCAACGAAGATGAAGACATCCTTGATGCTGTCCAGGGAGGCCGTCGTCTCCAGAAGACACTCCCAGCCGAGATAGCAGATTTCGGGATCAAAATGCCCGAAGTCGGGGAGGTTGCCCTTGTCCGGTGTAACGGTACAATTCCCCAGATGGCGGAGTTCGTCGATCAAGCGCGCCGGATCCAGTCCGCTGGAGAATGTTTCCTTCGATGGACGGAACTGGATCCGCCAGATCGTACTCTCTTTGCCCTGTAACGGGGGCGCTGCCGATGGGGCAGGGGCGCTTACGTGGACGACATCACCGGCTTCGAGAAGCTGGAGGGCGGCAACGACCTGCTCGCACTGAAGAGCCTCCGCAGCAGGAAGGGGACCCTCGGTCACGAGCATTGTCCGGATCAAATCCCTGGATGCAAGGACAAGATTGATCAGATTCGGCGTGATCGTTACTTCCCCGGCACGGACGCGGTCAAGGACGCTCTCGACGTGGTGGGTGAATCCAGCGATCTCTTCAAATCCGAACATCGCTCCGGAGCCCTTGATGGTATGCATGGAGCGGAAGAGTCTGTTGAGGGCTTCCCGGTTTCCGGGATTGTCCTCAAGATCGAGGACGGCTTCTTCGATCACGACCAGGTGCTCCTCGACTTCCTGGCGGTAGGTCTCAACGTAGTTTTCTGAGGTTGCCATTGTTTTTCCCGTTCTTTGAACTGCCGGCAGTCTAGCCGAGGACTTTGCGGACGACTGCCAGAAGCTGCTCGGGGTTGAAGGGTTTGACGATCCAGCCGGTCGCGCCGGCAGCCCGACCTTCCTGTTTCTTGCTCTCCTGGGACTCCGTGGTCAGCATGAGGATCGGCATGAAACGCAATTTGCCGTCCGCCCGGACACTTTTGATCAGGGTCACCCCGTCCATATTCGGCATGTTCAGGTCCGTGATCAAAAGGTGGACTTGTTGCGTGCCCAGTTTTGCGAGTGCATCCTGCCCGTCGACGGCCTCGACAATGTCATAGCCGGCCTGCGACAGGGTAAAGCGGACCATTTGGCGGATGCTTGCCGAGTCGTCGCATGTCATGATTGTTTTGCCCATCCCGGGATTCCTCCGTTTCAGACTGCTGTACCGGTCAGCACTGCACCGGGAAAACCGCAACGCTCGAGGGCTTCGGTAACAGCCCGGGAACTTCCCTGGACAGCACCCCGTGATCCGCTCTCGTTGAGGGCAGAGATCGAAACCAGAAGGAGCTGGACCCCGGCGGTATCACACTCGGTGACTTCGCTGATATCGAGACAGCGCAGGGTCCCGTTCGAGAGGAAACTGCGGATCTTTTTCCAAGTCTCACCGACTCCATAGAGAGTCAAGTCTCCTCCAGCCAGGGTGATGCTCTCACTGCTCTTCATTGCCATGATTCCTCCGGGTTATTGTATACCACGTCAGAACAATTCTACACTTCCGTCAGAGGCTCCGGACGGGGGACCGGTTTCACCGAAATAGTCCCTGTGGATGGCCCGCTCGCTGTCCATTGTATATATGTCTTCTTCCAGCGAGTGGGTTTCGACAAGGGGTGCATCGGGCAGGAGTTCGGACAGGCTCCTGCAGTCAGATTCGAGGTCATGGGCAAGGGACTCGAGAACCGATGATCCGGAGATCGCCGTCGAGATGGCTAGAGAGAGGGCCGCAGTTCCATCCAGAAAGTCGTTCACGCCACCGGAGACCATCTCCCTGAGGCGGGTCAGGATCCGGTCAGGCTGCTCGCACTGCGGCGGCTCTGCCATGGCCAGTCCGGAACTGCCAGCCGAGGTGGAGTCCCTGATGATGTGCTCGATCGTTGTCGTGACATTTTCCACAAATGCTTTTGTGTCTCCCGAGATGGTCTGGACTTCCCGCGCCAGGACACCAAACCCCCGGCCGTGTTCGCCCAGGTGTGTTGTCATGATCAGGGCGTTGAAGGCCTTGAGTCGCAGATCGTCATTGGCCAAGCGGATCCGGTTCGAGAAGTCCGCGATTGTCTCTCCGATGGCCGAGAGATCACGGCGCATGGCCGTCATTTCGCCAACGATGGTGTGCTGATGGTTTGCCAGACCTTCAAGGCCGGTAATGCTCTCTCCCATCATGTCAAGGGCATGGAGCATCTCCTGCATCTGTTCGGCGGCAAGCCTGGCACGCAGGTCATCCAGAGCCTGTCCAATCGTGCTGAAGGCCCGGGTGATTCCGGGGATGGCGGCATTGAGTTGCCGGATGGTGTCACGCATCTGGGCGTGCTGGAGACCGAGGACGGCCGGATCCGAAGGCGCATTCCGGAGAGCTTCGACGATGTGTTCCAGCCGTTGGCGCACAATATCATGAATCTGAAGATGTGTAATGATGTCCATGGATTGTGCTGTCAGTGTGGCCGCATATCCGACCACCCGGTCCAGAGTTGTCTGGACGTTCAGGCCCAGAGAGCGGACGGCTTCCATGGTGCGGTGTGCGGCCGCTTGTTCGGCTTCGGCGATCCGTTCCTCTTCCCTGATTCTCGCATGGAGGGCATCCCGGCGGATATCCTGCTGCCGGGCGCCTGTCTCGGCACTGAGCGAGAATTCGGCACTCAGGTCGGCCAACCGCTTGCCGAGCATGCGGACATCTCCGGCAAATTGCGAGATCCTCTGTCCGGCCGAACCGGCCCGGGTTGCCGTGATCAGGGAGTTGAGGGCAATGATGTGCAGCCGCTTGACAAGGGCACCGAGGAGGAGCGCTGCCTTGGGCAGATCGGCAATCTCGGCCGAGATTCTCTCGATCAGCTCAAGATCCGCAACCAGGATCTTCCGGATCCGGTCATGCTCGTCCAGCGGGATGATGGAAGCCGATTCGAGCCGGTTGATGAGATCGGCGCCCTGGCCACTGCGCAGGCTCGATGACTGCTGCGCCATTCCGTCATGAAGGGCATTCGAGGTACAGACGATTTTCTCCAAGGCTTGCCCGAGGACGAGAAAGCCGTTTTCCGAGCCGGACAAGCGGGTTTCGACCGACCGGGCAAGAGCGAGCACAGCTTCACCGTCGGGCGTCATCCGTGACTTCGGTTGGCAGGTGCCGACATCCGTGTGCTGTTCGCCCATAACGACAGGAATCCTCCAGGAGCAGCAACGCTCGATACCCAACTATACCCGGGAAGATGGACTGTCGCAATACGTAGGAATACTGATTTTTTGCAATAAAAGCACGCTTTGTCCCGCTTGGAGTCAGGCAGATACCCGGTCAGTCCCGATTGTTTTCCCAGGCCTTTTTCAGCTCGGCGAGGAGGATGGCACCCTTGAAATTGACCGGAACCGGTGCGAAGCGGAGCCTGTCCGGCTTGGCTCCTTTCGAGACTTGGGCACGGGATTCAGGAATAAAGCTCCCTTGGATCTCGTCTTGAAGACTGCGGGCATGATCCGTGAGAAGCTCGATCGTGACGCAGCAGGCATCCTCGTGCTCGCTTCCGATCTTGATTCCGGCGGATGCCAGGATGAACTCGTCGGGATGGAGTCCGTAGCGTGCCACCGTCCATGTCCGCAACTCTTCATTGATCTGTTCGCAGGAGTAGTTCGAGCCACCGCGGATGATCAGGGCTGAATCCCGGCTCATCCAGTAAAAATTTCTGGACCCGTCAGCGGGATCGGTCAACGCGAAACAGATATCCTCGAGTCCGAGATACCAGCCATCCTTGAACACAGCAGCCGTCCTGGCATCGTCATTGACGTAGCCCTTCATCAGGTTTCTTCCCCTGGTGACGAGATATCCCGGGACCCCGTCAGGCAGGTCTTCCATGAAACCGGGCTGTCCGGGATCAATCGCCCTGACAATACGGCATTCGGTCAAGCCGGGATGTTCCCGTCCTATCCAGTACCCGGTCTCGGGGACATCATTCCGCCGGTGTTCCCAGCCATCGGCAAAGATCCGGAGCCGGTGCCCGGGCGCAAGGGCGACCGGTGTGCCAAGAACCTGGAGACAGGTCTCGGTCGACCCGAATCGGACGACCGGGAGCCTTCCCGTGAGCCGTTGGACCCGTTCGACTGTCGTCGGCCCGACCGGAGCTGAACCGATCAGGAAATCGATTTTCGAAAAGGATTCGGCCAGATCCGCGGGATCAGTGCCCAGGCGGCCTGAGCCGGCGAGTTCCTCAAGAAAGTCAAAATGGCGGGCAACGACCGGGGCCACCACCCTGCCGGGTGCCCTGTCGGCGATTTCCTGGAGCGCTTTCCACCATGGTGTCGAATAGCGAGAAAAGAGATGGATTCTGGTGTTGGCCCGGCGCAGGCCCCAATCGGTAATGGCGGAAGAATTTGTGTGGTGGAGCGGATTGACGACGACAAGGTCCAGGGGGTCTTCCGGTTGTATCGCGAGCATATCTTCGAGAGCCGCTGCATTGGCCGCGTAATTCTCCCAAGTCAGCATGACCCCCTTGGGGTTCCCCGTTGTTCCGGAGGTAAAGACGATCAGGCGGGTGTCCCCGGGTACTGTCCGGTACCCCTCGGGCTGTGGCAGTTCCGTTTCTTCGAGAATCTCCCGGGTATCGATGCAGACCGCCGTCCCGAGCCGGGAGATCAGGTTGGCGCGGAGTTCGGTGTCGAAACTCTCGTTGAAGACGATGGCCGAGGCCCGTGGCTTTTCGAACTTGTAGACAATCTGTTCCAGCGAGTCGGCTTGCCAGTTGATGGCGACGGGGATCGCCCCGAGCATGGCGGCACCCATGCGGAAGACCGGATCCATCCAGTCATTGTCCCCGAAGCAGTGAAGGATCCGTGTGCCATGGTGGCACTCATGCTTTGCCAGCAGGCTGGCCGCGCGGCCGGAGAGACGGGCAAAATCGGCACGGGTCAGGGCGAGACTCCCGCTCCCGTCACCGAAACGGGTGTACGAAAGGCAGAGTTCATCAGGATCTTGAAAACCGTTTGCATAGGGTTGCGGGATTGCTGTCAGGGCCACGGGATTCTCCTCGGGTCAGGTATCGATACAGATGATGCACACATCGTCGTCAAACGTTTCGGCCCCGCGGAAATCTTGCAGGGCGCGAACAAGGCCTTGAACGCATTCATGCGCGGGACTCGCTGCCAGGTGCTTGAGGGTATCGGAGAGTGCGAGGGTTTCGAAATCTCCGTCCGAACTCCCGTCGATCTTGACGGCTTCAACAAGCCCGTCCGTATAGAGCAGGATTTTCCCGTTTGAAGGAAGCTGGACTGTGTTGTCCATCCAGTACCCGTCCGGGGAGGGAAGCTCGCTGTTGTGCAAGACCGCAAGGGGCAGGCGCCTGATCCCGCTGTCGAGCGTCCGGACTCCGTCCCGTGGACTGATGATCAGGGGTTGATTGTGTCCGGCGGAGGCCCAGGTCATTTTCCTCCGCCCGGGATCCAGGATTCCGTAAAAGGCGGTCACAAAATTTCCGCCGGTGCGCTGGCTGATCTGTCCGTTCAGGTCATGGAGAACGCTGCCGGGTGTTCCGGCCTTGCAGCCAGCCTGCTGGAAATGGCTTTTGATCATGGAGGTGATCAGGGCAGCCGGCACGCCATGGCCGGAGACATCGGAGACGAGGACACCCAGGGATCCATCCTCGAGGGGAATGAAATCGAAAAAGTCTCCGCCGACCTCTTCCATGGGCTGATAGAAGAACGCGATCGCAGGCGAGGGGCTGGCTGTCGGAATCATCTGCATCTGGATCGTCCTGGCCATCTCCAATTCTTTTTTCAGCCGCTCGCCGTGCTGGTGCAGGCGGTTCCGCTCCTTTTCAAGCTCTGCCGTGCGATCCAGGACCTTGCTCTCGAGATTTTTTGTCAGATCCTCGACGATGGTGAACGCACGGGAAAACCGGAAGGCGAGGAGCCATGCCTGCGAGAGGACAAAGAGAAAGAGTCCGAGCGGGAGGATCAGGAGGGTGTCATGCTCGACGGTGTTTTCAACGATGATGTCGTGGACGATCGTCACGGCGAGAACCAGGAATCCCGAGAGCATGATCAGACTGCCGTCGCGTTTTTGTTGGAGGGCCCTGACAATAATGGCAAGGGTCAGTCCCAGGACTCCGATGGTGGCGGCATCCAGGACAATCCCAGAGCGGCAGATCAGTGCTGTCGGTGCCAGAAGGCAGAACAACGAGGCGGTTTCGAAGAACCGTCTTGTGAACCGGATTGTCCGCTTGAGGACAGCGTTTCCGTAGACTGCGGTGATGAATCCGAGAAAGGAGAGCACACCCAGCGTCTGGGTCAACATGAAGATCCGGTATTCGAGATCCCAGGACATCCCGGAAAGGATTTGGTGGATCCTGTGTTCCCCCGTGACAAGAATCCTGAGAGCGATCAGGAGGCAGAAGAGGGAGAAAAACAGGGGGGCCAGTTCGCGGCGACGGAGGATGAAGGCACCCAGTTGATAGAGTCCGATCATGATCAGACTCCCCGTCAGGAAGGCTTCGTACCGGCTGCGTGCCGTCTCTCTGGATGTGATGACTGCGGTTGAGCCCACGAGGAGTGGTGCGGGGATCCCGCCCTTGTAGTACCCCCAGTTGGCGACACGGAGGGTGATCTCCATCCGGCCGTTCTTGACGGGATGGATGACAGAACCCGGCTCCCAATGATGGACAGTCCTGTCGGCTGACGGCCCTGGCGCTCCCCGATTCAGCACGATTTCCCGATCCAGAAGCAGTGTGTGTGCCGAATGGAGGACGGGAATCAGGAAACCGACAAATTCCATTTTTGGGTCCAGTTGCAAGACAAGGGAAAATTCGACCAATCCGTCACCGGGCAGGTCGAGTTCGGAAAAGAGGGCCGGGAGTCGGGCCGGGCGCCAGGGGCCGGGCTCGGGTGCTAGCGGACGGCACTGCCAAAAGCCCGTCAGGGGGACCGGCGCGGATTCGAGGTCGATACCCCTGAGATCCATGGATTCCCCGGTCCCGGTCAGGAGTTCCCCGCCATGGATGTTCAGGCTGAGTCCGGCCAGGATGCCAAGCAGAGCGTATCGCAGTCTCATCCATCCTCCATGACCAGGGTTGGCGCGACAGTGGCCAGTATGCGTGACGGGGGACAACCTGTCAATCCTGAAGATGGCGGATGTCCGGTGAAAACGGTAAATATCATGAATAAGTAATGGGAATCCTGTCCTCTTGCGGGTACTGCACCCGGGAGGGAAGGCCACATCATGAAAGAAAAACAAGCCTGGAGCAGGGACGATTTTCAGGCCACCCCCCGTGAAAACCCCGCTTTTTCTTTGGAGGAATCCATGCTATACTCTCCTTCCAGCGAAACTCGGGAGAGGACAGGGTCTGTCAGGTGAAGATGCGGAGAGTACTGGTTGCGGCTGTTGTTTTGATCCTTGGCGCGGGCAGACTGTTTTCACTCACGACCGTATCCACCAATGCTGGCGAAGTTCCTACGAACAGCCTTGTCCGGAAAATCCACATCCGGGTCAAAGAGGTGTTTCCCGAAGACAAGAATTTTTTTTTCGATGTGGCCAATGCCTTCCATGCACGGACAGCCGAGGCGACGATCCGCAACGAACTCCTCTATGACGAGGGAGAGCCGTACAACCAGGATCTTGTGGACGAAAGCGAGAGGAATCTGCGCAAGCTCAACATCTGCGTTGTGGAGCGGACGCGGGCGGTCCCGGTTCCGGGAGAACCCGGCCAGGTCGATGTTTTCGTCGAGGTCAGGGATATCTGGAGCCTGTATTTCAATATCAAACTGGAATCCTCCGGCGGTGTGACGCGCTACAACTTCAAATGGGGTGAACGGAACTTTTTGGGACGGAACCTCTCCCTCGAACTGGAACTGGATCGGGATACATTTTTCAACCGCTGGCGCCAGCATTTCGACGAGCCCAGGCTATTCGGGAGCCGCTGGAGGTTCTTCGAGCGGGTCGGGTTCTATTACGATCACGACGGAAACAAGGTCGGGGAAGGAATCGAACTCTACCTGATCCGGCCACTCTATGCGCGCAGTGAAAAATGGGGCTGGCAGACGTCCTTCCAGTACGATGATGAATATGTCATCAAGAACGAAGGCGACCGGATCAAGGAGGTCGAGGTTGCGCCCGGCGTCTTTCTGCCCCGCAAGTACTACGACAAGAGCTATGTGCTGGAAAACGCCCTGATCCGTTCCTTCGGGTACACCAACAAATTCAACATCGGTCTGTATGTACGGAATGAACAAAACCGCTACCGTGGCTATGACGGGCTTCCGGCCGAGTATGCGGATGCCTTCCGCAGCCAGGTGATGAATGAGGATTCGACCCACCACAAGCTCGGTCTTCTCCTGGATGCCAACAACCACCGCTTCGTCCGTATCCGCAATCTCAACAATTACGGCCGGATCGAGGACCTGGCCCTCGGGACTTCCATCCGCACCACGCTTTCCGCGTCCAGGACGTTTTGGGGCTCTGACGAGAACGGCTGGTATTCCACGATCACCCTTTCCAATACGGCCATGATCGGCGATAATCACATTTCGATGGTTATGGCGAGTTTTTCGTCCGATTTTGTGGCCGGCCTGGGCCAACGTGACATGGTGACAACCCTGCGCTATGTGCATCACATCCGCAATCTCCCTCTTGGGACCCTCTCCTTGCGGGCTGAGACATCTATCGGAGAACGGTTGGAGAATGATTCCCTTCTCAGCCTCGGTTCGGACAAGGGGCTGCGGGGGTATGTTTCAAACAGGTTTGAAGGCGACCGCAGGGTCGTATTCAATGTCGAGTACCGCTTCGATCCGCTTCCGTTTATCGAGAATCCCTGGATCGCTTTTGCTGCGTTTTATGACCTGGGTGCCTGCTGGTTCAATCACGAACGTCGCCTGGCCGATGTCCGCTTCTACCCTGCGATTGGTCTGGGCCTGCGCCTCTCGATCCCCAGCCTCAATCCGGCCATGATGCGGTTTGATTTTGGTTTCAACCTCGGCAACGGGCCAAGTACAATCGGCAGCATTTTTTCATTCGGATATAATCATGCATTCTGACAGCATACACGGATGCGGTTTTGGATGCGGGGGATGTGCTGATTTTTATGGGTTCCGCAGAAAAGCAAAAAGCAGTGCAGGCTTGTCTGGATGGCAGGAAAGTATGCTGACCAGCGTTGTATGGTATACAGGGACGATCGTGACGAGGGTCTTGTCTCTCCCGCGGCGCCGGAAAGGGATGGTGTGTAATGGCCAAACTCTATTTTCGATATTCTGCAATGGGAGCGGGAAAGTCACTGGATCTCCTCAAGGTTGCCTATAACTACGATGAACGGGGCATGAAGGCACTGATCTTCAATTCGGAGCTGGACACCCGCTTCGGGCGGGAGTGTGTTGCCTCCCGTGCCGGTATCCACAAAAATGCCATTCCCTATGGGGTCTCAAGCGATTTTCGGAAACTCTATCGGGAGACACGGGAGGCACTGGGGGCCGCTGTCCACTGTCTCCTCGTGGATGAAGCGCAATTCCTCACCAAGACCCAGGTTGAAGACATTGTCCACATCGTGAATGACGAGAAGATTCCGGTCATCTGCTACGGGCTGCGGACCGACTTTATGGGCCAGCTTTTCGAGGGGAGTACCTGGCTCCTGGCATGGGCGGATGCCATCGAGGAATTGAAGACGGTTTGCTGGTGCGGGCGCAAAGCCACGATGAACGCACGGATCGTGGACGGCCGGATTGTCCGCCAGGGTGAGCAGGTACAGATCGGCGGGAACGAGAGCTATATTGCTCTCTGTCGGGAACATTATCTCTCGGGTGAACTGGAGCGCTGATTTTCCGGTGGGGTGGAGACGAGACGGACAAGGACCACCGGGAGCCAGAGTGTCCCCAAAATGGCACCGAGGGCTGTATCAAACCGGCCCAATCCGGGCGAGCGACGGGCCGAGCCCGCGATGATGTTCAGGATGCGGACTCCGGCCTCGAAGACCAACCAGAGAATGAGGACGATGGTTTTCCAGGGATCCGGCGCTGACTCCGGGAGCGGAACCTCGCGTTTGAGAGCCGCCCGACCGGTCTTGACGACGGGATGGATCGAGATGCTTGTGCCTTCCGGCATGAGACCGGTCATCAGTTGCTCGAGGCGCTGGCGGTGTTCCTGGATCCTTCGGGCCGCATCCTGATCGGGAACCTCGACATGCAGGCGGGCTGTGGGCTGGTACCTGAAAAGGGTCGGTGTCGCATCGTCCGTAGTCGCGCGCAGGGCCGATTTTTTTTCGGCTGTTGCCTTCCTGTCCGGCGCAGCGGCTCTTTCGGAGGTGCCCTTTCCTGTCTCGGCTGTTTTCGACTCTTCCATGTTCAGAGAGAGTTTTGCGCCGGGCTGAAGTTTGTCGGTCTTTGCTTTCGCGAGACTGTCAGCGGTGATTCCTGTCCGGGACTGGAGAATCTCGGCTTCAGCAGTCGTTGCGTCCTCCCTCCGCGCGAGAGAAGGTCGTGGCAGGTTTGCGCCAAGGGCCGCGTCCTGATCGGCGATATCTCTTTTGGCTGATTCCCGCGAGGGTTCCTGTTTGCGGGACTGCACTGGCGGAATGGGGATCTGCCGGGTTCCCTGCTCGATCGAAAGGGTAATCTCCGAAGCCGGCAGGCTCGTCTCCCGGGCGATGGTCAGGGTCGCCGGGTCGGCCGGTTGTTCAGCAGAGACCACCGTCCGGTGGGCCGGCGGCAAGGCGTCCGGGGAGAGGACTCCCCTCGTCAGCAAAAAGGAGACGAGAATCGCCGGAATGGATGCAGCCACCGCCAGGGCCGACCGGAATCCCGGTAAGCGACGGGGCGGAGGAACGGACACCCGGGTTGGTTGCGCACTCCGGTGCATGATCGAGTCGAAGAGATCGGATTCGAAGGAAGGACGGGGTTCGGGAACCGGAAGGATGGCCCGCCCGTTGGCCTGTATGCTGGCCAAGAAGCGCTGGCAGGCCGGGCAGGCTGCACAATGGTCATGCAGGGCAGTCGCATCCCTGGGCTGAAGTTTTTCCCGGAGTGCGCTCTCGAGGATCAGGCGACGGGCCGTGGTGTGGGTCATGGCGCAGCCCTCCTTGCGAGCAGTTCAGCCAGTTTCTTTTCGCCATTGTGCAGACGGGATTTGACGGTTCCGACCGGAATCCCGATGGTCCTGGCGATCTCGGCCAGGGAGAACTCCTCAAAATAGTAGAGAAGAAAAACCGGACGATAGGTTTCGTCAAGGGCGTTGACGGCGGCACGGACCTCGGACACCGTCTCGTTGTCGAGCGTGGCGCTTTCGGGTCCGGTGCCGGCGGAGGGCAGGGTGTCGAGGAGCTTTCCGCCATCATCGGATTCCCGGTCGAGGGAGGATGCCGCGCGCCGGCTCTTGTGCCAGTTGTGGCAGAGATTGGCGAGAATGGTAAAGAGCCAGGGCACGAAGGGCCGGGACGGATCGTATTTGTCGGCCGAGCGGAAGGCCCGGAGCAGGGTTTCCTGGACCAGCTCTTCGGCATCCTCATCCGATGAGGTGTAGCGCCAGGCCCAGGCGTGGAGTCTGCGTGCATGACGATCGACGATGACACGGAACATGGCAGAGTCCCCCTGACTGACATGCGCAAGAACCTCGGCATCACTTGCTTCGTTGTCCACCGGCGCCATCCCGTTTGATTGAGTCTCTGCTTCCATATCAAACTACAGAGCGGGAGGCTTACCGGCAATACGATCAATACCCGGCGGAACCCTCCAGAGTTCAGGGGGATTTTGTTATTTTTGTGTGGGATGCGGAGGGAGGAGCGATGAGCGAGATTGAACTGGGCCCGGATCAGTACCGGGTGGAAGAGGAAGCCCGGCCTCAAGCAGAACCGGTCAGGGGTGACTGCCTCCTGGACCGGCTGGACATGATTCTCGTATTCATGATCGGGTTCGGAGCCCTGTTTCTCCTTGAGCTCCTCATGGGCGGGGCCGAAAAGCCCGGGGTCTTGATTGCGCTGGGTGGCAATTATGCTCCCTTTGTCGAGCGGGGCGAGATCTGGCGTCTTCTGACAGCCAATTTCTTGCACGGTAACATGATGCACATCATTGTCAACGGGTACAGTTTCTGGATCCTGGGCCGCTTCGTCGAACGGGTCTACGGGCGGAGCCGGTTGACCCTGGTCTTTGTCCTGACAGCCACAGTCTCGGCCCTGGCCAGCTGGCTGGCCAATGCTTCGCTCTCGGTCGGTGCATCGGGAGGGATCACGGGGTTTTTGGGGCTCCTGGCGGCCTTTACCCTGCATTACCGCAAAAGGCTTGACCCCCGCTTCAGACGGAGCTTTCTCTCCAATCTGGCCATGATCATCGGCATCAATGTGGTGATCGGGGTTTCATACAGCGGGATCGATCACTGGGCCCACCTGGGCGGTTTTGTGGCCGGAATTCTTCTCGGGTTTCTTGTGCGTCCGATCGTCCTCTTCGGGGGCGGGACCAATCCCCGGCGGATCCGCCTGGCGGTGCGCCTGACCGGGTTTGTGCTGGTGGCCGCTTTTGCGGCCCAGCTGTATGCCCTTGTCTTTTCGGTCATCATTCCCGAAAAGGGTCCTGCCCGGATGTTGAGCGATGCCGGGGGGCGCTTCAGTCTGGCCTATCCGGCCTTTTTTTCCGTTGAACAGGGTCAGGACGAGGAGCGGGGGACGATCCGGATCGGAAACAATCTCGACCGGACGATTGTTCTCGAGGTGGTGCAGCGGGAATACGCGCAACGGGTGATTGAGGGCTTGCGGGCATCCGGTCTTGACTCGCAGGAGGGCTTTGTCAACGGATATCGCGTGATTCGTGTCCACGGGACCGTTCCCGTCCAAGGCCGGCGGGTCCTCCTGCGGATGGCTCTGGTCGAGGCGCCGGCCGGCTCGAACGCCGCGGGTGAATGGGTCCTGTTCAAGACGATCGGGCAGAACCAGTCCGCGGATCAAGCCGGTGCCCGTCTTCTCGAATCCGTTGTGCGCAGCTTGGTTCTCGTTGGGGGCGGGGTGATCTGAGCGTGTTTTTTGATGAACAGCCTCAGGCCCGTGACGGGAGGCGGACCCGCCGCGCGATGATCACGGGCCGGAGAACGCTCACCCTGTGTTTCTCCAGACACGGCAGCCGGCCTTGCGGCCGGCTGCCGGGATCTCAGTCCTTGATCTGGAAGAGGTAGAGCAGGACGCCGGCAGCGGCACCGATGCCGGTCAGCGCCCAGACCCAGTTGAGTGTGTTTTCCCCAGTGAATACAGGATCGATCACGGCCAGCCAGACAAACAGACCGCCCGCGACAACACCGAAGGCCAGGAGTCCGGCACTCTTTTTGGTATCGAGGATGCTGTATGCGAGCACGATTCCGACGATCATCGGAACGAGCACGTAGAGCAGAAACTGCCCCTGATTGATGGCGCCATTGCTGATTTTTCCGATGAGGAAGAAACCGGCAACCGAGAGGAGGGCGATCATGATGACGACAAAGCGTTTGATAAAGGACATACGGGCTTCTCCTTGCGATGGTGGATACCCAATGAGCATAGCGCACTTTTTTGCGCCTGTCCAGAGACGCAACGCGCGGGGTGCCAAGGATGTCGCACCGGGGAGCGCGGGCGTCAGGGCGTGGTCAACTGACCCAGAACCGGCGGGTGAAGAGGAGGAGGACCGTCCAGAGTTCCAGCCGGCCAAGGAGCATGAAAAAGGCAAGGACCCATTTACCCGCTTCGCTCACGTCCGAAAAATTGGAGACAGGCCCGACGCTCCCCAGGCCCGGGCCGACATTCCCCAGTGTGGCGGCGACCGATCCGATGGCGGCATCCAGCTCAAGACCGGTGGTTGATATTATGATGACGCCACAGGCAAAGAGGCCCAAAAACAGCAACACAAAGGCGATGACGTTGGGGATGGCCGATTCAGGGACAGCCGTGCGGCCAAGCCGGACCAGATGGATGCTGCTCTGGTGTGCCAGTTTCCGCAATTCCGTAATGATATATTTGAGCGAGATCTGGATCCGGATACACTTGATGCCTCCCGATGTCGAGCCTGTGGATCCCCCGATCAGCATGAGCAGAATCAAAACGAGCTGTGAAGCCATTGGCCAGAGTTCGTAGTTTTCGGTGATGAATCCCGTTGTCGTGATGATCGAGACAACACTGAAGAGGGTGCCCCTGACTCCTGCTTCGTCAACCGGGGTACCCTGTACCAGAAATCTGTCGAGCAGGATGAACATCGTTGTTCCGAGGATGACCAGTCCGTAAAACCGGAATTCGGGATCGCGCAGGTAGGACAGTGGCCGGCCGGAGAGGGCTTTGAAGTGCAGGGTGAAGCTGGCTCCGGCCAGGAACATGAAGACGATGATCACGTATTGCAGGTAGGCGGAGTCGTAGGCCGCGATACTGGCATTCTTGTTCGAAAAACCGCCGGTGGCCATCGTGCCGAACGCCGTGATGACCGAATCCAACAGCGGCATTCCTCCGGTCAGGAGGAGGATGATCTGGAGGAGGGTCAGCCCCGAGTAGACCAGCCAGAGGTAGCCGGCCGTTGTCCGGATCCTCGGGGTGAGTTTTTCCGTTGTCGGGCCGGGAACCTCGGCCCGAAAAAGCTGATACCCGCTGGCACCCATCAGGGGAAAGATGGCCACGGCCAGCGCGATGACTCCCATGCCGCCCAGCCAATGGGTCATGCTTCTCCAGAGGAGGAGACTGTCCGGGAGTTTTTCGATGTCCTTGAGGATGGAAGCTCCGGTTGTGGTAAAGCCGGACATTGATTCAAAAAACGCATCGGTCCAGGAGGGGATGAAACCGCCGAGGACAAAGGGAATGGATCCCAGGACGGCCAGGGAGATCCAGGAGAGCGCGGTGATGAAGAATCCGTCGCGGATGGTGAGTTCGCTTGGTCGGTAATTCCCGAGCCGCAAGATGATGGCCACGAGTCCGAGGCAGACGACCAGCCCCCCGAAGACGATGGCCATCGATCCGTCTTCAAACAGGCTGAGGACCAGGGAAGGTACCATGGCCAAGCCGACAATCGCCACGATCCCCGAGAGCATGTAGAACACATTGGAAAGGGCCGGGAGTCTGGAGAGCTTTTTCATGAGAAAAGCCGTTCGATCTCGGGGATGGCCTTGGGCAGGGCAAAGACGATGGCCTTGTCACCCTCCGCGAAAACTGTTTCACCTACCGGGATCCTCGCCTTTCCGTCGCGGACAATGGCCGCCAGGACGGCGCCCTGGGGGATCCCGGCATCCTTGAGCATGGTGCCGACGAGGGCGCTCCCTGTCGGGAGTGCCATTTCGATCGCCTCCGCTTCGATGCCGTGGAAACTCGCGACCGACACGATCTCGCCTTTACGGACAAAACGGACAATCGCATTGGCGGTGGCCTGCTGGAGATTGATGCTTGTGTCGATGCCGATGGATCCCATGAAGGGCTGGTAGGAGGAGCGGCTGACGAGTGCGATTGTCCGGTTGACACCGAGATGCCTGGCGATCAGGTTGAGGAGGATATTGTTCTCCTCGTCATCCGAAACCGCAATGAAGGCATCGGTCTCGAGGACACCGGCCAGGGCCATCGTATCGATTTCGCTTTTTTCGCTGTGCAGCACATCCACGTCGGGCAGGCGCGCAGCCGCCTCGAGGCAGGCCGGCCGGTTCCGGTCGATCAGCTTGACCTTGAGCCCGACGGCGCAGAGACGCTCAGCGATCTCCATCCCGATGATGTTTGCCCCGAGGATCATGATCCTCCTGAGCTTCGTATCGGTCTTTCCGAAAAACGAGAGAATTTTGGAGAGATGCCGGCTTTCGGTTGCAAGAAAGATCAGATCCTTGTGCCTGATGCTGTCGTCTCCGCCAGGGATGATCGTCTTGTCCGGTCGGCGAATCGCGAGCAGCCGGAGTTTGCGCCGGAAGTCTTCATTTCCGATCTGGCGGATCGGAACTCCGGCCTGCTGGAAGGACTCATCAACCTTGAGACAGGCGATCAGGAGCGAGCCGTTCTCGAATTCGAAGACCTCGGATGCGAAGGAGCGCAGGATCAGGCGGGCGACCTCGTCGGCGACCTCACTTTCGGGGCGGATAAAGAGGTTGATCCCGAATTCGGTTTTTGTCCGCTCGGCCGAACCGCTGGTGTAAAACTCCGGATCGCGGATCCGTGCGATCTTGTGCCGGACTCCGGCATGATTGGCCAGCATGCAGGCGACAAGATTGACTTCGTCTGTTCCGCTGGCCGCGATCAGCATGTCCGCGTCAGCGATACCGGCACGCTCGAGGACATTGATATGCGAGCCGCTTCCGGTGATCACCGCGACATCCAGAGTCTCGCCAACGACCCGGGTCACGCCCGGATCCTTGTCAATGATCGTCAGATCGTGTTTTTCGAAGGCGAGTTTTTTGGCCAGGGCTGTCCCGACCGCCCCTCCGCCGATGATGATGATCTTCATCCCGAACGTCCTTTCACGCCGGGAGTCTGGCGGGCGGTCGGAGGGTAGAGGACTGGACAACTGGTTGGCGGGAGGATCGTTTCCAGAACATGCAGGGCCACTGTCTCGAGAGATGTGTTGATGGTTGCGGCCGTGATTTCTCCGGATGCCTCGCTTGCCGCCGGACGCCCGTTCAGTCCGAGGAGTGCAAAGAGTATTTCTCCGTTTTTGTCGGCGGGGATGACCGCGATCCGGGGATGCCTGGCCGGATCGAGTCGTTGGATGATCCTGGTGAAGTCCGGCGGGGAGACGGCTGTGCACCCTTCCGTCGGTGTTGTCTTCGAGAGCCAGGGATGGAGGTAGATCCAGGTCCCGGCATCTTTGAGCGGGTTGTCCTGGTTGTGGGCGATCTCGAGGAGCCAGGGATAGAGCCGGTCGCTTCGGGCCATCGGACCCGCGCTCTGCCAGTCCCGGCGCACCTTGCGGATATCGACGGTCTTGTTGTAATGACGGGACCGGGGATCGTTGACGGCGTAATGGTAGCGCGTGATCCGGGTATAGGGCAGCTTTGTTGCGACGGGAGGGTTCGGAGCATAGCCGTAGAGTATCCCGAGGGAAAAGAGCCCGGCCGGGGTCCGTCCGTCGCCCTCCCGTTTGACCGGAGCCTGGCGGGGCGGTGCAAACCAGGGTCCCCGCCCCCAAGCCGTCCCACGCTTCCCGAGGAGGGCCGGGAGCGGCCCCAGGGTGGGTTTCCAGCCAGTCTGGACGAGTTCATAGAGGGTAATGGTTCCCCGATCGGGAAGGGCGGCATCCTGCCGGACAAGCAGAATCTGTTTTACCTGGCCGGCGGCTGCCAGGCCCGAGCCGGTTGTCGTCAGAAGGAGCGAGAGTATCACGAGGAATACGGGACGCATATCAGGTACTATATCGGAAAACTCGATCCATGGGAAGAGGGTTGAACACGCGCGCTACGCAGGGCAATGGGCGAAGTTTCCGTACGAGACATGCAATCCCGGATTACGCAATTTGCTTAAAATTTAGGCACCGCACCCGGCTGGGTATAGGTGAAGTCCCCGAAGGGGGCTGGTTCACTCTGGGCTGGGATTGGGGGCCGTTTTTGTACATACAAACCGGCCTCCGCAAAAAAGCGCGGCATCGCCCAGGCCGCAGGGATCAACATGCTGTATTGTCCGGTAATATCCTGCTAGACTGGCATGAGCGTGGGAGGTGATGATGAAGCAGGGGTGCCGGCTTGTCCTGTGTGTCAGCATCGCCCTGTGGGGGATTTTGCAGCCCGACCTGCATGCCGGTCACCGTTTCAGTGGTCTGGTCTCCCGGATTGATGCTTTGCGTGCCCGTCTCGGCATTCCTGGATGTAGTCTGGCTGTCGGGTACGGGGACGGGAGTATCGAGGCTGTCGGGCTGGGTTTTGCGGATCTTGAGCAAAACATCCCCGCCGGACCGGAGACGCAATACCATATCGCTTCGCTCACAAAGGGCTTTGCCGGTCTGATTGCCCTCCAATTGGAAGCCGAGGGGCGGCTTGATCTCGGAATGGTCATGCCGGATCCCCAACGCTTCCCGGATCCGGAGACGAGCATCGCCCGGGTTCTTTCCCATACCGCGGACCGGAGTGACGGTGGCTTTGTCTACCGGTCCGATCTGTTTGCCCTCCTGACGCCGGTCTTCGAATCAGCGGCGCGCCAATCCTGGCCGGCTCTTCTTGATGAACGGATTCTCGCTCCACTTGGGATGACGATGACTGTCCCCGGGCGCAAGTATGCGCCGCTTCAGAACAGGTTGGTCTCCCTGGCCAGGCCATATCTGGTGAACGGACGGGAAACCAGGATGGTGGCCCTCCCGTCTCCGGAATGCAATACCGCCTACGGTCTTGTCTCGACAGTGCGCGATCTTGTGGTCTGGTCGCAGGCGCTTGATTCCGGGCGCCTTGTCCGCCCCTCTCAGGCCGGGAGACTGTTCACAGAAAAAAAGGACCAAAGAGGAAACGACAATCCATACGGACTGGGCTGGTTTGTCAGCGAGGTGGCCGGTGTCCGGCTGCATTGGCATTATGGGTGGCGGGTGCCGGGCTATGGCGCCATCCTGGTCCGTGTCCCGCGATACGGCCTGACATTCGTGATCCTGGCCAATTCGGACCGGATCGTTTCGGGGGCAACGCTGGCCTGGGGAAACCCGCTCCGCTCCATTTTTGTCGTGGAATTTGTCCGGCGCTATCTCTTGGCAGGTCGGGACGGGGATCCGTATCCGCCCATTGATCCGGACTGGGACGAGAAGGAGATGGAGCGGCATCTCGGGGGGAGAGAGGACGGAGGTCGGCATCTCTATGGCGAGGAGCTGATGGCCCTGGGCACCCTTGAGGCGCAACGTGGGGACTGGAAAAACGCCCTCCGGTTGATGCGTGCCGCCGTGACACGGTTTCCGTCCAGTCCGGGGTTGTACGACAAGGGAACGGTCCAGACCCTGCACTGGCAACGGCAGGAGTTCTTCCTCAGGGAAGCCTTTCGCCTGGCGCAGGTTCTGGACCGGAGAGATCCGGGAGACGCCCAGGTTATGCAGGAACTCTCCCTGCTGGCACGAGAGACCGGAGCCGGTCCGGAGATGGTCGGGCGGTATGACAAGCGTTTGCTCGCCCTGCCTTGGGCCTCGCGGGGGGACCGGGAGAGTGCCTTCCTCAGACTCGCTGCAGGATCCCTGGATCAGCCTCTCCGGCTCTGGTCTCTTGTATCCCGTTTTGGTGCGGTGCTTTCACCGGCTGGCCGCAAAAAAATCGCCGCGGAGCTGGATACCCTCGCGCGCCATGACTTCTGGCTGCGATCAATATCGGGAAGGACGAACTGGTAAGCCGGGTGTCGTCGGAGTATACTGGCTGAAAGGAGGGTCTGGATGAAGGTCTGGATAAGCGGCATAGTTCATGGCTCACGGCTTGACGGCGGACAACATGGTCAGGAGTACCGAGAGAGGATCCGGCGGGCCCTGGCCGCACGGTATCATGATGTTGTGCTCTCCTCTCCGCAGGAACTCAACAGCGGACTTCCCGGGGACGAGGAGACGGTCTTTTTCAGACAGCTCGGCGATGTGATCAGCGCCGATGTTCTCGTGGCCTATCTCCCCGAGGCCAGCATGGGGGCATCCATCGAGATGTGGGAGGCCTGGAAAAACAGCCGGCCGATCCTTACGATCTCGCCGCTCTCCAGTGTCTGGACAGTCCGATTTCTCTCCTCGATCGTGGTTCCGGATCTCGAGACCTTCGAAGCGCGGACCGCTGACGGGAGTCTTGACCGGTTTTTGCTGGATCGCTACGAACGTCCCCGTCAGTCGCGGTAGTAGAGCTGGACCGTGCCATCGGTCGCGATCAGCTTCCATCCTGCTCCAGCCGGGCTGCGGGTCAACAGATAGCCCCGGGATGCGGCCGGCATGGCCGAGACCGGACTGGCGGTGATGTTGTTTCCGTGACGGCTGTGCACGATGGTGCGCAGGTCTTCGGATTGGCAGTAGATCTGCATCCCCGGTCCGGTCCGGACCAGATCGAGGATCCGGACGATACCGGCCTGGGGGGATTCGAGGGACGATTTGACCAGGCCCGAGGCATAGACCGAGTAAAAGAGCACAAAACACCCGATCAGGACAGCCAGCGAGTTTTTGACAGCCTGGGATTTCATCGAGAGCATCAGGACGGCCAGCAGGAAGAGCGAGAAGAGGACGTGGACACTGGAGTGTTGACTGGATGGCTGACCCGGTTTTTCATCGTTTCCATAACGGATGGTGAGGTGCTTTTCCACGAAGGGCGGGAGTGTCGGTCCGAGTTGTCCGGCCTGCGTCCGGAGGAAGAGCTGGGCCGGCAGGGAATGTCGGCCGGGAAGGGCCTGGGCGGGGACCCAGAGTCTGGCCGGGGGCGTGTCGATCTGGACCTGGATGAAATTCCCGGCCTGTTTGTGGATCCTCACCACGTTTGAGGCCTTGGTGGTCATGACGGGCTGGTAGCCAAAATTGTTTTTTTCGTAGAGAACGGTTCCCGGGGCGAGGGGGGCTGATGGTACCAGGTTGGCGAGGACAAGGGAAAAAAGGACGAGAACGATCAGCCCCGGAACAATCGTCTCTTTTTTGGCCAGATGATCAAAGGATGGCATGGCTGTTCCTTTCGTGGATTCAGTAGAGGAAGAGAAGGGGAATGGCGAGGGCTGTGGCTCCGATTGCGAGCCAGCGCAGGACGAGCCGGTTTCCCAGTCCCGCCAAAAGCGCTCCGATCACGAGGGCCAGCGGTGGTGCGAGAACAGCCAGCATCCGTCCGTCCTTGGGAAGGGTTGTCCAGGGCGAGAAGGATTTCGGAAGAAATTCGAGTGTGAAATAGGCGGCAGCCAGCAGGAGCATCGGTTGCCAGGGAAAGCTGGAACTGCTGGCCCTGAGGGTGTAGCCGATCCCGAAGACTGCCAGCAGGGTGAAGGGGAGAACCTGGGGATTGGTGAAGAGCTGGCCAAAGAGATCCGCCAGCCCCGTGTAGCCGGCCGGGTCCAGGGTTTTGTCCGGTGTGAAGAGGGCGGCCAGACCGGCAAAGGGGGGCAGGCCGGTGATGGCCAGCGAGAGGAGCATGAGCAGGACCTCTCCGGCGACAAGTCCGCCGACGACAGGGAGGATCTGCCTCATCCCGGCACCCGCTTCAATCCAGAAAAGGACCAGAAAGACCGGGAGATAGAGGAAGAGGGGCTCGGCGTGCAATGCCAGGGCGATGCAGGATCCGGCCAGGATCAGTGAGGGCAGGCCTTCGTGTCGGCGTGAGCGGGCCAAAAGCCAGAGGGCGATGCCGGTATAGGCGTACCCGAAGGTGATGGCGAAGAGTCCCGAGGCGTGTGCGGCAAAGGAGGGCAGGAGCGCCATGATGATGACGGCTCCGATACCGAATTCGGGGGAGAAGAGTTCTTTGCCGGTCGCGTAGATCGCACAGAGACTTGTCAGCGCAAGAAGGATCGCGATGACTTCGAGCACTTCTTCTCCACCCCCGGTGAGGAGGGTGACCAGGGCGAGCGGGAGGAGGACGCTGTCGGCGTGCGAGGTGCGCCAGGCGATCCGCTCGTTGGCGTCGAGACTTGCGGGATCCGTGGTTTTGGAGAGGTCCAGTTCCCCCCGGGCGATCTGCAGACTCTGGGCGGCGATCTGCCGGCCCTCTTCGGTCCCGGTTCCGGTGTGCAGGACCTGGCGCAGGGAGAGGAACAACAGGAGGACAAGGAGCAGTTCGATGCCGGCGTTTTTCCAGAGTTGTTTCAATCTGTAGCGGAGTGAGACCATATCGGCACTGACCCGCAAACGGTGGCCCGATGCGGGAGCTTCGAGGGAATCGAGTTCATCAAGGAAATTTTCGTCGGTCTGGAAAGGCATGGGAATATCCCTTCAGTGAATGTCTGCGAATTCCAGTTTGTACCCGCAGGGGAAAAAAAACAAGGTCCACGCATCAGGCCTCGACAGCGATACTCTCCCGGGCATGAACGGATGAAAGATAGCGGTGGATCAGGCAGACTTCCTCAAGAAGCTCTTCGGCCGGTCCATGCTGTCCTGCGGCGATATACTCGAGGGCCGAAGCGATCTGGCGCGGGAAGATGTGCCTGCGTCTGTCCTCGAGAATCCGTGCCGAGATGAGGGGATCGCAGGAGAGCCCGGTGTCCCCGTAGGCCAATTCAATGTAGCCGGTATCGTCCTCGCTTGCCAGATAGGCCGCGAGGGATGCGATGTGGGACGGGAGCGTGTGCTGGAGGAGGTAGATGCAGGACTCTTCGCGCACGAGGTCAAACCGCTCATGTTCCAGAATCGAGCGGATCAGATGCCCTGACCGCTCCAGGGATGCGAGGGCCTCATCGAGCGAGGCGACATAGTCACCGGTCCAGGCAAAGAGCAGATACCAGGGGAGGGGAACCTCGCGGGGGCCGGGTATCTGGCAGCCTTCGATGCCCGCCGAGGTAATCCAGGCCCTTCCGTCCGGACCGATGCAATAAGCTCCATGCAACTCCCGGATACTGAAGAGCCCGGTCGGGAAGAGGATCCGCATCGGGATGCCCTGGGGGTATTCGCGTTTGAGGTGTTCCCGCTTGTTGATCCAACCCTGCCAGTAGGCCTGCTCGGGGGGATCGAGTTTGTCAACAGCACGGAAGAGGCGCAGACTGCTGGTGGTGGGCATCGGTGGCCGCTCCTCCGTCGGAAAGTGGTCGGGCAACACCTTTCTATCGGCATCAGGGGCCCGCTTCTGGAGAGTTTGACAGCGGAGTGACAGAGGCGCTAGATTACTGCCATGGCCAGATGGGTGTTCAAAGATCTCCCCGAACGGATACAGGGGCGTTCGCTCTTCCACAGGATCCTTGCACTGCGGGGGATCGAGGGGGAGGAGTCCGTGGCCGAATTTTTGACGCCCGAATTCAACGCGCTTTATAGCCCGCTCCTCTTCAAGGACATGACACGTGCCGTCAACCGGATTCTGGCCGCCCGTGATGCCGGTGAGCGGATTGCCATCGTTGGCGACTACGATGCGGACGGGATAACCGCAACGGCCATCCTCTGCCGGATGTGTGCTGCCCTGGAGATGGAACGGCCGGTCACTCTTTTGCCTCACAGACTGCATGACGGGTACGGCCTGTCTCCCGATCTTGTCGACCGGGCACACAGGGCCGGGGCCGGCTTGATCATCACGGTCGACAACGGGATCACCGGCCATCAGGCCGCAGACCGGGCCGCGGAAGCCGGAATTGACCTGATCATTACGGATCACCACCGTCCACCGACCCGGCTTCCTTCCGCTCTGGCCATCCTCGACCCCTGGCTCGAGGGTGAGACCTATCCCTTCAAGGAACTCTCCGGCGCAGGGATAGCCTACAAACTGGCCGCCGCTGTTCTCGCACGAACCGTGCCCCGGTCCGGTGTCGAGCGGTTCTGCAAATGGGCCTTTGATCTGGTTGCCATTGGCACCATCGCCGATGTCGTGCCCCTGGTCGGTGAAAACCGGATCTTTGCCCGGCTCGGCCTGACCGTCATCCCCGTCTCCAAATCCCCCGGAATCCGGGCCCTCGCGGCCGTCAGCCGGGTGACCGTCCCGCTGGATGCATCCATGGTGGCCTGGCGCATGGCGCCACGGCTGAATGCCGCGGGACGGATGGCGGATCCGGCCCTGGCGCTGGACCTGCTGCTGGAAACCGATGAGGAGCGGGCCACACTCTTGGCAAGGGAGCTCGACAGATTGAACGGAGAGCGTCAGGCACTGGTGAATGCCGCACTGGCCCAGGCCCGTGAGGTGGCCCGGGCAGCCCGTGATGCCGGTGAAGCCGTCGTGATCGTCCGCAACGGGAAATGGCAGCATGGTATCGTGGGACTGATCGCGGGCAAGCTCTGCGAGGAGATGGCCCTTCCGGTGGTCGCCATGTCCAACGATCAGCACGAGGATGTCTGGGTGGCTTCCTGCCGTTCCCTGCCCGGGTTTGACGTTGCCGCCTGCATCGAACAGTTTTCCGGGATGTTCCTCAAAGGGGGAGGGCATGCCGCCGCGGGGGGCTTTTCGATCGCGGCCGAGAACTTGGCCGTGTTTGAAGAGAGTCTCCGCTCGTGGGCCCGGACCAATTCCACGGTTTCGGGCGAGGGTCCCTTCCTCGAAGTGGATTGCGAGATCAGCGGGAGCGAGTGTACCATCGAAACGGCCAGGGAGTTGCTCAAACTGGCACCCTTTGGCGCCGGGAATCCTGAACCGGTTTTCACGCTGAGCGCGGCTGTTGTTGAATCCTGCCAGCCCATGGGCGAGCGCGGTCAACACCGGAGAATCCGGGTCAGGACCCGTGACGGCCAGCGGGTGGACGGTGTGGCCTTCGGGCTGGAAGAAGGCGGGATGGTGTTTGCGGCGGGGGAGCGGATTTCCCTTGCGGGTCATCTCGGGATCAACACATGGAACGGGCAGGACTTGGTCCGGTTTTCGATTCTGGATGCAAAACGGGAGTGATCTCCCTTTACAGCCGGGTTCCGGACTGGTAGGATGGCTGAGACATCGGGCGTGGAGGCAGGATTTGAAAAAATTACGGTATTTGTATACGGATGGTGATCACAAGTGGGCAGTGGTTGCCCGTGATCCCGAGCGTCCGCCCTTTGTCATCGATACCAATGAATATCTGATCGTCAAGGGGGATGACGCCATCCTGACGGATCCGGGCGGGCTGGAGATCTTTCCCGTTGTCTTTACCGCGGTCAGTCAGGAGTTCAATCCCGAGCAGATCAACAAGATTTTTTCGTCCCACCAGGATCCCGATATCATCTCCTCCCTCGGTCTCTGGCTCGAGGTCAACCCCGACATCCGTTGCCATCTCTCCTGGCTCTGGCGCACCTTTGTGCCGCATTTTGGCGGAACCCGGGATACCTTTGTGTCCATTCCTGACGAGGGGGTCCGGATTCCCTTGGGTGATATCGAACTCGAGGCGATTCCGGCCCACTATCTCCATTCCTGCGGGAATTTCAATCTCTGGGATCCCAAGGCAAAGATCCTCTTCAGCGGGGATATCGGTGCGGCACTCCTGCCGCCGGGGAAAATCCATGATCTGTTTGTTTCGGACTTCGATGCCCATCTCCCGTACATCACGGTCTTCCACCAGCGTTGGATGGCATCCAATCAGGCCAAAAACGACTGGTGCCGGCGTGTGCGCGAACTCAAGCCAGAGATGATCTGTCCGCAGCACGGCTCGATCTACAAGGGAGAGATGGTCACCCGCTTCATCGACTGGTTTGAAGCCCTCGAGGTCGGTGTCCTTGGTGTGACACCGCCCGCCCTGGATCTCTCGGGGCGGGGCTGAGCGGGATCACCTTTTCTCCGGGCCGGGGGCGATCCCGGTCGGAGTGATTGTGACATCGGCCCACCCCAGGGTTTTTCCGAGCTGCTCGAAACTGATCCGGTAACGTCCGGGGAAGGGTATTGAAAAGGCATTGCTGATTTGCAGATACTCTTCCCGGGTGTCCAGCCCCTTGAGTGTGATCGTGCGGGTCCGCTTGGGACTCGGGTTTGTTCCCCATGTCCAGATAATCAGATCAAGATAACTGTCCTCGAAACGGACAGGCGCGAGGACCAGCGAGAATGGCTCCCCGGCCGCAAAGCTGTCCGTTACCTCGCGGGGAGCATGCGCCTGCGGATCGAGACCGCGGCCTGTCACGACATGCTCACTCTTCCTGCTGCAGGAAAGAAGAATCATGAGGAAGAGACTCATGCCGAAGAGCGCGACGGACCGGACTGGTTTGGAAAACGTGATATCAAAAAACTGTGCATAGCTCATATTGTATGGATCTCCTGCGGGATTGGTGCAGATCGGACTCCCATAAAAAAACCGTTCAGCCGGAAGCTGAACGGTTGTGGAGAGAGATGGATTCGAACCATCGTAGGCGCAAGCCAACAGATTTACAGTCTGCCCCCTTTAGCCGCTCGGGCATCTCTCCGGGTGCATGCTTGAGCTGGAGATGGGACTCGAACCCGCAACCTGCTGATTACAAATCAGCTGCTCTACCGATTGAGCTACTCCAGCGCAACGCGATAATGATAGTCAGGAGAAGGAGGAACGGCAAGAAAAAATCTCACTGTTCGATACGGATCATTCTCGTGACGTTCCATTTGATCTCGTTCTTGAGTGCGGCCAGGGTTTCCCGGCGCACAAAATAGGCCCGTTTGTCCAGTTCGACCAGCATTCCCTGGTACGCAGTCAGGACGGTCCTGTGGTCGATCAAACCGACCGGGGTGACTTTTTTCCAGTTGTCGCAGGTTTTCAGGATGGAGAGGGTCTTGAGCTTGCGCTCGCTGATGGCCCCCCGTTTGAGGGCATCCTGGAGAATCTCTGTATCAAGCATGCAGGTTCGGCTCCAGTTCGAATTTGAAGATAAAGAGGGTCATGTCGTCAAACTGCGGGGTCTCCGCAGCAAAGGCGTTTACACGCTGGAGGATGTGGCGGGCCATCGCATCGGCGGGGAGATGGCGACAGGCGAGGATCTCCTCCTCGAAGCGGTCCATCCCGAACTCCTGCTCGAGCATGTTGTTGGCTTCAACGATTCCGTCGGTGTACATCACGATGATGTCGCCCGGCTCGATATCGAGGACAGAGTTCTGATAGACCGAATCTGGCATGACGGCCAGCGGTTTGCCACGGGTGTGCAACTGGATACAGTGGTCCCGGCCGCGGCGCAGGAGGATCGGATCATTGTGACCGGCGTTGGAATAGACGGCCTTGCGGGCATTGATGTCACAATGCAACATAAAACTTGTTACAAACATTGCGGAATCGGAATCCGCGATGATCAGGCGGTTCGCGGACTCGAAGAGGGCGGCCGGGTCCGGTTTTTCCTGGCTGACGGCCTGAGCCCTGAGGATCGAGCGGGAGATGGCCATGAACAGGGCGGCCGGTACGGATTTGCCCGAGACATCGGCGATCACGGCGGTGAACTGTCCCGGGTCTTCGGTCGAATGGAAGAAGTCATAGAAGTCGCCGCCGACCTCGCTGGCCGGCTTGTTGCAGGCGAACATGGTCACGCCGGGAATGGAAGGGAAGCTCTTGGGAAAGATCGCCTCCTGGAGCCTGCGGGTGACTTCGAGTTCCTTTTCGAGCTTGAGCTTGACCCGCTCCTCGTTGTAGAGCCGGATGTTTTCGTGCACCTCGGAGATCTGGTTGGCGATGGTCTGGAGGAGACGGACATCATGGGCATCAAAATGGCCGCCATCCTGCTTGTCGGTGACATTCAGGACCCCGATCGGGCGCTCCTTGGTCTGCATCGGAACCGAGACAAAGGAGCGGGTGGTGTAGCGGAAGCGTTTGTTGCGGCCGAAGCGCGGATCGGTATCGACATTTTCGGTATAGATGAACTTGAGCGTGTGAAAAACCTGGTAGGAGATTTCATTTTCTGGGGTGACTTTGATCTGGCCCGAGACATCGCCTTCAAACCCGATCGAGGCCTTGACCCGGAGGGTGTCGTCCGAGGCATCGTGCATCAGAATCGAGGTCCGTTTGCATCCCATGACGCGGGATACGATTTCGAGCGATTCCTGGAGGATGCGCTCGGGGCTTCCGTGGCTCATCGCAAGCTGGCCGATTTCGTACATGGCCGAGAGTTCTTCGGCTCGGGCCTTGATCCGGTCATAGAGTTTTCTGTTGGTGATGGAGATGGCGGCCTGTTCGGCCAGTGCCATCAGGAGCAAAAGATCGTCATCATTGAAACCGTCCCTGTCGAGGGCATTGATCGCCTCGAGGACTCCGATCACGCGTTTGTTGGTGGTCATCGGGACACAGACGATGCTGCTTGTGACCATATTCGTTTTTTTGTCGGCCTCTTTGAAAAAACGGGGATCGTTTTGGGCATCGTTGATGATGAGAGGTTCCCCGGACTGGGCAACGATCCCGGCGATTCCCTTGCCGATCGGGACTTCCATCGTCCGCAGCTCCTCGCCCTTCCCGGAGATGATGTTGAAGGTGAGGACCTGCTTTTCCTCGTTGACGAGCATCAAGGAGCTGGCCTCGGCGTTGAGCAGGGTCTTGCAGCTTTCCATGATCAATTCAAGGAGGGCATTGATCTCCAGCAGGGAGTTGATCTTCTTGCTGATGTTGACAAGCGAGTACAGCTTGTATGCGGATAATCTGTCCTGGTCGCCGTTGGTTCCCATGCCTGCCGCCTTGCCCGAGTCTGCCCGAAAGGGCTTGAATGCATCCGCATCCCGAATCTATATTACTGCCATGACAAGGATACGGATCATTGCATCCATAATCATCGGAAAAATGCTCATCCTTCTTGCGCGGCTTCTCCGCCGCGGGGGATCGAGTCTCCCCGGGCGGGTAGCCCTCAGGATTGCTCCGGGGCTCCTCTGCACGCTTGCAGCGCGCATTGAGGGCGGGGTCGTTGCCGTGACGGCAACCAACGGAAAAACAACGACCACACGGATGCTGGCCGGACTGGTCCGGCATGCCGGGCGACCCGTCGTGACCAATGCGAGTGGCGCCAATATGGCCGGCGGAATTGTCTCGGCAATGATCGAGGCAGCCTCGCTCCGGGGCCGGTTTCCCCGGCAGGCCCTGGGGATTATCGAGGTTGATGAGGGTTCGATTCCGGCGGTCCTTCCACTCCTCCGGCCGATGTTGCTTCTTGTCGGAAATTTTTTCCGGGACCAGCTTGACCGCTACGGAGAGGTCGCGATTCTGGCCCGGAGGGTCGGGGAGACGATTGCCACCTTGGCCAATCCGCCCCGGCTCGTGATCAATGCGGATGATCCGATCGCCGCTTCCCTGGCCGATACTGGCTCCGGGCTGCCCGTCTGGTTCGGGGTGGATGCCGTTGCCGAAACTGTCCCTGTCAGTGGCGGAGAGACCGCAGACATTCGGCATTGTCCTGTCTGTCACGCACCCCTCGAGTACAGTCTCCGGGTGATGGGACACCTCGGCCGGTATCATTGCCGGGGGTGCGGGCGGCAACGTCCGGAGCCGGATTGGTCCGCGGGTCGAACGCTTGCCCTGGGGATGATGCAGCAGGAGTATTGTCTGGCACACCGTGGCGGCCAGTCATTCACGGTCAGACTCTCCTTCCCCGGGATCCATGCCGTCTACAATTCCCTTGGCGCGTTGGCGGTTCTGGATCAGCTCGGTTTGCTCGATCAGGGCGCGATTGACTGGTTGGCCGGTTTCATCCCGCCCTATGGCCGGTTTGAAAAAATCGACCTCGCGGGACGGATGGTATTCCTCATGCTGGTCAAAAACCCGGCGGGAGCCAATGCATCTCTCGATATTCTGGCGCAACATGCTCCCGGGGGAGATGTCCTCATCCTGTTGAATGATCTGGCGGCTGATGGACGGGATATTTCCTGGATCTACGATGCCGGGTTCGAATCGATCGCCGGGGCAGGCAATGTCACAACCGGTGGACGCAGGGCCGATGCCATGGCCTTGCGCATGCTCCATGCCGGGGTTCCCGGTTCGAGAATCGAGTCGGCGGGGGGAGATATCCCTCGCGCGCTTGAAATGGCGATGAGCAAGACAGACCCCGGCAAGAGCCTGGCCATTATCGCGACCTACACGGCCATGCATGCGATCCGTGCGGTTCTTGTTCGCAGGGCAGGGATCAGGGATTTTTGGAAGGACGGTACATGATGGATTGCTGTCTGCGGGTCGGGCACCTCTATCCCGACCACATGAATCTCTACGGTGATCGCGGGAACGTGATGGCCTTTGTGTACCGGGCCGGATTGCGGGGCATCCGTGTCAGTGTCGAGCCCCTTCAGCCCGGAGACAGGATCGAGCCCGGCCGGTATGACTTTTTTTTCTTTGGTGGCGGACAGGATGCCGAGCAGGAGCGGATCTACGAGGATTTTCTCTCGGTCAAGGGCGGGCAACTCGCGCGGGAACTGGATTCCGGTGCGGCCTGCCTCGCGGTCTGCGGGGGGTACCAATTGCTCGGGAAGTCGTATGAGGCGTTTGGCGGGAAGATCATCCCCGGTCTGGGGTGGTTTGATGTCCGGACCGAAGCCGGCAAGACACGTGCCATCGGAAATATCCTGATCGAGTCCGACATCAACGGGAATCGGGTCGAGCTGGCCGGTTTTGAAAACCATGGCGGAATGACGTTTTTGGGGCCCGGCGTTTCCCCGCTTGGCCGGGTGCTTGTCGGCTCCGGGAACAATGGACAGGACGGGAGCGAGGGGGCCCTGGTGCAGGCTGTCGTGGGAACCTATCTCCATGGACCGGTCCTTCCCAAAAATCCCGTCCTTGCGGACTGGCTGGTGGCGAGGAGCCTGGAACACAGGTATCCGGGTCGTGTTCTGGAAGACGTCGAAAGCCGTTTCGAGGATGCCGCCTTCAGTGAAGCCCGGCGGATCACGCTCGAAGGGCGGGGTGTGCAGAGGGAACAGTTCGGCCGTTAGCGCCTGTCATTCCGGCGTTGTCTGCTGGCGCCGGCTGATCCGCTGTAAAAGCTCCCGGACTTCGGAGATTTCGAAGGGTTTGGCGAGGTAGTCGGCCCGCTGGATTTCCAGGGCATTTTTCAGACTGGGGAGGATGGTCCGGCCGCTGATGATGATGATCGCCCCCGAGTATCCCCGGGTCCGGAGGCTGGTAGCCGCTTCAATCCCGCCCATTCCGGGCATAAGATAATCCAAAAAAATGATATCGTATTTTTTGAGGTCGTTGGCCCGGACGGCTTCTTCCCCGCTGACGGCACTCTCGGTCCGTACACCCAATTCGGTCAGGATGTCTTCGAGAAGATTCCGGTAGATCTGCTCGTCATCGGCGATGAGGACCGAGAGTCCTGCGAGTGTGAGCCCAGGGGCAGTCAGCGGTGATTCCCGGCCGGCGATTGCTTCGGGATTATTTCCGTTCCCGACAAAGACAGGAATTGTCAGCCTGAAGGTGCTTCCCTTTTTCTCTTCGGACTCGACCAGTTCCAGAAGGCCGCCGTAGGATGAGGCGATTCCGTGGGCGACGGAAAGACCGATTCCGGTGGCACCCATATCGCCCCCCCCCGAGCGGGCCCTTTGTCGTGAAAAAGGGCTCAAAGATCCTTGAGCGTTGATTCTGGGGGATGCCGCACCCGGTGTCCCGGATGGAGATCTGGACCACTTCGTCGGTCTCCCGGGTCGACACCAGGATCTCGCGCTCTTCACCACCGTTTTCGAGAATGGCATGGATGGCGTTTTGCATCAGGCTCATCAAAAGTTGCAGGAGCCGGTTGGCTGTGATGGCAAGCGTGCGTTTGTGGGTGAATTCCTGCGTCAGTGTGATCCGGTTTTTGGA
>DAIREN010000017.1:0-32440 GCA_036795535.1 Spirochaetota bacterium
CGGAAACACACCGACCGGAGGACAGAGCTCGAAAAGCGTGTGGATCTGCTCGTTCGGGTCTGTATGATCCTCTGCTTTCTCGTTGCCGGACTCCTCCTCCTGAGCCATGATCCCTTTGCGAGCGGGCTGGTGGATCCGGTCCGGTTCATTGTGGCCTCCGTGACCTCCCTGATTCCCCAGGGCCTGGTCTTGATCGTGACGGTTGCCTTTGCCCTGGGTGTCATCGCCTTTGCCCGCCGGGGAATCATCTTCCGGCGGATGAATGCCGTGGAAGGACTGGCCGGGATCGACCTGATCTGCATGGACAAGACCGGGACACTGACACATAATGATATCACATTGGACAGCATCGTTTCCCTTGAGTCCGCCGGTCCGGGGCTTGATGAACACGGTGTGCGTGAACTCCTTGGGGCCTTTGCCTGGAGTGTGACGGCACGGAATAAAACTGTTGAGGCCATCCAGCGGGCATTGCCGGATGACGGAGGCTGGACTCGTCTGGCGGAGATTCCGTTCAAATCGAAAAACAAATTCAGCTCGGTCAGGCTTGAACGCGCAGGTCTTCCCGCCCGGGATCTGGTGCTGGGTGCTGCCGAGATGCTGGTCCCGCACATTGAGGGGATGACGCTCCCCGAAAGCGCACAAACACTGTTACGCCAGGCGGAGGAACGGGGGGTGCGGACGGTGCTCTTCGCTGCCCGCCAGGCCAGTGGCGAACTTGAGCAGGAGACGCTTGGTGGACTCGTTCCGCTCGCCCTCGTGTTGTTTTCGGAGAGGATCAAGGAGGAGGCTCCGGCCATCCTGAGCGGGTTTGCCGAGAGAGGGGTTCGTCAGGTTGTCATTTCCGGGGATAGCCTGGTGACCGTGCAGAGCCTGGCCCGGCAGATCGGCCTCCCCGGGGCGGATGCCGGAGTGAGCGGGCAGGAACTGGCCGAACTCGCGAACGGCCCGGAACAGATCCTGCGCGAAAAAATCCTTTCAACCAATGTTTTTGCCAGGGTCCTGCCCGAACAAAAAAAAGCCATCATCCGTACCTTTCGTGATGCCGGTCAGCATGTTGCCATGGTTGGTGACGGGGTGAATGATGTTTTGGCCCTCAAGGAAGCAGAACTGGCGATCGCAATGGGTTCCGGGGGAAGCATGGCCCGGGATGTGGCTGATATCGTCCTGGTGGATAACCGGTTTGACCTTCTCCCGGGATTGCTTGAAGAAGGTGAGCGTATTGTCTCGCGCATTCGGGATGCTGCCCGGATCTTCACTCTCAAAAATGCCTATGCGCTCATCCTGATTCTGGCAAGCTTGTTGCTCGGGCTGACCTTTCCTTTCTATCCACAGCAGATTACCATGATCAATTTTGTCACGATCACCGTTCCCCTGCTCTATCTCGTCAAGTTCTCGGGACACCGTTCACGGGTCGAGGGCGGTTTTTTGGGGAACATTCTCAAATTCTCGCTCTGGACGGGTGGGCTGGTTGCGCTCGCATCCCTGGTATTGAATATCATGCTCAGTGCCGTCTATCCCGCTTTCGAGACACAGGAGCTACTGGGTGTGGTGCAGGGATTCGGTGGGCTCTTTCCGAATCCATCACACATTGTGCAAACCGCCGGCGCCATTCCCGTGGTGTTTTTGGGATCACTGGCATTTCTCGTTCTCATGGTCCGTCCCCGGGGAGTCCGGGATCTCTTCCGGTTGCGGCGGGAGAGCATGGTTCCGCTCGGGATGTCCATTGGGCTCCTGGGTATCTTTTTCGGGGCCATGTTCACCCCAGCCGTGGCCGGATTTTTTGAGCTCGTCCCTCTCACGGGAGCCATTTTGGGAAGCGTAGTTTGTGTAACGCTTCCGGCCATGCTCATCGCCTGGTTTGTGTTCAAACGGCTTGTCCGCGTGAGTTCTTCTCAAGTCGCGTGAGTCTTGATGGCTGCCCCGATAAAGGCGGTAAAGAGCGGAGCGGGAGCCGCAAGCCGTGACTTGAATTCGGGGTGGGACTGCACCCCGAGATACCAGGGATGGTCACCAAGTTCTATCCCCTCAACAAGATCGTTGTCCGGATTGATGGCGGAGAATACCACGCCGGCCGATTCAAACTGCGCGCGATAGCGGGAAGTGAACTCGTATCTGTGGCGGTGGCGTTCACTGACGAGACTGGCGTTGTGGTAGGCTTGCGCCATTTTGGTGTCGGCGATGATGACGGCATCACAGGACCCGAGACGCATGGTCCCGCCCATATCCGAGACCTTCTTCTGTTCCTCAAGAAGAGAAATGACCGGATGCCCTGTGGCCGGGTCAAATTCCGTGCTGTTGGCGGAAGCCAGTCCGAGAAGGTGCCGTGCGCAATCGATGGCCATGACCTGCATCCCCAGGCAGATCCCGAAACAGGGAATCCCCCGTTCGCGGGCGAGGCGGGCCATCATGACCATCCCCTCGACTCCGCGGGACCCAAAGCCGCCGGGAATCAGGACCCCGTGGACCGTGCCGAAAAAGTCGCCATCGGCCTCGTCGAGACCGTCAAGTGCAATAACCGATTCGGAAAGCGATTTTCCTTCAAGGAGTTCCGTGTCGACCCGCAAGATCCGGATCCGGGAGGCATGCTGGGCCCCGGCATGCATCAGGGCCTCGTAGATGGACTTGTAGGCATCCTGATGCTCGGTGTATTTCCCGGCAACGGCGATCGTGGTCTCCCGTTCGGGATGCAGCCAGCACCGGACCCTGGCATTCCATTCCGAGAGGTCGGCGTCCCGGTCGTCCAGATGGAGTTTGGCGAGGACCTTTTTGAGAAGTCCTTCCTCCCGGTAGATCTGGGGGATCTCGTAGATCGTCGTGTCGATGTTCCGGGCGGCAAAAACCCCGTCCTTGTCGACGTTGCAAAAGAGGGCCAGCTTGTCGCGCATTTCGGGAGAGAGATCGTGGAGGGTGCGACACATCAGGATGTCGGGGACGATCCCGATCTGCATCAGCTCCTTGACACTGTGCTGGGTCGGTTTGGTCTTGGCCTCGCCGGCGGCCGAGAGCCAGGGAACGAGGGTCAGGTGGATGAAGACCGCATTCTCCCGGCCGACATCAAAGGCGAACTGGCGGATCGCTTCGAGAAAAGGGACACTCTCGATATCACCGACGGTGCCGCCGATCTCGACGATCAGGATCTCATGGCCACGTCCGGCCGTCTTGATACGGGCCTTGATTTCGTCCGTGATGTGCGGGATGATCTGGACCGTTTTGCCGAGATAGCCTCCGGCGCGTTCCCGGCGGATGACCGTATCGTAGATCTGGCCGGTGGAAACGGAATTGACCCGGGAGAAGCTGGCCTGTCCGGTAAAGCGTTCATAGGTTCCCAGGTCCAGATCTGTCTCGGCACCGTCATCGGTGACATAGACTTCACCGTGCTGGAAGGGAGACATGGTACCCGGATCGATATTCAGGTAGGGATCCAGTTTTTGCAGGGTGACCCGAAAGCCTGCGTGTTCAAGCAGGCAGGCGATCGATGCGGCACAGACGCCTTTTCCCAATGATGAACAGACTCCGCCTGTGACAAAAATGTATTTCATTGACAGCCATCCTCCGGTGCGGAACTGGGTGACCCGGCCGGGAGAGGCGGGAAACCCGTTGGTGGGGGCAAGCCCGCCCAAATTTAGCGGAGAAGGACTGTGACGACAAGTGAATTAGTCCTTCTTGTAACGCGCCGGCCCCGAGGGCAGGTGGCCCCAAAGATGTCCGGAGAGAGACGGGCGGATTCTTGCCTTCCGAAGGGTGTGAAAATCCCGCTGCGTCATTGTCCCCAATGCGCAGCGCCAAGCGAGGCGTATCCCGTAGCAGATCCGTGCAACCATGCGATGGAACCCGGCTCGGTCGGGTTGACAAAAGCCGCAAGCAGGTTCGACGGGAGGAGCACAAGCGGTTCATGGCGCTTTTGATGGTGATCGGCGGCGAAGATCCGCCCCCGATCGATCCAGATGATCCGTGTGCTGTCAATGATGGAGAGGGGCCAGAGTCCCTGTTCAGCCGGGACTTCGACGGTTTTGCCGTCCGGGGCGTTGATCCTGAAATGCGGCTTTCCGCCGGGTCCGACAATCTGGATGGAGACTTTCGAGCCGGGATCGGCCAGCACCACCGGTTGTCCCGGGGAGAGTGTATTCCGGGTGATCGCCAACGCCGGGGCATCCTGCGACATGAGCCATGGTTTGCCATGGGTGTCGAAAAAGGGACGGGATCCGCGGGAAGTCCGGCTGTCAAATCGTGCCAGGCGTTCATCGATGTCTCCGTCATCAGCCTCGAGAATCGCGTAGTATCCGTCCACGACTGCCAGGATCCGGCCGGTATTCGGGTCGAGCGAGAGGGGCCAGGAAATCTCGTCCCGGTCAGTCACTGTCT
Organism: Spirochaetota bacterium; assembly: GCA_036795535.1. GTDB lineage: Bacteria > Spirochaetota > JAGLSM01 > JAGLSM01 > JAKPMW01 > JAKPMW01. The sequence goes on from DAIREN010000017.1 coordinate 4,363, forward strand.
CCGGGCGATTCCGGGCCAGGTCAAGACGGATGATGGAGAGCCCGTCCTGTTCATCAATAACGCCATCCCGATTGGAGTCGGACACGCGTTGGGCATACCAGACGACCTGCCGCTTGCTGTCAAGCAGGGGGTGGGCAAAACTGTATCCAAGATCGGCAATCCGATTCCCGCCTTGGGGGTTGGCCAGGCTGCTTTTCCAGAGGCTGAAAAAGACAGCACCGGGGGCTGCCCTGCGATCGGGTGGGCCGGCTTCGGTGTACCAGAGATCCTGGCGGGAGAGATGGGCCCAGAGACGGATGGCGGAACCGAGCGCCGGTGAATGGACGACCGGCCGGGTCAAGGGACTGACACCGGCCAAGAAGGCCGGTGTCAGGAGGGTGCAACCGAGAAAAACGAGGAGTCCGATCTTACCGGTAGATGGCTTTGAGATCATTTTCGGACAGGTTTGAAGAGAGTTCGGACGGGGAGAGGAGCATCCGGCGCACCGCGAGCCAGTAGGCGAGCGGGTCGGTCCCGATCTGGGCGTTTTTTTGCGCAATGTCGTTGATCATTGAGTGGTATGCCGTCTGCTCGATCTGGTACACCTCCTGCGCCGTATCAAACTGGATTCGCGCGATCCGTTCACGGATGATCTCGATTTCCCTGAAAGCGGCAATGTTTGCCGTGCGCAATTTCTGTCGTTCCTCGCCGGAGAGACTGCTGGCGGCCATCTTGCGCTCGTTGGCGATGATTCGGGCGACGGCATCGTCCAGCATGCGCTTTTGCTCGAGGACGTGTTCGCCGGCCTCGCGCAAAAGACGGTTGATCTTCTGCATCCGCTCTTTGGGATTCCCGAGGAGGGTCAATTCCTCGGCGTTGGCCGGTACATCACGCTGTTGTGCAGACACCGGGAGTGCCAGCACAACCAGAAGGCTGGTCAAGAGTATCATTCGCCACATGGGATTATTGCCTCGCTGTTCATGCCGGATGCCGTAGAGGGTGCCGGTCAAAAGTAATAGAGCCGTTTCATGTCATGGTAGCCGCGGATGATGTCATCGGTTTCCTGTTCGGCGACACAGTTGTCAAGGGGACCCTGCGTGAGGGTGGCTTTGGGGTCAAGTCCCCCGTCTTCCTCTCTGACCTCGCCCGGTACCGCAAAAAGAACTGCTATCGCAACAAGGGCAGCCGCTGCTATCGCCAGCGCCGGATGGTACCAGGAGCGGACAACCAGTGGCTCGCATTGGTCGGCTTCGCGGACCCTGGCGCGGACTCTGGTCAGTGCGAAGTCCGGATCAAGTTTGAGGACGGGGAGTGCCGACAGGGTGGACTGAATCCTTTTGTATTCCTCAAGACGTTTGCTGCACTGTGCGCAGGTGCGGCAGTGTTCCTCAATGCGCACCCTTTTCTGCTCGGACAATTCGTTGTCGATCAGGGCGGAGAGTTGTCTGTCAGTCGCGTGTCTCATCTATGATCTCCTTTCCTGGTTCCAGAAGCGCCTTGCGAAGACGCTGTCTGGCCTTGTGGAGGCGTCCCCGGACAACGGTTGTTGTTGTCCCGAGTGTCTCCGCTATTTCTTCGTACCGCTGCCCTCCGAACTCCTTCATGAGGATGATCTCACGATCCTCAAGCTTGAGTTGCGCCAGAGAGCGCAGCACCGCCTTGGTGTCTTCGCGCTTGATGAAGGCGTCTTCCTCAGTTTCGGCATTCCTGAAGAAAAAATCCGTCTTCTCCATATCCACAAAGACCGTCTTCCCGTAGCCGCTCTTGATGCGTCCGCGGCGGCGGTACTCGTTTTTGATCGCATTGCGGCAGGCGATGAAAAGGTACCCCGGAACAAGCTCGTCAGTCGCAATGGTCGGCAGGTTGCGGTGCAGGCGGACGAAGACATCCTGAACAATTTCCTGGGCCTGCTCGATATCGTTGACCATGTAATGCACTTGACTGACCATTCGAGCGTAGTGCTGCCTGTACAACCGCTCAAATCTCCGCTCAAGTTCCAGGTCGAGCGCAGCCGCTTCCCGTCGCTTCATCAAGACACCACTTCCTGATTTATGTTCACTGCCCTCCCGGAGGAGTGCACCGGAGGACCTGCGCCCTCGTGACATGATAGCACTCAAGGCTGCGAGACTCAATGAAAAACACGAAATCGTGTGGACTCCATAAAAACAGATCCGCCCCAAGGGAACCTTTGGCCGGCACCCCATTCCTCAAGAAACTTGACTTTTTCGGCGGACAGGGTATGTTTACGAAACAGAGAAATGCAATTGGAGACCGATTGATGAAGATCTATTACGAGGGTGACGCCAGTCTGGATGCGATTGGCAAAAAAACAATAGCGGTAATCGGCTATGGAAGCCAGGGGCGGGCACAGTCCCTCAATCTGCGGGACAGCGGTTTCAACGTTGTTGTTGGTCTCCGCGAGGGTGGTGTGTCCTGGCGGAATGCCGAAAAAGACGGCTGGAAGCCTCTGACGGTGGCCAAGGCTGCCGAGGTGGCCGATATCATCCAGATCCTGACGCCGGATGAGACCCAGGGCCAGACGTACAAGAGCGAGATCGCATCTTCCATGAAGTCAGGGAAGACCCTGATGTTCTCGCATGGCTTCAATATCCATTACAACCAGATCGTTCCTCCCAAGGATGTCAACGTGATCATGGTCGCTCCCAAGGGGCCCGGACACACGGTTCGTTCCCAGTTCGAGAAGGGGAGCGGAGTCCCGGGGCTGATCGCCATTCACCAGGATGTTGACGGAAAGGCCCGCGACATCGCTTTGGCGTATGCCAAGGGTCTGGGTGCCACCAGAGCCGGTGTGATCGAAACGACATTCCGTGAGGAGACCGAGACGGATCTTTTTGGTGAACAGTCGGTCCTCTGTGGAGGTTTGGCGAATCTGATCCTGGCCGGTTTCGAGACACTGACCGAGGCCGGATACGCACCGGAGATGGCCTATTTCGAATGTCTCCACGAGGTCAAGCTGATTACGGACCTGATTTTCCAGGGCGGATTGGCCGATATGCGCTACTCCGTCTCCAACACCGCGGAATACGGCGACTATGTCTCCGGTCCGCGCGTCATCAATGACGAGTCCAAAAAAGCCATGCGTGCCGTTCTCAAGGATATCCAGGACGGGACCTTTGCCCGCAACTGGATGCTGGAGAACATGGCTGGCAAGCCTTTCTTCAACGCCCAGCGCAGGACAGCCGCTGCCCATCCCATCGAAGAAGTCGGGAAAAAGCTGCGCAGCATGATGAAATTCTCCAACGACGGCAAGCTAATCACCGAGGAACGCGAGTAACCGCGCACCCAGGGAGGCATGCCTTCAAAGAGGCAGTCCCGCCACAGCGCGGAGGCTGCCTTTTTTTGTTCAAGCTCCGCCTGTGGCGTATCCAATACGAGAAGCTGAAAGGAGTTCAACATGAAGAACAGAGTGTACATTTTCGATACAACCCTGCGTGACGGTGAGCAGTCTCCCGGCGCAAGCATGAGTGTCCGTGAAAAACTGGAGATTGCGCTGCAACTCGAGCGGCTGGGTGTGGATGTCATCGAGGCGGGTTTTCCGGTCTCCAGTCCGGCCCAGATGGAGGGGGTCTCCCTGGTGGCGTCCGAACTGCGCCATGTGACGGTTGCGGCTCTCTCCCGGGCGGTGAAAACCGATCTGGATGCGGCGGCCAAGGCACTGGCCAAAGCCAAGCACGGCCGGATCCACACCTTCATCGCGACATCTCCGATCCACATGAAGCACAAGCTGGGGAAGGAGCCGGATCAGGTTCTGCAGATGGCCGTGGATGCGGTCAGATACGCCAAAGGCTTGGCACCCGAGGTTGAATTCTCCGCCGAGGATGCCTCCCGCTCGGACTACGGGTTTCTCTCCGAGATCATTCAGGCCGTGATCGAGGCGGGGGCGAGCATCATCAATCTTCCGGACACAACGGGATACGCCGTCCCCGGGGAGTATATGAGGTTGTTTAAAGAAGTGATTGAAAAAACCCCCAATGCGGACAAGGCGATTTTTTCGGTCCATTGCCATAACGATCTGGGGATGGCCGTCGCCAACAGTCTGGCCGGCGTCCTGGGCGGTGCCAGGCAGGTTGAGGTTTCGGTCAACGGGATCGGGGAACGGGCCGGGAACGCTGCATTGGAGGAGATCGTCATGGCCCTCTCCACGCGGAAGGACAGTTTCCAGCTGGAAACCGGAATCAAGACGGAAGAGATCTTCCGCACGAGCAAACTCCTCTCGTCGACGATCGGGTTCCCCATTCCGGCCAACAAGGCGATTGTGGGAAAGAATGCCTTTGCCCACGAGTCAGGCATCCATCAGGATGGTGTTCTCAAGGAGCGCAGTACGTATGAGATCATGACCCCCGAGTCCATCGGGCGCAAGTCGAGTGATATTGTCCTGGGCCGGCATTCAGGGAAGCACGGGTTTACCAAGAAACTGGCCGAACTCGGGTATGCGCCGGACAAGGATGCCCTGGAGAAGGCCTGGCTGCGGTTTACAGAGGTCGCCGACAAAAAGAAGGAAGTCTTTGATGACGATCTGGTCGCCATCATCGAGGACGCTCTCCACGCCAGTGTTCCCGAGACCTGGAAGCTGGAGTATGTGAACTTCACCGGGGGAAATACCTCCATCCCGACTGCCACCGTCGTCCTTGTCCGTAACGGGGAGCGTTTTCAGGAGGCGGCAACGGGAGACGGTCCTGTGGATGCGATCTATGGTGCCATCAACCGGATCGTGAATGTCCCGGGCGTTGTCCTTGAGCAGTACTCGCTGTCGGCAGTCACCGGTGGTATGGATGCCCTGGGTGAGGCGTCCGTCAGCATCCGGTATCAGGACCGGCTCTATTCCGGAAGGGCGGCGGCCACGGATGTTGTTCTGGCGAGCTGTCGGGCCTATGTCAATGCCATCAACCGGATGCTCGTCCCGATCCGCAAGGTCTGAGTCCCGTCGGGGGTGATCAGCTTCCGGCCCGATCGCCTTCCGGCTGGCGCAGGTGCGCTTCGAGCGCCTGTTTGAATCCGCCCGGGAGTCGGGCGATTTTTCCCTCGGCGTACTTAAAGGCGCAGAGTGCCGTTGTCCCGCTGGCGACCCGTTTCCCGTCCTGGCTGCGGTACATCTCGTAGCCCAAGACGAAACCGGATTTTTTGACCTCGAGGACATCGACCGTCGTTTCGAGGAGATCTCCCCGGACGACTTGCCCGAGATAGCGGACGTTTGCCTCGGTCATGATCAGGCCGGTGTCTTCACCGATGTCGACTTCACTGGCCGAGACGCTGGCGAGAAAGTTCAGTCTGGCTTCATGGAAGAAGGCCAGAAACCGGTCATTCCCCATGTGCTGACCGTAATTGATGTCAGCGATGCTGACGGGCAGGCTGCTTGTCACGGACATGGACTCCCTCCACAACGAAGCATAGCATACCCGATTCGAGTCTTGCATTTTTTTTATCAGGGCGTATACTCAGACCATGAACACAGAGCAGACACATGGCGATGGAGGAGATGTCATCCTCCAGGCTTTCCACTGGAACCTGGTCAAGACACAGGGTACGGGGACCGTTGACGGGCGTGACGAGTCCTGGTATGCGATTCTCAAGACGTCGATCGAGCGCATCGCGGCAAGCGGGTGTACCGTCCTCTATCTGCCTCCACCCTGGAGGGATGATTCAGCCTGGGAGAGCAATGGCAGGCATGGCGGGGGAGAAGGCTATTACTGGCATGACTTCTCGCTGGATTCCCGGTATGGGACAAAGGCGGAGTTGGTTGCGCTGGTGGATGCCGCCCACCGGAACGGACTCAAGGTGATTGTGGATATTGTGCTCAACCACAGGGACGGTGGCCGGATGGAGGCGGATATCTGGCCTTGGCCGGGTCCCTGTTGGAGAAATGGTGGTGCCGACAGTGGTGGCGCTTTTATGGATGGGCGTTTTGATCTGGCCCTCAATGAGCCGATGGTTCAGGAACGGATTCGCAGGGCGTTGGAGGAACTCTCCGTCGACTGTGGTGTCGACGGGTGGCGCTGGGATTATGTCTGGGGCTATGATCCCCAGGATGTGGTGCATTGGCTCGGGCTGACCAAAAAAAAGGAATACATCTCCATCGGTGAGTATTGGCAGAGTTCCAATGACCGGAGTGATGATCCCCTGATCCAGCGCTATGGTCGGGACGAAGGTGCCAGGATCATCGGATGGGCGGCCGAGACCGGATGCCTGGCCTACGATATCGTTCTCAAACGCCAGATTCAGACAGCGCATCCGGCCAACCTGCGCTGGGGTCTGAATATGTCTCCGGATCGTGCTGTTCGTGAGAGTGTCATGACCTTTGTGGATAATCATGATATGGGGGCTTCTCCATGGTCGGCGGCCAATGGTTGGGGCCAGCAATGTTGGCCATGCCCTCCCGAGTTCAAATCGAAGGCCTACGCTTTTATCCTGACGGCACCGGGAATTCCGTGCGTCTATTGGCCTGATTGTTATGACTGGGGATTTGAGTGGATGATTAGCGCTCTGATTCGGCTTCGGCAAGCGAGAGGAGTTACGGCCGGATCCTCTTGGCATGAGGTCGGTGGCGGGTACAGTGGATTTGCCTATGCCGTGTCTGGTCGGGAGGGAAAGGATGCGTTGATTGTTTCCCTCGGGTCCGATTATCCCGGCCCGGGCAAGGGATGGAAGATTGCCCTTTCTCAGCCTGGAGAATGGATCGTCTGGGAGCCCGACGAGGGCTGAGGAGCATCAGTTTTCTTCAAGGTAGACTCGCATGCTGTCGGCCTGGAGCCTGACCTCTTCGAAGGCCGCCCGGTATTGATCGACCCCGATGTTGTTCCATGCCAGTGGATGAATACAGAGGGTGGCCATGACGGCCGCCGCGTATTCGGCGGTTGAGATCTGGCCCTCAGCGAGGAGCAGCCCGAGGACAAAGGAACGATGGACCTTGCCCGCGTTGATCACCACGGCATGCTGGGCATTTCCCTGTTTTTCAAACAGGTCGCGACAGACCCTGAGAATCCCCTCGATGTTGTGCTTGGTCTCGGACGGAGAGTCGGCCAGCCAGCCTTCCATCTCGTTTTCGGGCAGATTCGGTATTTCCGGATGGACCAGACCATGCCCGGCGAGAAAGCTGCGGACCGGTTCGGTGGCGGATTCGAGGACGTCGAGGGCGCTCCCGGGCAGGGCGTGCAGGGCGGGATCAAAGAGGATGATCTTCGGGATTCCTTCAACGGGGATGCTCTTTCCCTTGTCCGTAAAATCCAGACGGGTCGAGGCCAGACAGTAGAATCCGAGACGCGAGGGATCAATCTCTTCGACCGTCACCAATTCGGCAACCATGGCCTGGGCCAGTCGCTTTGTCGGGAGAAGGATCGTGGCCCCGGCCGGAGTCTTGAGCGGGGTTCCGTCGACTTTGATCAGGAATCCATCCTGTTTTTCTTCAACCAGAATCGATTGTGATGCGATGGCCATGGGTCTTCTCCGCTTTCCGTGTTCCATCCAAGATACTCACTGCCGCTCAGACCGGCAGGATTTGCTGATCATGAACCGGAAAAACGGCGTAGATTTGTGGGATGACACGAGAATACATCGTTCCCGGGAATCTCCTTCTGGCGGGCGAGTATGCCATCACAGCGGAGGGTGGCCTCGGGATTGCGCTCGCTCCGGCCCGTTTTCTGCGATTGCGTGCTGTTCCCGGGAGCCGGTTTCTCCTTGAAGGTCAGGCCCATGGGGCTGCGCTCGATGGCGGGAGGCTTGCGGAGGCGGTCCTCGCCGCGGCAGCGGAGATTCTCTCCGTTCCTGTCTCGGACAAACGGTTTGCCGCCCGGGTTTTCGCCGATTCGACCGAACTGTTTTTTGCACCGGGGAAAAAACTCGGCCTCGGTTCGAGTGCTGCTCTCGCGGTTGGGTTGGCCGCATTTTTTGTGGACTGCATCCATCCACTCGGTCCCGAGCCTTCGCCTGAAGAATGTGAACCGGTCTTGCGGATCGCACTCCGGGGACACAGGGCCTTTCAGAGCGGCGGAAGCGGGTATGACGTCCATGCTTCTTTTTATGGAGGAACAGGACTGTTTCGTGGTGGGGAGAAACCATTGTGGAATCCGATCAGGATTGCCGACGGGATGGAACTGACGCTGATTCCTGCGGAGGAGAGCGTGCGTTCCGGGCCCGCGGTGCGATCGTTCAAAAAATTGCAGGCCGAACGGGGAGTGGACGTCGCGCGATTTTTGGCCTGTTCCAACCGGGCGGTGCGCCATCTCGAAGCGGCCCTCACGGCTGGCGCGGGCCAGGCGGGCGACGGGCAGATCCGGGGGCCTTCCGCGTGCGCTCTTTTCCGCGCCATTACAGGCGTGCGCCGGGTCGGTCTCTGGATCGGCCGGAATCTCGGACTGGACCCCGAAGGCGGGCAGTTGGCGGGGGTCCTTGCCGATCTCCGGACCCGGGGGATTCCCGCCAAGGCGAGCGGGGCCGGTGGCGAGTTGGCCATTGCTTTTGGATTTCCTCCTGTCTATTATTCTCCGGAAGTGGAAGTCTTCAGCGTGAAATTGGCTCGGGATGGTGTGCGATGGCGGTAACTGGCGAGGGCTCGGGGAAACTCCTGCTCTTCGGCGAGCATGCAGCGGTCTACGGCTATCCGGCCCTGGGACTGGCCCTTCCCTGGAAGACCCGGGTGACGCTTGACGAGAACACCTCTCTCTCGGCATGGGCCCTGCCGGAACTCAACGGCGACGAATCGGCGCGTCTCCATGCCTTGGTCAGTCTGATGTTTGACACATTTCCCCTGCTCAGGAAGGACGGGTACCGTCTGACGATCCACTCCGATGTGCCCAGGGGTATGGGTTTTGGCTCATCGGCCGCCCTCTGTGTTGCCCTTGTCAAGGCAGTCGTGACGGTTCTTGCCAACCGCTTTCTCCCCGAGGCCTGGGCGCGCGAGCTCCTGCGGGAGCTTGGCAGGCTCTGGGCTCTGGCCAACAAGGCGGAGCGGCTCTTTCACGGGAAGCCCTCCGGTATCGACACGGGGCTGGCCCTGTTCGGCAAGATGCAGGGGTTTTCGTTTTCCGGCACCGGGGACGATCTTCCGCAGCATACCGAGATGAAGACCTGTCCCTTGACCCTGATTGTCGGTGGTGTTCCCCGGGACGGAAGCACCAAGGCCCATGTCCAGGCGATTTCCGAGAGATACCGGAAAAAGGATCAGGAGACCAAGAGTGCGATCGCCCATCTTGGCGCACTCTCCGCCGAGGCCATCCAATGCTTTCATCAAGCCGGATCAGGTTCGAACGATCAGCGTGAGCTTGCTGAAAAAATCGGCAATCTTGCCGATCAGGCCGAAACCTCATTCCGTCAGCTTGGATTGGGGAACGGGCTTGTGGACGATCTTTTGTCCTGCGGACGCCAGGCGGGTGCGACCGGAGGGAAAATGAGTGGCGCCGGTGGTGGTGGCGCTTTTTACCTGGTCTCTCCCGATGAAGAGCGGGCTGCCCGGATTTTTGAGCGTGTCCGTGCCCGGCTGGATGCGAATGGTCTGGCAGACAGTCCCCTGATGATCATCAGAAAGACCGATAACTGAAATATTCCCCTTTCGTTGCCGGGCCGATCCGTGTCGGGGAGCAGCGGGGTGAATCCCGTTCGAGGCAGGCGACAGCCCATTGGGCGATGGAAGGTTGTTCCCCAAAAAAAGAACCTGCAGGAAGTCATGCCTCGTCCGGCCTGGCGCGGGTTCATTCCTGCTGCGAATCGCTGGCTGGGGGATTGTGCAGAAAATCGTGGACAATCTCCCTGACGTGGTCGGCATTCTCGGCATGGACCAGGGCGATCCGCAAGGATTTGGCTCCATGAAAATCGGCCACGTAATTTTTGAGATGCTTCCTGACATTGGCGAAGCTCTTGATCCCGTCATAATGCTCCTGGTAGAGCCCGGCATGTTCGATGATGACGGAGAGGAGATCCTCGAGCGGGATTTTTTTTCGGGTGGTTTCGGGTGAAAAGACCCAGGGATTTCCGATGGCTGCCCTGCCGATCATCACGCCGTCAACCCCGGCCTCGCGGGCCCGGTCCATGGCGTCCTGCCAGGATGCGACATCCCCGTTTCCGATCAGGGGAATCCCGGCCTCGCGGGCCATGCTGGCGGCATGGGCGATGGCCGACCAGTCGGCCGAGCCGAGGTATTTTTGCTTCCGTGTCCGTCCGTGGAGGGTGATGGCGGCCGGTTTCATTCCGATCAATTGCCCGATCCAGGTCTCGACGGTGTTTTGTGAATATCCGATACGTGTTTTTACGGAAACCGGGAGCCCGCGGGCACCTTCCCGTGCGGCCTGGATGATTTCTGCCACCAGGGCCGGTTCCCGGATCAGGCTCGAGCCCGCACCTTGTCGCAAGACGGAGCGGTCGGGGCACCCGAGGTTGATGTCCACCCCGTCATACCCGAGATCGGCGGCCAGGGATGCGCAGGCGAAGAATTGGGACGGAACACGTCCGAAAAACTGGGCGACCAGCGGGTGTTCGCCCGGATCGAAACGGAGATCGGGGAGGAGTTTGCTCCGGCCCTTGGGCGATGTCAGTCCGGCGGTCGAGATGAACTCGGTAAAAATGACATCCGGTTTGCAGTGACGCGCCAGAATCAGCCGCATGGCGCTGTCGGTGATGTTGGACATGGGGGCGAGACAGAGAAAGGGGGTGGGGAGGGCCAGCCAGAAATTTTTTTCGTCCGTCATTCGTCCAACCTGCCAATCCTTCCGTCCGGCTTCCGCCAAATCTACAGAAAATCAGGGGAACTGTCCCGGTTTCAATTTCTCATTGCACAAGATGTCACAAACCGTCTATATTCTCCTGTGTCTGGAGGGCGTGCGTGATGCGTGGATACGGCAGAATCTTGCTGTGCGTTTTGTTGATGGTTCTTTTTGAAGTAGTCTGCGTGAGCCGGGAATTGTCGGCCATTTCCGGGGAGCAGGTCTTGCTTGCCCAGGTGCCGGGGCGGAAACCGGTCGAGAAGACATCTGCCGGGGCAACGCAGCCTGATCGGGAGACAAAGGCTCCGGAAACCGTTCAGTCTCCCGAGATCAGTCCGGACCGGATTCTGGATACCATCATCGATGTGAATACGAAATATTCGTACATTGCGATTGCGATCGCCGGACTGACCTCTGTGCTTGTCCTCCTGATCCTGGTCAGGATGGGAGGTGTCCGGAATTCCATCGGAAAGATCGAGCGGGATGTGATGCATATCAAGGAGGCCCTGCGCTATCTGATGGAGAGTGCGCAGCATCTTCCTCCCCCGGAGGCGAAGGAAAAGGGTTCCCGGCCGGTGCCTGCTCCCGAGCCCGCAGGATACAGCGCGGCCCTCCTCAAAGTCTTTGCCGAGCTGGAACTTCTTTCCAGAAAATTCGATTCCTTTCCCCGGCCTGCGACGTCGGGCAACAAACAGCTCTTCAGTGAGGATGAGGTCCGCCGTGAGGTCGAGCGAAGGCTTGACGAGATGCGGATCGAGACCATCGTTCCTGCGCCGGGCGACATATTCGATGCGGTCCTCCATGAGGAAGTGGATATCAAACCGAGCAGGGCGGACGATGACGGGACGATCTTCAGGGTGATCCAGAATGGCCTGGTCTACAACAGCCGGGTTGCGCTCAAGGCGCGGGTGGTCGTCAACCGGGCCTGATCCACGCTCCCCCGGAGATTTACCGGGTCAGTTTCTGTTGCGCAATGCGAAGGCTTCCTGCAGGAGTCGTGCAAAGGCCAGGTCAGTCGAAACCAGGGCGTCATTGAGTTCCCCGGAAGAAAGAGTCAGGCAGGAGTCTTCGAGAACAGCGAAGATGTTCGCGATCTCGTCGGCACTGCAGTTGAGGGCGCCGCCCTTGATGGTATGGGCGATCGCGGCGATCCCTGGCCGGTCATCTCCGAGTATGGCCCGGGTGAGCGTTTCTTTTGCATCCGGCAATGACTCGAGAAAAATCTGAACCAGCTCAAGCCAGAGTGTCCTGTCTCCATCCAGTCGCTCCATGGCCCGGGCTTCGTTGAGGACTTGATCCCCCCGGACAGGTGTGTTCTCCGCTGTCACTTCCATTTCCGGATTGAAGATCTCCGCCAGACAGGTTTCAAGATTTTTCCGCGAGACCGGTTTTGTCAGGCAGGAATCCATACCGTGTTCGCGGGCCTTGGCATGCTCTTCCCCTCCGGCATGTGCCGTCAGTGCCACGATCGGGATCTCCGGCCTGCTCCAAGGCGAGCCAGGCTGGCGGATCATGGATGTGGCGGTATAGCCGTCCATCACCGGCATTTGGCAGTCCATGAAGATCAGGTCATACTCCCGGGTTGCGAGCATGTCCAGGGCCAGTTGCCCGTTTTCGGCACAGTCGACGGTACACCCGAGTTTTTTGAGGAGACGGAGGGCGACGGTCCGGTTGACTTCATTGTCTTCGACGAGGAGAATCTTTTTTCCCGGGAAGACGAGACAGGTAATCGGGGCGTTCATGGAGAGGTAAGACTCGGGTTCGATGATGAACGTACCCCCCGATGGTGAATGAAGGTGGCATGTTTTTACGACAGCGGAGAGGACGGACATGATCTGTGAAGGCCGGACAGGTTCCGTAATGGTGGCATCAAACCCATGGACATCCAATCCCGGTTGATGGATGATGACCAGCCGGGCGTTCGTGAAGTGAGTCCGCAACATGGCGAGTGTTTCCGTTCCGCTTGCATCGGGCATGCTCTCGTGGACCAGAACGAGGCAGACGTCCGGCCGTTCCCGGACGGAACTCCAGGCATTGACGAGCAGGCAGTCACTTCCGCAGTCTGCCACGATTTTTTGCAGCATGCTTCCTGGAATATGGCGCTTGTCGAAGAGGAGGGTCTTGCAGGGCAGGGAGTTGATTTCGCAGGCACCCTGCTGTTGCCAGGGGAGGGGGAGTGAAACCCAAAAAGTCGACCCTGTCTCAGGGAAGCTGGTCACAGTCAGGGTCCCGCCCATCAGCTCGACCAACTGTCGCGAGATCGTCAGCCCCAACCCGGTTCCGCCATACATTCTCGTCGTGGACGCATCCGCCTGGCTGAAGCGTTCAAAGATCGCTTCGGTTTTTTCGGGCGGGATTCCGATTCCGCTGTCTTCGACGGTGATGGTAAAGAGTCCACCGTCCGGAGAACAACGGACGATTTCAATCGAGAGAATGATGCATCCCTTTTCGGTAAATTTGATAGCGTTGTTGAGCAGGTTCAGAAGAACCTGGCGGATCCTGGTCTGGTCACCGATGACATCCATGCGTGCCTGCGGGGAGTAATGAAGAACGAGTTCGATCTCTTTCTCCCGGGCACGCGGATAGAGGAGGAGAATCAATTCGTTTGCGAGACGTCCAAGATGGAAGGGGGTGTTCTCGATCTCCAGTTTCCCTTCGTGGATTTTTGAGTAGTCGAGGATATCGTTGATGATCCCGAGAAGTGCCTTTCCCGAGCTGATGATCGTGCGGGCGTATTCCTGCTGCTCTGGATCGAGCCTGGTATCCAGAAGGAGCTCGGCCATTCCGCAGACACCGTTCATCGGAGTGCGGATCTCGTGGCTCATGTTGGCCAGGAACCGGCCTTTCATGTGGTTGGCCTCTTCAGCGGCTTCCTTCGCATGGACCAGTTCCCCCTCGATGCGCATCCTGTCCTGGACTTCCTGCAGAAGTTGGAGCTGCTCGCGGATGTCACTTGCCATGATCAGGGTTCCGATCGGTTCGCCGGATCGGTCATGGATGATGTCGCGATAGAGACGGACGGGGATTTCTTCCCCCAGACTGGTCGTGACCGTTGTCTCGTGTTCGACATGTTCCGGGCAGTTCAGAGCGTGCGCGGAGAGAATGCTCGTCAGGGGTTTTCCGATGAGATCTACGGCTGTTCGTCCCGTCAGTCGCTCCGTTTCGGGATTGATGCGGACGACCCGCATTTCGCTGTCCGTCAAAAGAAGCATGTCCCGCATTCGGAGGATGATCTCGTCGGCCACAATGGCCGGGGTGACGAGCATGAAATGGTGTTTGCGGATGGTATAGAAGATTCCGAGGGACCAGAAGAGAATCAGGATCGGAGCGAGTGCCGGGACGGTATGCACGCCGAGGAGGGGGAAAAAGAGATTTGTCAACAGGCTGACAACGAAGGCGATGTAGCCCGAGACGAAGATCATGAAACCCTGGCGGCGTTTCCGGGCGGCAGTCTGCCGTCTCGTCCAGATGTAGATCAGGTGCAAGCCGAATACGGTGTAGCCCGCATAGGTTCCCACATACAGATAATAGAGGGCATTCCGGGCCGGTATCTCGATAAAGCCGAGAGGCCCGGAGACGAGATTGCTGGTACCGAGATAGCCCGTCAGGTTCTGCGTGATGAAGAGGGTTGGAGGGAGGAAGATCAGGGGGAGCAGCCAGCGGTGTTTTTTGAAGAGGGATGCCCGATCCGTGAGGATCAGGGCAAAGACCAGGAAGAACGCGTACCAGGTCACCCGGCCGAATGAGGAGAGGTCGTACCAGAACCAGGCGTTTGCCGCATCCGGAGCGGAATAGACTTGGGCGTAGGTCATGGCCCAGTAGGCGAAACAGAGAGAGAGACCGAAGTACGCCTTGTTGAGCGGATTCGACCGGTCCAGCCAGAGGGAGAAGGCTCCGGTATACAAGTAAACCACGCTTGCGACCTGGGCTGCCAGGGAGAATACGTTCATGATGTGTCAGTATAGCACGGGATCAAAAAAAAAATCCAGCGAAGAAGAGGACTGCGTATACTTGCAGAGGGTGGTTCAGGTATGCATTTATCGACAGCGGATGTGGCGGCCATGCTTGGCCTGCGCGAGCAGGATGTTCTTTCCCGAGTCAGTACGGGCGATTTGCCGGGGAGAAAGATCGGCGCGGAATACCATTTTCTCAAAACCGAGATTGACGAATACATTCTTCGTCAATCGATTGTCGTGACACCGGCCTATTTTAACGCCGGGGACAGTGCCCCGTTCCTGCTTGCCGGGCTTCTCAAGCGCGGTGGGCTGGTCATGAATATCCCCGGGACAACCATGGCTGAAGTCATCCAGCATGGAGTGCACACCCTGCCGGCCTTTCCCGGTCTTGATCGTGAGGATTGTATCCGGGCCCTCCTCTCCCGCGAGTCCCAGCTTTCCACGGCGATCGGTGGAGGGATCGCGATTCCCCATCCGCGGAGTCCGATCATCGCCGATTGCGATCAGGAGAGCATCACGGTCCTCCGCCCTGCGCAACCCGTGGTCGCGATTTCGCCGGACGGACTGCCGGTGCACACCATGTTCCTCGTCCTGTCCTCCAATGCCCGGCGCCATCTCGAGATTCTGGCGCGGCTGGCCTGGGTGCTTTCCGATGGCGGAATGCGCCGGGCTGTCCAGACGGCTGCATCGCTCGATGAACTGGTCAGGATTGTGAGCACGCTTGATCAAGCCATTTCAGGTGGGAAGGTCCCATGATGGATTGGTTCTTTGTCGGTATGGCCTGTCTTCTTGCAGGCGCATTTTTGGTTCCCTTTGTGCCGGCGCAGCGGAGACCAGTGGCGTTTACCCTGGTGATCCTTCTCTCGGCGATTGCCGAAACCCTCGCCTTGGCGCCGGTCTTCTCCGGTGGGGGGACAGTTTCATCCATCGTTCCCTTTGGCTGGCCTCTCGGGGATGCCGTGCTCCGGATCGACCGCCTCTCGGCCTTTTTTCTGCTGGTCATCGCCTGGCTCGGTCTTCCGGCGCTGGTTGTTTCCGGGCGATTTACCAGGATGGACACCGTGGACGGTGCGCGGATCCACTGGTTTTTTTTGGGGATGCTTTTTCTCGCAATGAAGTTGGCCATCGTCTTGGAGAGTCTGATCCACTTTCTGGTTGTCTGGGAGATCATGTCGCTCTCGTCTTTCTTCCTCGTTCTTATGGGGAACAGCCTCAGGCGGATCCGGTCGGCGGGGTTGCACTATTTTGTGGCGATGCACATCAGTGTTGTCTTCCTGATGCTGGGTGCCGTCGTCCTCGGTGGAGGGGGGTTCACGAACCTGCACGGGACGACCGGGCTCTCCTTCCTGTTCCTGATGACCGGGTTCGCGTTCAAAATGGGGCTGGTCCCCTTCCACTCCTGGGTGCCGGAGGCCTACCCGGCGGCATCCCCCCATGTGTCGGCCATCATGTCCGCATTGATGAGCAAACTCGGGGTGTACGGGATGTTGCGTGCGGTGATGGCCTTCGGGCCGTCTTCAGAAGTCGCTGCCTGGATCGTTGTTGCCGTCGGCAGTATCTCCGCTGTTAGCGGTATCACCTTTGCCGTGATCCGGCGGGACCTCAAGGAGATCCTTGCATACAGCAGTATGGAAAATCTGGGGATCATCACGGCCGGAATCGGTGTGATGATGCTTGGGAGTGCCTACTCCAATACCTTCATGCTGGTGGCCGGGATTGCTGCGGTCCTCGTCCATACCATCTGTCACTCACTCTATAAAATCGTCCTCTTTACCGGGGCCGGCCTCGTGGAATATGCCGGTGCCGGACGGGATCTTGAGACGCTGGGCGGACTGGCCCGCCGGATGCCGCGCATCGCCGGAACATTCTTCTGTATGGCTTGGGCCAGTGCCAGTCTTCCGCCCTTTGGTGGGCTGATCAGCGAAATCCTCCTTGTTTTGGGTCTGGTCGCAGGGCTCACAACGGGCTTTCCTCTCGTAACAACCGCTCTGGTGGTCATTCTGGCACTGGTGATCATGACTGGTGCGGTGGCGCTCCTGGCATGGACCAGAATCTGGGGCATCGCGTTTTCGGGTGAGCCCCGGAGTGCCGGATCGGCGGAAACGGATGACCGTGCTGTCCGGGGGTGGGCATTTCTCTGGATTCCGGTTGCGGTCCTGCTCTTTATGGGGCTCTTCCCGGCGGTCGTTTTCGACCTGCTGCTGCCATTCCTTGATACGCTCTCGCTCGAGATGATGCCAATCGATTCGGGGATCGGGCTCTGGCCACTGGTGCGGGTCAGTCTGCCGGAGACCTTGCTCTCCTTCAGTGTCCCGGTGATCGCTTTCGTCGCAGTCATCGGATTTCTGCTTATGGTCCGGGCCATGCTTCTCAGGGGGAGGCGGGTTGTCGCTGCTGCGACCTGGGCCTGTGGTTGGCAGAAACCGGATCCTTCGATTCAATACACGGCGGACTCGTTTTCCGATCCGTTTGTGAGCGTTGTCCGTCCTGTGCTGCACACCGAGTACGAGGGCGAGGCCGTGCGGGGATTTTTTCCGGAGAGTGCCGGATCCAACCGGCAGGATGACGATCCCATCAGGCGGAAATTCGTTTCCCGGCTGGGACGTCTTGTCGATGGGGTTTTTGCCCGTTTTGCCTGGATTCAAAGCGGCAATATGCAACAATACATACTCTACGGGTTGCTCTGGCTGTCGGCCATGATTACCTGGATTCTGGTGGTGGCGTGATGGAATTCTTTTTCGCCCAGATTCTTCTCCTCCTCACTCTTCCTTTTCTGACACTCTGGATTATCCTCAGGGTTAAGGCTTTTTGGGCATCCCGGAGGGGGCCGGCCCTGTTCCAGCCGTTTTTTGACATCATGCGACTCCTCAAAAAAGGCGCGGTCTATTCGACAACGACGACTACGGTTTTCCGGCTGATGCCCACCGTGCAGTTGGCGGCCGTCATGATTGCGGCGGCCCTGCTTCCACTCCCGGGCCGGGATCACATCCTTTCGTTTGACGGAGACTTTGTCCTCTTTGCCTATCTTCTGGCGGCCTCGCGGTTTGCACTGGTGGCCGCCGCTCTCGAAACCGGTTCCCCCTTTGAAGGGATGGGCGGAAGCCGGGAGGCCTCGTTTGCGATTTTTGCCGAACCGGCTTTTTTTCTGCTTGCCGGTTCGATGGTTCTGGCCGGCGGCGGGACACAGCTGGCCGGGATGGTTTCGGCGTTTGACGGGCGGACAGTCCTGGCTACCCTGGCTGTTCTCTCCCTGTTCGTGATGGTCTTGCTGGAAGGGGCGCGTGTTCCCGTTGATGATCCGGCGACCCATCTTGAACTGACCATGATCCATGAGGCGATGATCCTGGACCACAGCGGGCCCGATCTGGCCATGCTGCACTATGGAGCAGCGCTCAAGACCGTTGTCGTTTCGGCTCTCCTGGTGCTGGTCGCCCTCCCGGAGGGTGAGTGTACGGGTTGGATGCGGCTTCTCTGGACTGCGGCCGGCACGCTGGTTCTGGCGGTGTTGATCGGGACTCTCGAGTCCTTCATGGCACGCCTGCGCATGACCCATGTTCCGCAATTTGTGCTTTTGATGTTTTCGATATCCCTGGTGGCACTCGTGTCTGTGCTGCTTCTGCCCTGACGGCGGATCTGGAGGTTTGTATGGTCGGAGAGTTTGTCATCATCATGATCGGGGCGACGATGCTCGCCATCTCGTTTACCAGCCGGATCCATGCGGTGATCAGGGCCCTCTCGATACAGGGCTTGCTGCTCTTTGTCCTGGTCCTCGATGACGCCCACGCGTTTGACACAATCAATCTTGTTTTCCTGATCATCGAGACCCTGGTCGTCAAAGCCGTGGTGATCCCCCTCTTCCTGCAACGGATCATTGTCCGCAACCATATCTACCGCGAGATCGAGCCATATATCCCGAATTTTTATTCCCTGCTGGTGGCCAGCATTATTCTCGGTGGCGGGTTTCTCCTCGAACATCTCTCTCGCGGAGTGACGAGCGGGACAAAACCGCTGGCACTCGGGGTTTCGCTGGCGGTGATTGTGACGGCCCTCTTTCTCATCATCTCCCGCAAAAAACTCATTACTCATGTTCTTGGATTCCTGGCGATGGAAAACGGAGTATTCATGCTGACAATGGCTGTCGCCCGCGAGCATACCTTCGCCGTCAACGTCGGATTGCTGCTTGATGTTTTTCTGGCAGTTTTTCTTCTTGGGCTCTTCATGAACAGGATCGCATCGAGCTACGAGGAGATGAGTGTGGATGAACTCTCGGACCTGAAGGACTGATCATGGTAATTCCTGTTCTTTTTTTTCTTCCATTAACTCTCGCTGTCCTCTCGTTTCTGATGCGCCGTCCGGCCCTTGACAGGTATCTGGTCCTTCTGCATGCCATGGGGCATCTGGCCGGGGTGGCCTGGATGGCCCTTGAGCCCTGTTCCTGGGCCGGATATTTCGAGACGGACCCGCCAGCCGTTCTTGTCCTCGCACTTCTGGCCATCGTCTATCTCGCGGTGGCCGTCAAACGGTTTCTGGATGAACGGGGGATGCACCACGACGGCCATGAGGCATGGCACTCACTCCAGACCACGGCATTGATGATTTTCATTGGTGCGATGACCGCAGCGGCTCTCACGAACCACGCGGCCATGCTCTGGGTTTTTGTCGAAGGAACGACCCTCGCTTCGGCTCCCCTGATCTACTCCTCACGGACAAAGACAGCGCTTGAGGCGACCTGGAAATACATCTTCATCTGTTCCATCGGGATTGCTCTGGCCTTTATCGGGATCATCCTCCTGATGATGGGGATGGAGCCGGGGGCATCTCTGCATTTCAGGGATCTTGAGGCCAACGCGGGGAAGATCGATCCTTTCTGGCTCAAATTCGCTTTTCCTTTCATTCTTGTCGGGTTTGGAACCAAGGCCGGGTTCGCTCCGGTCCATGCCTGGCTTCCTGATGCCCACTCCGAGGCCCCTTCGGGAATCTCGGCACTCCTTTCGGCGACCCTCCTCAATACGGCACTCCTGGCCGTACTCAGGTTCGGGAATATCCTCGACGCGGCCGGATACGGCGTCTTTGTCCGGGATGCCCTGGTCGTGACGGGCTTCCTCTCCCTGTTTGTCGCGGCGGTCTATATGCTCCGGGTGGAAAACTACAAACGGATGCTGGCCTATTCCTCCATCGAAAACATGGGGATCATGGCGATCGGTTTCGGATTGGGTGGAGCCGGCGCCGTCGCGGCCGTACTCCACATGGTGGCGCATTCTCTCGTCAAGGGCGCCTTCTTTTTAACCGCGGGAGACATCCTCCATGCCTGGAAGCGGCGTGATATCGCCGGTGCCGGCGGCGTGCTGGCGACCTGGCCCCGAACCGGATGGGTCTGGTTGACCGCGTTTGTGGCAATCTCGGGTTTGCCGCCCTTCGCGGCTTTTTTCAGCGAGATCATGCTCATGTCGGCTCTGCTTGAGGCGGGGTATCCTGTCCTCCTCGCGCTCTTTTTGCTCCTCCTGACAGTCATCATCTGGGGAATGGGCCGGGGCGTCCTCGCGGTGGCCATGGGGCCGGCCCGGCCGGATCTGGCCGGACACAGGAGTTCGGCCATCTGGCCGCAGGTACTCCTCCTGGGACTGGCGATTGCCATCGTTGTGGCCATGCCGCAGCCGGTTGAAACCTTTTTCCGCGATGTGGCGGCCATCCTCGGTGTGAACGGAGGGCAGCGATGAACAGCGGTTGGTCCCGTACCCGGAACCTGCGACCGGTTTCCATCCATGACATCCCACGATTCCCGCTTTCCAGATTCAGGGAAGACATCATTTCACTCTGCTCCGTGAGCGACCGGGACCGGGCGAGACCGGTCACCTTGTTCGGCGTACGGCGATGGGAAGGCATCGAGCTGGTTTGCGTCCTCGCACGGGACAGCCGGGCCGAGCTCCTGGTCGCAAGCTGCATGGTGCAGCCTGGTTCGGAGTATCCGACCATGGTCCGCGAGGTGCCGGCTCTGCACATTTTTGAGCGCGAGCTGTATGAGGAGTTCGGGATCGTTCCCCGCCATCACCCCTGGCTCAAGCCGGTGCGCGCCCGCGGCGGCGGCTGGTTTGTGGACGGACAGGGCATCACGAGAAAAGCCGGAGATCCGCAGGCTGGAGCGTGTTCTCCGAAAAGACGCAGTGCCGTCGAACGCTACCCGTTTTTTCCGGTCCAGGGCGACAGCGTCCACCAGGTTGGCGTTGGGCCGGTCCATGCCGGGATCATCGAGCCGGGACACTTCCGTTTTCATTGCCGGGGTGAGGAGATATTGCATCTTGAAATCGCCCTCGGGTATCAGCATCGGGGTGTCGAGGACCTCCTTGTGCGGAAGGCGGACCAGGCGGTTCGTGTTTCGGAATCGATCGCCGGAGACAGTGTCATCGCCCATGCGACGGCAACGGCAAACGCCATGGAGGTTTTGGGGAACTGTGTCCCGTCCCTGCGGGCACTGACGATCCGTTCGATTGCGCTGGAGATGGAACGGGCTGCCATCCACATCGGCGATCTCGGCGCCCTGGCCGGGGATGTTGCCTTCCTTCCGGGGATGTCGTTCTACGGTGCAACGAGGACCCTGGTGATCAACGGGCTCCTCTCGTTTTCGGGGAGCAGGTTTGGCCGCGGCCTGATCCGGCCCGGTGGGGTGGCCCACGACATCAATGACGAGCAACGCTCCAGGCTGGATGTGGCGCTCTCCCGGACCTGCAAGGACACCGAGCGTCTCTCCGAAGCGATGTTTGCCTCTCCCTCGGTACTCTCGCGCTTTGAACGGACGGGAATTGTCTCCCTCGAGGAGGCGCAAAGCATGGGATTCAGCGGACCGACAGCCCGGGCGAGCGGTGTGCCCTGCGATGTCCGCTTCGACCATCCCTTCGGTCTTTATCGATTGATGCCGGTCCATCCCGTGGTGCTGGACGGGGGTGATGTCTTCTCCCGGGCCTGGATCCGCTATGCCGAGGCGATCACATCTTTGGAGTACGTCAGGGAACGGCTGGCTGCTTTGCCGGAGGGGAGTCTGGTCCGGCGGCTTGCTCCGGCGGCACCATCCCGGCTGGTGGTTTCGATGGTCGAAGGCTGGCGCGGGGAAATCGTGCACGCCGTGGTGACGGACGAGGATGGGCGGGTCTGCCGGCACAGGGTCCAGGACCCGTCACTGGCCAACTGGTATGCCTTGGCGCTGGCCGTTCGCGGCAATGGGATTTCGGATTTTCCGATTTGCAACAAGAGCTTCAACCTGAGTTATTGCGGAAACGACTTGTAATGTGCGGAGGCTTGTGTCATGAGCGTGTTTGACATACTCAAGGTCAGGGTGGCCGAAGGGTACCAGGCCATCAGGGATCCGCGCAAACAGCCGCTGGATCCCAAGTTCCGCGGGATTCCCCTGCTGGATGGCGCGGCCTGCGGGAAGTGCGATACTCCCGGGGAATGTGCCGCGGTCTGCCCGGCATCCGCCATCACGTTTGAGCCCCTTTCGATCGATCTGGGTCGATGTGTGTTGTGCGGGGATTGCGCGGCTGCCTGCTCCCATGGCGGGATCCGGTTTTCCAGTGAGCACCGGATGTCGACGTCACGCCGGGAAGGTCTGATTGTCAAAAGTGGTGAGCGAATTGAAGACTGGCCGGAGCGGCTGGAGCCCGCGGGCCGGGAGATCCTCAAAGTTCTCGGCCGGTCACTCAAACTGCGGTCCGTCTCCGCGGGGGGCTGCAACGGGTGCGAACTGGAGCTGAACGCGTCGCACAATGTCAACTTCGATTTGAATCGATACGGCGTCGAGGTGGTGGCCAGTCCCCGGCATGCCGATGCTCTTTTTCTGACCGGTCCGGTCAGCCGGAATATGGCGCCGGCTGTCCGGGATGTCTGGGAGATGATGCCCGAGCCGAAACTCCTGATCGTGGCCGGTGCCTGTGCGATTTCGGGCGGGGTCTTTGCCGACAGCCCCGATCTCGACCGGACCTTCCTCCAGGAGCATGTACCGGATCTCTATATCCCGGGATGTCCCGCGCATCCTCTGACCATTGTCAACGGGATTCTGGGTTTGCTTGGCCGGAAGAAGGCCGGTCTTTTCAGCCTCTGACTTTTTATGGTGAACAGCCTCGGGACGGGAGGAAATGTTTTGCCCGAGGGAGTGTTTGGAACCTGATGGCGTCGGCGCTGTCGGGGGTGCAGGCCCGTCACAACGAGCGTCGGACGACGCAAAAAGTTGACAGCAAGTTTGATAATGATCCATTGCAGATGCTGCCACGTCGGCGGGAACACTGGACGATTCCATCCTGCGGTGCGATATTCTCCTGCAGACAGTTCTTGCCGGCAGGCCCACAGCTTATGTGCCAATGCAGCGACCGGCAGGAGTGTGCAGGTTTTCGAGCGATGGATGGGGAGGCAGCAGGATGCGAAAGCTAGTGTGGATCGTGACATTGGTCTGGTTCGGGGTGCTTGCCTGCGGCCGGTCCGGTGACGGGATTGACAAGAGACTCGTGCTGGCCACGATCCGTCCCTATGCCTTGATCGCGGCCGAGATTGCCGGTGCACGACTGCGGGTCGAGACGTTGCTCCCTGTTTCAGCCTCTCCACATACCTGGTCGCCCAGGCCGAGCGATGTCCAGCGGATCAGCCGGGCCGGGTTGATCATCGCCAACGGCCTGGGTCTCGAAGAAAAACTGGGCCGGTTTTTCCATGACCAGTCGGCCCGGACGATTCTTGCCGCGGACATCCTCGGCACTCCGGGCCGGGAGGAGAAGCATGCGGAGGGGCATGAAGATGATGGTCACGGGCATGGCAGGAACACGGATCCCCATCTCTGGACCGATCCGGTTCTGATGGTGCGGTTTGCCGGGGTGCTGGCAAAACGGTTCGGACAGCATGATCCAGAAGGCCGGGACCTGTTTGCCAATAACCTGATCTCCTTTTCAAACCGCGTGATGGCGCTTGATGCACGGATCCGGGACGAGGCGGCCGGATATGCGAGACGGGCGGTCGTCACCTTTCATGATGCCTTCCCCAGATTGTTTGCACGGTATGGAATAACACGGGTCGCTGCCCTGATGGCGACTCCTGGGAAGGAGCCGTCTGCTGCTGAACTGGCCGGTCTCGGGAGAAAAATCCGGGATGCCGGGGTTCGTGCGCTCTACCGTGAGCCACAGATGGATCCGCGGAGTGTCAATATTCTGGCAAAGGAATACGGGTTGCCGGTCTACAGCGTCGACCCGATCGGACAGGATCCCGGTGTGACGAATTATGCTGCATTGATCCGGTATAACTGGGAGATGTTTGCCAAAGGGTTTGCACGATGATCGAGGTGCGCAGTGTCGGTCTGAAGATCGGGACATCGACGGTCCTTGAGAATGTGAGTTTTACGCTTTCGGACGGTGATTTTACCGCTATCCTCGGGCCGAACGGCGCCGGAAAATCCACCTTGATCAAGATCTTGCTCGGACTTGTTCCGGAGCACACGGGCCAGGTTTTGTACGACGGCGTCCCGGCCAGGGAATGGTTGAGGAAAAACCATGTCGGATATCTTCCCCAGCGGGAGATGGTTCCCCGCCTCTTTCCCGGGACGGCCGCAGATATTGTCCGTCTTGGTCTGCTGGCCTGCCGGGGCGCCTTTGCCCGGTTACCGGCCAATGCTGCACAACAGGTGCACGAGGCCCTTGAGATGACCGGTGCGGCCCATCTTGAGCATCGGGCGATTGACGCACTCTCGGGGGGTGAGTTGCAGCGCGTCTTGCTGGCCCGGGCCATCGTTGGCGGAAGCCGCTATCTGTTTCTGGATGAGCCGGAGGCCGGAGTAGATTCACAGCAGATAGCCGGTTTCTACTCTCTCCTCTCGAAGCTGAACGCGGACGGACGGACGGTACTGCTGGTTTCGCACGACATCAATGTGATCCTCAAGACGGTGTCCAGTGTGCTCTGCCTCAACCGGACGCTGCACTGTCACACATCTGCCGATCTTGTCTCCGCCGAGGTTGTGCAAAAGACCTGGGGTGATGTGTTGCGGCTCGTTGACAAGCATTTTTAGGAGGGCAGTGTGGATTT
The DNA here is from genome assembly GCA_036795535.1 of Spirochaetota bacterium. Taxonomy (GTDB): domain Bacteria; phylum Spirochaetota; class JAGLSM01; order JAGLSM01; family JAKPMW01; genus JAKPMW01. Next base: position 29,057 of record DAIREN010000017.1, read on the forward strand.
TCCGGTTTTTCTTGTGACAGCATTCATTGCCGCCTTGGTTTCCGCGTTCGGGAGCGGTCTGCTCTCGACTTTTGTGGTGTTGCGTCGGGCCTCCTTTACCTCTGAAGCCTTTGCCCACATTGCTTTTGCCGGAATGGCCTTCGCCCTGTTGGCGGGATTACCCTACGGGCTTGTGACCTTTGCCTTTGTCGCAGCAGTGGCTTTTACCGTCGGACTCGCGTCGTCAAAAATGGCGGTCGCTGAAGTCAATCTGACAACGATTTTTCTTGCTGTTTCCATGGCAACCGGCGTTCTCCTGCTCTCCCTCAACAAGGGCTATACTCCGGATATCGCAGACTACCTCTTTGGAAACATACTTCTGGTCGGGGAGGACGATCTTTTTGTCCTGTCGATTCTGGCCGTGGTGGATCTGGTCTGGCTGGCCGTGTTTTTCCGGGCGATGTATTACACGGCCTATAACGAGACGGCAGCCGCCGTCTATCGAATCCCCGTTCGGCTGGTGACGACCGGCTTTCTCGTTCTCCTGGCGTGCAATATTGTTGTGGCTGTCAAGATTGCCGGGGTGGTAATGATCACCGCGGGCCTTGTTCTCCCCGGTACGATTGCCCTCCTCATTACACGACGGATACTGATGGCGCATGCGATTGCCGTTCTGGTCTCCCTTGGAGCGACCATCGGCGGCTTCCTGTTGTCCTACACCGGGGATCTGCCTACCGGGCCCCTGGTTGTCCTGACCCAGTTCGGAGCCTTCATATTGGTGCTCGCTGTGCGGGGGCTGGTGCGCAGGTAGTAGCGAGAGGTTTGAAATCCCTCCGCCCTGACCAGTATTGAAATCCCGACTTTCCTAATACCCGTGTTTCTGTTCGGCCGGTGGAGTGTTCACGGAGAGGGGGTTCAAACCCCTCTCTCCTTTTCCCCGGCGAGTAGTATCTTTCCCTGTAACGATATAAGGACTGTTCCCCAAGAACGAACCAGAATGGATGGCTGCCCGCATGACGGACCGCACACGCATACGCAATTTTTCTATCATAGCCCATATTGATCACGGAAAATCCACACTGGCTGACCGTATGCTGGAGGAGACCGGGATCCTTGCATCCGGGAAGCATGACGCCCAGGTGCTCGACAATATGGAGCTCGAAAAAGAACGCGGTATCACGATCAAATCCCAGACTGTCTGTATGCCGTTTACTGCGGCTGACGGGAATGCGTACATTCTCAACCTGATTGATACTCCCGGGCATGTGGATTTTTCTTATGAGGTTTCTCGGGCCCTGGCGTCTTGTGAGGGTGCGGTCCTGCTCGTCGACGCGTCCCAGGGGGTTGAGGCCCAGACCCTGGCGAATATGTACCTCGCCATGGAGCACAATCTCAAGATCATTCCGGTGATCAACAAGATCGACCTTCCGAGCGCCAACATCCCCATGGTGATGCACCAGATCGAACACGAACTCGGGTTTGACGGGGCCGAGGTTCTGCAGGCCAGCGCCAAGGCGGGGATCGGGATTCGTGAAATCCTGCAGGCCATTGTCGAACGGATTCCGGCGCCAACCGGTTCTCCCGATGATCGCCTGGCGGCCCTCTTGTTTGATTCAAAGTACGATTCGTATCGCGGGGCCATCATCACGGCCCGCGTGTTTACGGGGACGGCCCGTGTCGGGGATACGGTCACCCTGATGCAGACCGGGCAGCGCCACGAGATCAGCGAACTTGGCGTGCACAAGATCGGGTTTGAATCGCGCAAGGAGCTTGTGGCCGGCGAGGTGGGCTATATTGTTGCCGGGATCAAGACGGTCTCGGATACCCGAATTGGGGACACGATGACCCACGCCGATGCCCCCTGTGCCGGGCCATTGGCCGGGTTTCGCGATGTCAAGCCGATGGTCTTTGCCTCAATCTATCCGACCAAGTCCGAGGAGTATAATTCTCTCAAGGCGGCGATGGAAAAACTCAAGCTGAATGACGCCTCGCTGGTCTACGAGCCGGACTCCTCACAGGCGCTCGGGTTCGGGTTCCGCTGCGGGTTTTTGGGACTCTTGCATCTGGAGATCGTGCAGGAACGGCTTGAGCGCGAATTCGACCAGGACATCATCATCACCTCGCCCACGGTCGAGTACGAGGTGTATATGAACAACGGTAAAATGGAAATCATCGACAATCCCGTCAAATTTCCCGATCCGCAGTACATCGAGCATTGTGCCGAGCCCTTTGTCAAGGCCACGGTCATCACCCCGGCCGAGTTCATGGGGAACATCATTCCGCTCTGCCTCGAAAAGCGCGGGACCCAGCGGCACATGGAGTACCTTGACGAAAAGCGCGTCGAAATCATTTTTGACATGCCCCTGGCAGAAATCGTCTACGATTTTTATGACCGCCTCAAGTCGGTCAGCCGGGGCTACGCTTCCTTTGACTACGAGATCACATCATACGAGCCGGCCGAGCTGGTACGGGTGGATATCCTTGTCAACGCCAAGCAGGTGGATGCGCTTTCCCAACTCGTTGTCCGCCAGGGTGCGGCCCTGCGCGGCCGGCAGATCGTCGAGCGGCTCAAGGACCTGATCCCCCGCCACCAGTTCAAGATTCCGCTTCAGGCCGCGATCGGGGGCTCGATCATCGCCAGGGAGACGATCGGGAGTGTGGGAAAAAACGTGACGGCCAAGTGCTACGGTGGTGACATCAGCCGCAAGCGCAAGCTCCTCGAAAAGCAGAAGGAGGGGAAAAAGCGCATGAAGATGTTCGGCAATGTCGAGATCCCCCAGTCCGCCTTCACCGAGGTACTCAAGACGCCGGATAAGTGAGCGGGAAGAACAGGGCTGTCTGGTGGTATCAATTCTACAAGGATGCTGTCATCGGCAGCATCCTTGTCTTTGCCCGATACTGTCGTGTGTCGTTCATTGTCCCATATTCCGCTTTTGAAAAGTGTGTCTCTTGCATCCGGCTTGTTGTATGATACATGGGCAAGCATTCTCCATGGTCAGGGGCCATGGGTGCAAGAATGCCTGCCTGGATTTGCACCTATAGCAAGGATGTTGTCATGAGCGCGATCAATTGGAACGAGATCACAAACAGGGCGTATGCCTTTGTCAAAGAACATGAGGACATGTCCTCCGAGCGGTCAGAATGGCTCTTCGGCCTCTATCCGCAGCTCGTCGGCGCCGAAAAGACGAAAAAGTGAGGAGCACTGATGTCCCCTGTCCCGGAGCGGATCCCGCTCTACCACATCCTGCATGTCGACCGGCTCGCTTCGGTCATCCGGGACGGGGCGCTCCTGAGCGACGCCCTGATGACGGCTCATCCGCCTGTCGGGACGACCATCGGGATGACGGAGATCAAGGCGCGGCGGTTAACGCTTGAACTTGACAGCCGTCCCGGACTCCATGTCGG
>DAIREN010000018.1:0-32325 GCA_036795535.1 Spirochaetota bacterium
AAACCGTCTGAGCGGTTTCCCCGGTCCCAACACGTGGGCCTGCCCGGCAAACTCGGCAAACGAACGGGGACGCATGCGCCTGGCCAGGGGGGCCGACTGTTCACCAAGATCACCGCCAAAAAGACCCTCATCCCTGCGCTTCGCCACGCCCGCTCCCTTCGTCTGCTCCATCTTCGGCCAGGAGGATCCGGATGACAGCCACAATCGTTTCGATGATCTCTTCGGACTTGGCCGTGCAACCTGCATGCCGGTAAAGGATCAAGGCAGCGGCCGGTTTCTTCAAAGTGTAGTAGTAATGATCAGCCACACGGATGATCCCGTCGATGTACCCTGCCCGGATGAATTTGGGCTTGGCTTCCTCAATCCGCCCCTCGTTGAAGAGAACATTTCCCTCACGGATCAACGCCACTCGGGCCACATCATCCAGCCGTTCCGCCATAGCTACAAGATACAAGCCCTCCACGAACTTGCCCCACTTTTTCACACAATGGAGTCCATGAAGCAAAGGCATCAATGCCGGCCACCAACGCTCCGATAGGATACTCAAAGTCCCGTCTTGAAGGAAGCCGACCATCATGATTCTGCGAATATCCCTGATCCTCTCCGCATTCCTGGCCCTGAGCGCCTGTTCCAGTCCGGCCCAAAATAAAACCACGCCAACCAACGAGCCCATCTTCCGCCCATGGGGCATCATCGGTGCAAAAATCACGGATACTATGGAAGGGATCCTCGTGACAGATGTCATCCAGGGGTCGACAGCCGAGTCCGCCGGAATGCGTGTCGATGACTACATCCGTTCGGTCGACGGAAAACGTGCGACATCCACCGAACAACTGATGAGTGATATCCGGTCCAGACTTCCCGGAACGGTGATGCAGGTCCAAACCGAGCGGAATCGCAGGACTACCATGCTCCAAGTAACTGTCGGCATGTTTCCGCTTGATGAACAACTCTGGCTGATGGCATCCTCGGCACTGAAGGCTTGGGACAGCCTGCGGGCGCGGCAGCTCTCGGATGAATTTGCACGGAGCTGTCCCCCTTCCAGTCGGTATGCAGCCCGCATGGCCCGCCTCCGAACTGAGCTGGGCCAACAGGAGGGGACGGGGAACAAGCCGCAACCCTGAACCAACCACCGCTATGGTGACATTTTCAGGGCTATCCCTGTACATCCCCCCGAACCGAGGTTATTCATCGAAAATCTAGACCATCTTCATCAACTTCTCTTTGGAATCCGGCTGATCTTCGTCGGTATCCGTATCCATCAACCGGCTATGGATGTACCGGCAAAGCGTCCGCAGGGCCTCCTCCGTGAGGGCATTGAACTTGAACGCAGCTGTGTTTCCACGGGCAATCACCGCAACAACACCCACCTGAACCTTGGGCTCATCCATCAGCGAGAGTTCCATCCGTGAATAGGACTGTCCCATGGTGATCTCTCCGATCCGCTGGGGGTTGTGCAGCTTGTAGGCAACGCCGCCCAGGCTGATATCCAACAGCTCCCCTCCGATCCCGGCACCGGCCGGCCCGGTAAACAGCTCAACCCGACTGGTCTCCAGAGGGGCGGGCTTGACACGGACGTATTCACGCCTCTGCCCTCCGCCCGAGGTATTGCTGACGATCGTTTCGAGTTTTTCCCATATTTCGTGCATCGAGACCGGTTTATGCAGATATCCGACGACGCCAAGACGCATCGTCATCCGGACAAAATCCAGTCCGCTCTCCCGAGAGTACACCACGAGCCGGGACAAGCGCATCCAATCGAGCTGTCGCAGCCCTTCAAGACCGGACAATCCGCCATACTCCGCTGCGTCAAAGTCGATAATCACAAGATCCGGCTTGCGCATCTGTCCGATGCTCCTGAGAGAAACCAGTGTATCAACGATGTAGACTTCGAAACCCTTGGGGAGAAGTGCTGCCATAAAATCTTCCCCCTGCCCCTTGTCTCCCACAGCAACAAGTATCCGCGTCACTTTGCTCTCCGTTGCCGCCAAGCTGTGCCATCGGCGAAGTTTGTGTGTCTATCCTTACGATACAGAAACAGTATACAATATCAGTCATGTTCTGTACAGGAGATGCTTGTGACCGGAGTCCGAACATACCTTGTCGTCCTGTTCGTATTGCTTGCCAACCTTGTCCATGGGGCTGGCGTTATCGAGTTGCCCCAGGAAGAGACAGCCACCATCCGCAGGGGTATCGACCTGCTCTATGATCTCGACTACCAGGCAGCCCTGACCAATTTCTCTGCCCTGCTCCCGAAATGGAAGGACCATCCTGCACCCTGGTTTTTCACTGCCATGGTCTGGTGGATCAAATGCTCACAATACGACGACGAGGAACGATCCGGTGCCTATTTCAGCCGGGCGATCCGCTTGGCCATCAGCAAATCTCGGTCTCTTCTCGAAAATGATCCTGCCAACCCTGCGGGTATCTTTTATCTCGCCGGAAGCCTCGGGTTCTCTGGCCGTTTCAGTCTCATGCAAGGAAGCCTTGTCCCGGCAGTCACAACCGGTTGGGAAGCCTACCGGCTACTCCAGACCCACACCAACGCCTTTCGCAACAATCGTGACATCCTGCTCGGGACGGGGCTCTTCAACTTTTACGCGGGAAGAATTCCCAAAGAAGCCCGAGCCATCGCCAGCATGCTTGGCATCCGCGGCAACTGGCAACTCGGGGTCAGCCAGCTCGAAGAAGTCAGCCGTCTCGGTATCTTCGCAAAAACCGAGGCCGAAATGGCGTTGGCCCACATTCATACCTACGATCTCCGGGACGGATACAGTGGTTTGCGCTATACACAAGCACTCATGGAACGCTACCCGCATAATCCCGAGTTCCGCCTGCAATACGCTGAAAACCTTCTCGCAACAGGTCAATCCGGCAAAGCCATCGAGACTGTCACCAAAGGGCTCGAACTGACCACCAGTGGCTGGTATCGACCGACACACCGTTTCCGTTTCATCTGCCTCATGGGAAAAATCCATCACACTGCAGTCCGCTACCATGAGACACTGGACTGGCTCAACAAGGCCATCGCCATGAAGGATCAGGCAAACCGTGGAAATTTTCTGGCTTGGGCCTACGTCCGGCGCGGTGATGCACTGGTGCATCTGGGAAACCGGACCTTTGGTTTGCGGGACTACCACACTGCCATCGAGCTTGATCCTGCCGGTTCGGCCGGAGAAGCCGCACAGCAACGGATCAAAACAGCGAATTCCACCCGTGACACGCGGTACTGACTTGAGCGATTCTCCCGTTTTCAGGCACTGCCCGTAGCCTGTCTTACACCAAGCGGGTGATCTCTCCGGGAACGGCTCCATACAGAGCCTTCCCGGGATTCAACAGGTTTTTCGGATCAAACACCAGCTTGAGGGAACGGCAAAGTTCCAGCGTCACCGGGTCAAGACGCAAGCCTGCCCATGGTGCCTTGGCCACACCGATGCCGTGTTCCCCGGTGATCGTTCCACCGAGACGGACAACCTCTGTAAAGAGTTCTCCGACAGCGCCTTCCGCGATTTCCCGCTCCTCAGGAGTAATCATGAAATTGACATGCAGATTCCCGTCTCCCGCGTGACCGAAAACTGCAATCAACAAGCCGGTTCGTGCCGCAAGTTCCTCGGTAAAACGGATACAATCGGCCTGCCTGTCCAGCGGAACGGCGATATCCTCATTGATCTTCATTGGTGCGAGTTTTTTGAGGGCCGGAGAGAGGGAACTCCGCAACTTCCAGAGATGGGATGCATCGCCACCTGATGCAGAGTCCATGGCAAGGACCCGCTTTTCAAGGATGCGGCCTGCCATTTTCCGCTCCTCTTCCACCCCGTCCAAGGTCCCATCCAGACCCAAGAGCAACAGCGCGCCGGCCCCGGGATGGACAGATACTCCGTCATCCGCCATGATCCGCAGACACTCCCGTGCAATCAATTCTGCACGGGCCGGCATCACCCCGCCTTGCATCACCGCCTGCAATGAGGAAACCGCTTCCTCCGCCCCGGAAAACCAGCAACAGACGGTTGCATCCGCCTCGGGCCGTGGAACAAGACGCAGCACGATCCGCGTCACCAGAGCCAACATTCCCTCGCTCCCGATCACAATCCGCTTGAGGTCCAATCCGGCGACATCCTTGCGGGCATGACTCCCGAATGTGGCAATCCGCCCATCCGGCAAAACCACATCCAGTGAAAGAACGTATTCGCCTGTCACACCGTACTTGACACAAGAGAGTCCGCCGGCATTTTCGGCGATATTCCCGCCAATCGAGCACTCATCGGCACTGGCCGGATCTGGCGGATACAGCAACCCGACCGATTTGGCGGCTGCCTGAACTTCTGAGAGGAGCGCACCCGGCTCAACCGTCATTTCGAACGCGTCGGGACGCACCTCGATGATCCGGTTCATCCGCTCAAAGGAAATGACCGCTGCCCGTCCCATGGGGAGCGCCCCTCCGGTCATACCAGTTCCCCGCCCACGCGCAACAAAGGGCAAACCGGCATCATACAGGTTTTTCACTGCTCTAGAAACATCATCTTGCGTGGCCGGCAGGACTACAAGAGGTGGAACCCCTCCCCTGGCCCAACGATCCGCGGCATACGGCTCGGTGTCCCGGCCAACCAGGATTGCATCATCACCAACTATTGGCCGCAGTTTCTCCGCCAACAGATTCCATTCATTCATGATACCTGTTCATCTCCCACAGTACAGAAGAAACCGGTCAGGTCCAAACTTGTTGCTCAGGACACCCGAACACGGGGCAGAGGATTCCGCCCATCCCGCATCCCGGCGATCGACAACCCGGGAAGAAAACTGCCCTTGGGTGGTGTCATCAGGACATACTCCCGTTTCTCGCCCTGCGCACCACACCCTGTTTCGTTCATTCTCATCGCGTCCCTCCTCGGCTGACTCCTCTACAAAAATCGGAGGAAAACAATTTTGACTGAAGGAGAAATTCACACGCCAGGCCTGAGCATAAAAAAAAGACCGCCACGACTGGCGATCTTTTTGAGCGGGAAACGGGACTTGAACCCGCGACATCCACCTTGGCAAGGTGGCGCTCTACCACTGAGCTATTCCCGCAAGTACTGTACACCGGGCACGAGATGCGAGTGGAGGGACTTGAACCCCCATGCCTGAGGCACCTGATCCTAAGTCAGGCGTGTCTACCATTCCACCACACTCGCCCGAGTGAGCCGCGAAGGGATCGAACCTTCGACCCGCAGATTAAGAGTCTGCTGCTCTACCAGCTGAGCTAGCGGCCCGTCTTGCGAAAGTGCGCTTGAGTGTACGCGCCCGGCAGGACTCGAACCTGCGACCTGCGGATTCGAAGTCCGACGCTCTATCCAGCTGAGCTACGGACGCTCATACAAGCGTTGTAAAGCTAATCAATGGCCCGCAAAAGGCAAGACTTTTATGGGACATTTTTGGGTGGGTGACGGGGTTTGAACCCGCGACCCCCAGATCCACATTCTGGTGCTCTACCGCTGAACTACACCCACCATGAAACTTGAATAAAGATACAACAGGCAACACGATCCGGCAAGCGACAAGGAGAGAACAAATTCGCTGCCATGGGCCACCGCGCGCACCAGACAGGACTCGAACCTGTGACCCACAGCTTAGAAGGCTGTTGCTCTATCCAGCTGAGCTACTGGTGCGAGAGATTCGGGGTGACTGGATTTGAACCAGCGACTCTCTGCTCCCAAAGCAGATGCGCTACCCCTGCGCTACACCCCGATGTACGACCATCTAAAACTACAACATGCCGTCGCCTGCCGTCAAAAAAAATCGGGTCAGTCATAGCCTTCCCCAAGGCAGTATATTTTCCCAATCTTTCTGGGGAGAACATGCATGCGAGGAACCATCGGAAAACGTAATATCAAATTGTCGCTCATTATTCTCGCCCCACTGCTTGTCTTGGGGATTGTCCTCCTCTCACTCCCCAAGCCGGCCATCCGTACAACCGGCAAGGTCCAGTACACGGCATCCTCGGCAAAGAATGCCGAAACAGGCTCGGCAAAAGCCTTTGACGGGGATCCCAAGACCGCATGGGTCCCTGCCAAAACAAGCGACCCCCGCTTCGAATCCATCCAGGCGAGCTGGTCCAGCCCGGTTCTTGTTTCCGGTGTGCGCCTTATCAACGGCTATGCCGGCGACAAAAATGCCTATAGTTACGGAGCAAAGCTTCGGACTGCCAGGATCCTCCTCTCAGATTACTCCAGCTATTACTGGACCCTGAAGGAAGACGAACCGGGCATGCAGGATATTTCTTTTTCACAAACACACGATATTACATGGATCAAGATCTTCATCCACTCCGTCTACAAAGGCACGAGCGAACCACCGGAAGAGGTCGGGATCGCGGAGATCGAGTTCTTCTGATCCGGTACGCACAGACTGCTCCGTTTGGCCTTCGGCCGTCATCGTTGCCCGTTGAATGCTGTTTTTGGTGAACAACCTCGGGCCAAAACAGGTTGCCGTCATCCAGCGGCAGTTTCCCGTCATTCCCCTGAGCAGAAAAAACCGCCCGGCGCCGGGCGGTTTTTTCTGCTCAGGGGCTCTACTCGTCCTCTCAGGACTCGCCCTCTTCGGAAAAATAGCGGACAACAACAACCTTGTTCTTCTTGGCGTTCCACACCATGCCGCCATTCCAGTACTCAAGCGCCGCGAACAGCGCGTTTCCTCCGTCATCTTCGGTCGAGTGTTTTGACCGGTAGGAGACAAATTTTTCCATGTTTTCGAAATCATGTTCCTCGAAACAGCGGTTCCGCTCCTCATTGAACTTGATCCACTCCTCGAGCTGCTGGAATCCTTCCCCCTCATCCTCGATGATGATCTTGGCCCGCTTGTTGAAATCATACCAGACCTTGACCTTTTTATTGGGGTCATTCTTGTTTCCGTGTTTGATGGCGTTTTTGATCAGCTCGGACAACTGCTGCTCGAGGAGATTGACCTCTTTGAACTTTTCGGGCGCCCTCTGCACAATGAAGACCGTATAGAACCTGACCTGCCTGAGGTCACTCTGGAACTCTTTGTAATACATGCCGTGGGTGTTGAACAGAATATGATTTTCATCCACGATCATCTTGCGAACAGCCATTCCTGTCCTCCTGTTTCGAACATGCCCTCTCGTCTGCCGGGCCTGATGTCCCCCTAAAAATAGCAGGGCCGCAAGCCGGGAGCAATTCCCTTGTCTTCCCTATTCCTTGTCGAGTGCCTCGAGTTCCGCCTTGCGCGAGGCAACAATCTGCTCGGCGGCCCGGCCTGTCAAGGGATCATAATGGGAAAACGACATCTCGAAGGTGGCCTTGCCGCTGGTCAACGACTTGAGATCAGCAGCATACTTGAGCAACTCGGCCAGCGGAACCTTGGCCCGCACCTTCTTGACCGCTGCAGCGCCGTCATCACCCTCGTCGGAACCCATCAAGCGGCCGCGGCGTGAATTGAGATCGCTGATCACACTCCCGTAGGCATCTTCACCGACAAAAACCGTCAGATCCATCACCGGCTCAAGCAGGACAGGCCCGGCCTTGGCCACGGCATCTCGCAAAGCCATCCGTCCGGCGATCTTGAAGGACATTTCGGAAGAATCGACATCATGGAAGGTCCCGTCATAGAGCTTGACATGGACCCCGGTCATCGGGTACGCCGCAAGCACGCCGGCCGCCATCCCTTCGTGCAGTCCTTTTTCGACACCCGGAATAAAGTTCCTGGGAATCGCCCCGCCCACAATCGCGTCCTCAAACGAAAAATTCTCTGACGGGTCGATCGGCTTGACTTCGATATAGACCTCGCCGTACTGACCATGCCCGCCGGATTGTTTTTTGTGCTTGTGGTGCCCCTGTGCCGGCTTTGTGATCGTCTCCCGATAGGCCACCTTGGGAACCGTCGTCTCCACCTCGATCTTCGTCCGGGACATAATTCGTGAAAGAACCACGTCCACCTGCTGCGACCCCATCGCTTCGATCACGGTTTCCCTCGTCTCGGCATTGAATTTGACATGGAAGGTCGGATCATCTTCGGCAGCCTTGATCAGCATCGAGTTGAGCTTCTCTTCGTCCTTTTTCTGCTTGGCATGAATGGCCAGGAAATAGACCGGGCTGGGCAGGACCATCGGGGGGGCAATGTACTTTTTGTCTTTATCGCTGAGCGTGTCCCCGCACATCACCCCTTCAACCTTGACGAGAGCCAGAATATCTCCGGTCCAGCCGGTATTGATTTCAATCTGTTTTTTCCCGTCCATGGAATAGAGGTGGCTGGCCCGGAATTTCGTCCCGGTCCGGGGATTGAGAATCTCGGCATCCTTGGCCAGCACGCCGGCCCGCACCCGCACCAGACAGATCCGTCCGGCGTATTGATCGGTGTAGGTTTTGAACACGAAACCGGCAAAGGGTTCGTCAGCCTTGGGATGGCGGACCACTTCGGCCCCCGTATCCGGGTCTTTCCCGATATACTCACCCCGATAGGCCGGACTGGGCAGCGAATCGATGATCTCGTTCATCAAAAGCTGGAGCCCGACTTTGACGGAGAGGGAGCAGCATCCGACGGGAATGAACTTGTAGGTCAAAACGCAGGTCCGGATTCCGGCAATGATCTCCTCGTCGGTCAGGGTTTTCCCGTCCAGGACCTTCTCGATCAGGGCATCATCGCTCTCCGCGGCCGCATCGACCAGCTTGGAACGCCAAGCCTCGGCATCGGCCTGCATCTCGGCAGGAATCGCCTCGCGCTTGACCCCGTGCCCCGTTCCATCGGGATACACGGCCTGCATGTGGATCAGATCCACGATCCCCTTGAACGCCGGGCCCTCCCCGATCGGGAGCTGGATTGCGACGCAGGGCTTGTGGAATTTCTCCTGGAGAGAGGCAAGCACACCCAAAAAATTGGCGTGTTCCTTGTCCATCTTGTTGACACAGACGATCCGCGGGACCTGATAGTCATCGGCATAGTGCCAAAGCGTCTCCGTCCCGATCTCGATCCCGGCCACCGCGTCGAGAAGGACCACAGCCCCGTCCGCCACGCGCATGGAGGCCCGGGTGTCTCCGGTAAAGTCCGGCGAACCGGGGGTATCGATAAAATTGATCTTGTTCCCTTTGAACTCGCAGGTTGCCAGTGCCATCTGCACACTGATCTTGCGCTTGATTGCTTCCTCGTCGAAATCACAGACCGTGTTTCCCTGCTCTATCGAGCCAAGTGTCTGAATCTGTCCCGCTTGATACAGCGCGTTTTCAATCAGCATTGTCTTCCCAACACCGGTATGCCCGATGATGGCCACGTTGCGGATGTTTTCGGTACCATACTCCTTCATTGTCTACTCCTTCGTTTCGTTTTGTAAGGAACAAACAGCTTATCGGGTATCATCCTGCCCCCGCTCGCGGTTCATGATCCTCCACGAGAGGGACAGAAGCCTGTCGGTCAGGTGTATATTAGTTACCGGCATGTCATCAGTCGGTGCGATATCCACTGGTGCGAAATTGAGAATGCCGCCGACTCCGGCAGCACGAAAAACATCGGCCACCCCTGGGGCGGCCTCGGCGGGAGTCGTGATGATCCCGATCCGTACTGGATGCTCGGCGAGAAAAGCCGCCAGACCCTCCACGGGAGAGACCCGGACGCCTCCGATATCCTGCCCGATGACGGCATCATCAATGTCAAAAATCCCGGCCAAGGTAAAGCCCACTTCCTGGAAGACCGGAAAATTGGCAATCGCCCTGCCCAAACGGCCGGCCCCGGCGATCACGTAGTACTGGGTCTGATCCACGCCGAGTATCTCTCCCAGCCTGGCATGCAGCTCCTCGACATTATACCCATATCCCTGGAGTCCAAAACCGCCAAAATGCGAGAGATCCAGCCGGATCTGGGATGCGGAGGTATGCATCTCGGCAGCCAGTTCCTGACTCGAAATTTTTTCCCGTTTTCCCCGCAGGGCTCGAAAACAGCGATAATAGCGCGGAAGGCGCTCGATCACAATCTCGGGTATGCCTTTTTTCCCCATCCGCCGTCCATCCTGGTTATTCTGCGCCACACAGCATCCCGCAGGCACAGCTTCATCCTATCAGAATCGATACCGGTTTGTAAAGGGAGTATCGCACCAAGCCGATACTTGGTATGTCATGAGCAAAGAAACCGCAGCCATCAACGAAACCCACCTGCTCACCATCCGCGATCTGGCACTGGGCGGACTGGTCGGTTTTATCATCGGGTTTGTCCTCAAAAAAGCCCTCAAAATCGGTTTGCTCCTGCTGGCCGCCTTTGTGGCCTGGCAGCTCTTCACCTATGGAACCATCGCCCCCGAGCATATGGCAACGGCCAAAGGACTGCAGGAAGGTGCAACCAACTTGCTTGGCAAACACGCGGATGATATCGCCTCGGTCAAAAAACTCTTCCAGCTCAACACCGAACTGGCCATCGGATTTTTTGCCGGTCTGGCCATCGGACTCTGGAAGGGATGATGCGTGCCAAGGCTCACTCGACAACCAGATTTTGCAGACAGGTATCATCGTCCCGTGACCCGGGGTAAATATCCAGGATTTTCAGTCGCATCTTGCGGACCATGGCTCCAACCGAAAAAAACTGACGATCAAGCATCTTGTCCGTAAACTCAATCGTTCGTCTTGTCCCGTTATCAAATTGAGCTTCAGCACGCTTGACCCTGTTATTGGCCAGATACTGATCCATGTTGATACCCAAACCATTGACTATCCCGAAGCGTTTAACCCACCTGGCTGATCCAAAGTCTACTTCAACCCATTCCCCGATACCGGGCCCGGGGACGCCCTCCGCCCAACAAACCGAACGGGAGGTATCAAGCAATCGATATGGAGAATAATAGGCCATCCCGAACTTGTACCGGTCACAAAACCAATGCGCGGGAGCGCCCCACTTTGTGCTTTGACAACCGAGAGTATTCACAAAATCCATGCGCGACTCGCCGGCCTGGTTTTTTTCTCCACTAACAAAGACAGGCGGCACCAAAAATGATGAGGATGTCACAGATGGAAGAGTCTCTGTCGATCGACGCGCAAGAACAATCATGATATTCCGCTTGCGATCCAGACTGACATTGCGCCAATGCCATCGAACGACATCCCCACGAATGCTATATCCTTCAGGAGAAAAACCCGGGCGGAGAGAATGGCTGCCAATCCCGTGGTCCGACAGATCCGCAATCTGTGGTTGAAGATCGGCAAACTTCTTGCCTTCAAAACGAACTTCCACATCGCACGACTCGACAGGCTCTACCCAAAAGCGACCAGTTTCGAGTATGTAATTGGCAGTCAATCCCCGCAATTTCCCGACCCCGATCACCCCGTAGTCTGATGAATACGAGTTCATCATGTACTTCTCTTTGTTTTCCGGAAATCGCACAGTATAGTATTTGTGGTTCGCATTAGGTATGTTCTTATAGTACCTCCTCATGTATTCTCGGTCGTCAGAACCACGTCGATCCGATAGCAGCTTCATTCCGATATCACTCACGTTTCCTTCGGGAATTGGCCCGTTGAGTATCCAATTCCCCATGAATTGACACAACCCGGTGTGACGCGTTTGCTGGATGGTACGCACGTCAAACACCGGGAACCAGGTATCTATCGCCTGAAAGTTGCGGACAGGCAGAATAAACGGGAACGCGACAGTCAAAACCTCTTCCGGCCCATTGTTAAAAAACCAGTAATGAACTTTCACGCTGTACTCATTCTTGCGAAGTGTTATTTCAACACGTTCGCGGACGAGACGAATCCGGGGGTGATGATAATATTCAACTTTTTTCCGGGGTGCCAGGTTCATTCCCTGCCAGTCATCAAGAATCATCGCCGGGCCTTGATCCGAAAAAAGCGAAAGAGAATGTAAACAAAAGCACAGTGCGACCATTGCCTTTTTCAAAGACACAACCTGCCATCCTTCGCTTCTCTTCGTTATCAGAAATCTCACCGCACACCAAGCGCCTGACGAACCTCTCGCATCGTGATCTCGGCCTCCTCGCGGCACCAGGCTGCGGAATCGGCAAGAATCTTGTGAACGCGGGGCATGTCGGCCGCAAATTCCTTGCGCCGCTCGCGGATGGGGGCAATCTCGGCATCCATGTTTTCAAGCAGGCGGCGCTTGCAGTCCACGCAACCGATGGATGCCCCCGTACATCCGGTCCGCACCCAGTCCAGCGTCTCTTCGGAATCAGCAAAGAGGTTGTGGAGGGACCAGATGTTGCAGTCCTCGGGATTGCCCGGATCTGTTTTGCGCAATCGTTTCTCGTCGGTCTTGGCCGGTCCGAGTTTTTTCCAGATCGCGTCCTTTTCTTCCATAATGCCGATGTAATTGTTTTTGGATTTGCTCATCTTGGCATCGCCGTCCAGCCCCATCACCCGTGCACCTGCCCGGACGATGGCCTGCGCTTCGGGCAGGATATCGTGCCCCTGCCCCATCCGTCCATTGAAGCGGCGCACGATTTCACGGGCCAGTTCAAGATGCTGGAGCTGATCCTCCCCGACCGGGACCGCATCGGCCCTGTAGATGGCGATATCCGCGGCTTGCAGGATCGGATAGGTAAAAAGTCCGGCATTGACGTACTGCGAATGCTGGCTGGACTTGTCCTTGAACTGGGTCATCCGTTCGAGGTCGCCCAGGGAAGTAAAACAGGCCAAGACCCAAGCAAGCTCTGTATGTTGGGGAACATGGCTCTGCACAAAGAGTTTCGATTTGTCAGGATCGACTCCGCAGGCCAGAAGATCCACCACCGCGTTGGTCGTCCGTCGTTTGAGATCCTCGGACTCATAGGGTATTGTAATGGCATGATAATCAACCACACAATAGACACACTCGTATTCGTCCTGCAGCGAGACCCAGTTTTTGATCGCCCCTAACCAGTTTCCGAGATGGAGATCTCCACTGGGCTGGATTCCTGAAAAAATGCGTTTCTTTTGGGCCATGTCGCTGCTCCTGGAGGTGAGATTGTTCATCAAAAACCGACCAAAAAAATATAGCGCCCCCGAAAATGCTGGGGCGCCATTTTTTCGGCCTCGCGACCCGGACCAATCAGCCGTCAACCAGCCTGCTGATCACCCGTGCTCTGTCCTCCCTCGGGGCTTCCCTCCCGCAAGGGTTTGAGGTACTCGTTGGCGACCGATTCCAGAAGTTTCTGCTCGGCCTCATCCACACGGCCATCGGCGTAGGCCGCTTTCTCCATCATCGCAAAGACCTTTTCCCGCTGCTTGAGCCCCTCGGGCATGCGCACCGCAAGACTGGGAGCCTGCTGGATCATGGCTGCCACAAGTTGCGGATTGTAGCCCCACTTTTTGGCGATCTCGTTGACAAAGGCGATCTCTTCCTGGTCGAACTTCCCGTCGGCTGCTACCATGACGAGGACATTGTTGAAAGCGAAGTCCCGTACATCGTAGGCTTTTTCCAGGAGATCGGGCGAGATCCTCAGGGTAAACTCGGATTTGTGTTCGGAAACATACTGATCGTACTCATGGACCTGCATGACAGCCGTAATGATCCATTCGCGACTGGTACTGTTGAGAACGGCGCCGCACCACTTACACTTGGTATCCAACGCATTTTCGAGCGGGCCACCGCAGTTCGGACAATTATGGGCATAAAGCGAACCCTTGGCGACAGCAGCATCGGCATCGCGTTCGAGCAAGAAGATCTCCGTGCGCGAGAGGACACCGTGATCCAGCTTTTCGACGGATCCGTTATCCTGCAGAACGACCCGCTGGAACGAGGCACGGACCGCGACAGCCAGAACATTCTTTTTTCCGGCGCGGCGTGCACTCAACAGGCTGACGTCATTGAGATAGAGCCTGTTGTACACGATATTCCGTTTGTCAAAGGCGGCCTGCTCTTTTTCGAACACATCATCGCTGGTAAACCGGCGGAACATGGCCGGATCACGCAGGGCGCGCCCGATCAACAACTGCAGATACCCGTTGGAGGCTTTGTCCTCGAGCAACTGCACCGAAAAATCGTCACTCTCCCCGACAAGATCGGCAACCTTGTCAGCCAGATTTTCAGTGGCGCGCAGACGTGGATGGATTCCGATATAGTCGTCGGCCTGTGTGATTTCGGCCAGGACCCAGTCAAAAGCGCCCGAGTTGGTGATTGATCCGCAATAGGGACACTTGGTCGACTCGCCCGATTCGCCTGAAAGATCGCCTCCGCAATTCGGGCAGGAGGGCTTGCCATACATGTCCTTGGCCACAGCCCCGCGTTTTTTGATGAAGGACCAGTATTCCACAAAATCTTCCTTGCCCCCCGAATTGAGGCTTGCATCGGTTTCACAGACAAAGCGGTCAATAATGGAGGCATGCACCGCGACATGGATGATGTCATAGGATCCATCCACATCGATCCTGTCAATCGACACATTGTGGATCTCGAGTTTTTCGATCGTGTTTTTTTGTTTGAGTGTCCGCATCATGCGGAACTGGGATTCAAAACGCTGCCAGACTCCGTCCGAAAGAAAGCGGCGCACACCGGCGAGTTCCTGCTTTTGCCAGGCATCCTGGATAGCCATGAACGCATTGCGGACCTTGGTATAAAACTCCTCCGGATTGAATCCCGGATTGGCCGCCACAAATTTGTCATACCCGCGCACCTTGTCCACCGGGCGCCCATCGGGCATCTTGTTGAGAATACTCTGCCGCTTTTTGGCCCGGGCGATCAGAATGATGATCACGATAATGACCAAGACAACAATGATATTGAGCGGAAAGGGCAGATGGACAAGGATTTCGAGAATCATCCAGACAAGAGCTCCGATACCGTCGCTATCACCGCCGCCGCCACCACTGTCACCACCACCACCGCCGGCTCTGGCCCAGACAAATCCGGCAACAAGCACAAGCATGAGACAGACCAGCACCCAGCGCAGTACACTCCGTTTTTGCATCACAGACTCCCTATATACCTGGTTTCATTACGAACGGTTTTGAGTATAGCACACAAAACCGCCCCCCGCAGTGCAAGAAAAATCGGCATACGTGCGGATCATGCAGCTTACAATTGACCTGTGCGTGCTGCATGATACGGACAGTTACTGACAGAGTACAAGGAGCGTACCATGAAGCATTTGTCCGTTGTATTCGCACTCATCATCCTGCTGGCTCTCGGGGTCGCCTGTGGAAAAAGCGAAGATCGCACAGAGGATGCCATCAAGGCCGCTGGCGAGATCATCAAAAAACGATCGTCAAGATTGACGCCGTCACGGCAAAGATCAAGGACGTCAAAACCGCTCAGGAGGCTGCCGATCTTGTCGGCAAATTCCTGACGACCGTTCTTTCCATCAAAAGCGAAGTCTCCGGCCTCGAAAACAAATTTCCCGCACAATCATTCAACAAAACGAAACTGAAAGAAGCCCACAAGTCCGTCATGAGGGAAACCAGGGCAGCAGAACAGCGTTTCGGTGCCGCACTGCAGGCCTTGCCCGAAGAAAACCGGAATTCAAAGGAATTTACCGACGCCGTCAAGAAACTGCAGGACATGAAATAAACACCCGATCGGGCAGTTCCGGGCAACCGCCCACGGTGTCATTGGCAAAACAAGAAGCCGTCCGCTGAATCTCCGGACGGCTTCTTGTTGGTATTGCTTGCGTATGTCAGGGCAGGTCGATCGTGGGCAGGAGGGCCAGCTTTTCGCGGATGTTTCCCGGGGTCAATTCGTCCTCGCGCTTGTGCATCTCGGCAAGGATGCTCTGGAAGTCGGCATCCGTCCGCAGCTCGGCATCGGCGTAGCCCGGTTTGAAGATCGCCATCGTTTCGGCGGCCAGGGCCATCAGGTTTTTGAACTTGCCTTTTTCGGCCAGCACCTGGGTCGAAACCGCAAACATGAGAAGTCCGCCGGGAATGGCCCCGATGGCCGTGGTGTCCATGGCGGGATAGCAGAGGCGAACAGCCCTGGCACCCAGTTTCTCGCGGACCTGGTTCATGCTTTCGCGCTGCAGGATCTTGGCGCCGGCCAGAGGTCCCATTCCGTAGACCGGGTCATCCTTTTCGAAATCATAATCGGCAAAGGCCACGATGCTTGTGCCCTTGACGAGAAGCCCGGCAGCAGCCAGCGGCTCGGCCCAGATGGTCGTGGATGTCCCCATGAATTTATTGGTGCGTTCGATATCGGCGTCATCAGCCAGCGGAACCTCGACCAGACCGAATTTGCGGATGTTCTCCAGTTTTGAAAAATCCGGGTACTGCAGGACCTTGTTGTACTCCACATCCAGATCGCGCACATTGATCGAGCCATGTTCCTTGTAGCGCTTGGTCGCCCCGGCCGCGATCCCGTTGATCAGGTGGACCACCTTGTATTTCTTTTTCAGCTCGGCAATCACTTCATCAATGGCCTTGGGGTCGGTCGCGTCGGTATTGAACCACTGCGTATCCACACCGCGCTGGGCCGCGAGTTCCTTGATGGCATCGACGTGATACGAACCGATCATCATCCGCCGGTCGTAATGGACCGCATACACCGGGACCTTTTCGCCAAACAGCAACTGGATGGCAACCGCCCTGAGAATCCCGTTGGACCCGCCAAGCATGAGGACAACATGGTCAGCCGGAAGACTGACGCCACAGGGTTTGAGGGCAGCGACCTGACGCGCCAGCATCTCGCGGCAGATGGCGGGTGCTTCGGCATCGAGGATTTTGGGGATTTCGCGGATGTTCATGCCGCCGAGCGGCAGTTTTTCGAATACTTCGAGTTCGGCCATGATACCGTCCTTAGTCTTTATTCGCATTGCTACCATATAAAGATAGCCGACTGGAGGGGGGTGTCAAGCAGGGTGTTTTTACGGGGTCTGCCCCGGCGAAATTGTGCGGACTGGATGTCTATGGCAATTTATTTGTTTACAAAAGCCGCAAAATCACTCTCAAGAGACCATGCTCCATTGCTGATTGAGCCCGAATAGACAAGATATGCTGCCTGACCCGCATTAAGATGCAGGCTCTCCGCAAACGCCGGTGACACAACCCCGTTAGCGTTGCTCAAAGCAAGCGTCAAGGCTGCAAATGTCTTGCCATCCTCAGAGAATCGATACACCCCGGCACCACCTGATGGCGCAATCGTCATACGATCAAGCGTACTTGACAACATCTTTCCTCCATACACCAAGGCCGTTCGTTCCGGACTCCGATTTTTAACGAACAGATGAACATCCTTGATCTCAGGGCTTGCTTCCTCACGGACCTCGCACGGATAGCGCGCACCACTCCCGCTTGTTTGAATTGAAGGCAAGGCCGCCAGATTAAAACGACGTCCGACGCCAATCACATCTGTGCCAATCTTGTAGACTTCGATAAATCCCGAATACAGCACATGCGTTCCGGCAGACAGATACATCGATTGCTCTTCGTACGGAGCCAGATGCGTTGCGGTCTCACCATACCAGGAATCCCGCTTGATTTCGACATATTTGCCGGATGTGTTTCGAAACACCACCCTGTCAACACCAACATTCGTCTTCTTAATCGTCTTTACTGCCACCCCGTCTTCAGCAACATAGGCAAAGGCTGTCGCTATCACCCGACAGTTGGAAAAGTCTGGACGAACACTCAAATACTCTTCATAGCGAATTACCTTCAGGACCGTAAAACCGAAAAATGGCTTTATTCCTATATCAACATTTTCCGGAACTCCACCAAGCACTGATGAGACTTCCAAATACGTATTAAACAAAAATATATCGTCACCTGACCGGTTAACAACCCTCAAATGGCTGTCCGGGTAATCGCTGATCGGTTCTGGTTCAAAATAGTTATCATTACCCGACGAACACGAGCATATTGTGCTCAATAGGGTTAATACACATAGTTGTCTTAGCATCCCACCGTCTCCTGGCCTTTAATCAAGGATTTCAACCTGATCCCGATTCCTGATAATGATCTCAAACTTGGAGCCATATTGCGCTATCCTGCCACTGATTCTGACCCGCTTGTTTCGGAAAAATAGCTCGGGACTGCCTCCGAAAAGAGCATAGTTTTCCGGCCAGACAATACCAACGAACCTGTTCGAGCCAACCGGAAAATCCAGGAAACAGATTTCTCCCGTATTGTAGGTATTGGTAATGACACCTTCGACCCGAAAGAACTGCCCGACATGGCTTTGATTAATCGCATCATGACCGATAACCGGCACAAGAGCATGAAACAAATTTAATCGACCACCGGACACGACCCTGCCCTGTAACGCCGGAACCCTGTCAGCATTGTCGAGAATCGCTGCCTTGATCTGCCGAAAACTCCAGTCAGGATGCAGGGATTTGACGAGTGCGGCCGCTCCAGCAACCTGCGGTGCCGCCATCGAAGTTCCTCGCTTATAATCGTACAACCCATTGCGAACTGTTGAATAAATCCACTGCCCAGGTGCAGCTATATCAACATGGGGGATCCCAAAACAGGAATGAGGGGAAAGCTCATCATTGTTTTCTGACCACGCAACGGATATGATATTGTCCAGCCCATGACTGGCCGGATACTGTCGCTCGGTATCACCCACCGTCTTGTTTCCAGCCGCTATGACAAACAGGACATTGTACACCATCCCCAACTTGATCGTGTTATACATTGTCTGGCTGGCATTTTTACTTCCCCAACTACAATTAATAATCTTGATACCGTTTTTTATCGCATGTGTCACACACTGTGAAAATTTCGATGCGGTAACTCTACTATCCTCCCCTGCTTTTCCTTTTCTAAGTGGCATAACCCGGGCATTCCAGGCAACACCAACAGACCCAAGCAGATTGTTTCCCTGAGCCGCAATAATCCCGGCGATATGTGTCCCATGACTGTCTCCTTCACATGGCATCGGATCCCAGTCGTTACTTCCAAAATCATACCCTTGCACGATATTATTTCGCAGGTCAGGATGGGTATAATCCACCCCGTCATCAATAACACCAACAACTACCGAACTTGCCCCGGTTGTCACATCCCATGCCTGCGGCGCCCTGATGATATGCAAATTCGTCAACGCATGGCCCATCTGAGTCAATTCGTTCGGAATATAGTAGTAGTCGTAATAATAATCCGGCTCGGCGTATACAACATTTGTTTCATTGCTCAACTCACGTATTACAGCCAGTGTTTCTTCCGGCGACAGATCTCCATACTCAGCAAGCACAAGCTCGCCCCTGTCTGGTGAATCCTGCCTGGATGTGCCTTCCTGGTCGATCAAACCAGCATCCATTTCAAGAACCGTAACCTTTGGTACAACCATCGCACCAGCCCGATTGACCCTCGCCCGCTGTTGTATTGTCATCTTGATATCCTGTTTGCACCTGAACTGCACCAGAACACTCCCTGGAACAAATTCCGGCTTCCCGGAAGCATTTGTTTCCGCGCAAGGAGTAAAAACAATGTCGCCGGCACTGGAACAGGCCACCACTATACCCATAAACGCTATGAAAATATATTTTCTCACACTAAACACCTTTCATCTCTTTTCCATAAGCTATGGAAATTTCGCAATCTTGCATACTATTTTTTCTATCAAACTGTCACCGGATCTTCCCCGCTGTATACAGCCTGAAATGGTCTTCTAAATAAGCCTCTGTCCTTTAAGGGAGGGCATGCCCTTGTTGGCTGAAAGTGCAGTTGCTCAGCACAGGATGTGCTGACAGGAGCCCGGCAGGGCACAAGGCGAAGTCCTCGCAGAGGGATGAGCCCGCCCTGAGCGGACAGGAAGTCCACCAGCGAAGGGTTGAGACAAGGCGAAGTCCCCGAAGGGGAATGTCTCACTCCGGGCGGGTTTTTTGGGGGTGTGGGGGCCGTTTTTTACATAAAAAACGGCCCCCACAAAAAAGCGCGGCATCGCACATGCCTCTGAAAGAAATCACATGGTGCTTGTGCACTCCTCTATTGTATACTGAAAACCGCCCCGGGGGCAGCGTCGAGATGCCACAGCCGCAGCATGCCCGACCGGAGGCTGTTCACCATAAAAAAAGCAGCAGGAGAACGGGTATGACCGGCGACAAAATCAGGATTGGTTTGTTTGACGCAAAAAAATATGACCGGCAGTATTTCGACGAGGCAGTGGCCGCAGCCAATGACGCAGAGCCGGATCGTTATGAAATCAAATATTATGAAATGCGTTTAAACCCGGACACGGCCCGACTGGCCGAAGGGCACGACGCGGTCTGCGTCTTCGTCAATGACGAGGTGGGCGAAGCCAGCATCAGCCGGCTCGCCGCAGCAGGTGTCCGCCTGATCGCCCTGCGCTGTGCCGGCTACAACAATGTCGATCTCGGGGCCGCTGCCCGGGCCGGGATCCCTGTCGTGCGCGTCCCCGCCTACTCGCCCTACGCCGTGGCCGAGCATACCGTCGCCCTGCTCCTCTGCCTCAACAGGAAAATCCATCGTGCCTTCAACCGTGTCCGCGAGGGGAATTTTTCACTCCAGGGACTGGTCGGGTTTGACCTCTATGGCAAGACCTTCGGGATCGTCGGGACAGGCCGGATCGGGCGGATCCTGGCCGGAATCGCGAAGGGTTTCGGCTGCCGGGTGCTCGTCAGCGACAAGTTTCCCGACGAAGCCTGGGCACGCGAGGCTGGTGCCGAGTATGTCCCCCGCGAGCAGCTCTACGCCGAAAGCGACTTCATTTCGCTTTTGGCACCCCTCAACCACGAGACCTACCACATGATCAACTTCCACTCGCTGGCCCTGATGAAACCCAACGTGATCATCGTCAACACCAGCCGGGGCGGACTGGTCGATACGGCCGCCCTCGTCGAGGCCTTGAAGGCGCACCGCATCGGCGGCGCCTGCCTGGATGTGTACGAAGAGGAGGCCGGTGTGTTTTACCAGGATCTCTCGGACTCAACCATCCCGGACGATGTCCTGGCCCGCCTCCTCACCTTTAACAATGTCCTGATCACCTCGCACCAGGCCTTTTTGACCAGCGAGGCCCTCGTCAATATCGCGGGGACCACGCTGGAAAGCATCCGGCAGTTTGCCGCCGGTCAGGAGCTTGCCAACAGGGTGAGTGAATAGGGCACAACCGGGGCACTGTATTGCAAAAGAGTGGTGCGACTCCGGGAGTATCCATCACAGTTGTGCAATACAGTGGTCAATACTCCCGGAGTCGCATGATAAATTCGTAATACTTCAGCCGCCCTTGGCCGCATCGGCCATGGCCTGCCAGCGGGCCGGTTCATTCCCGGCGGCGGCGTCTTTTCCCAGGCGCACCACCGGGGTGCGCAGAATACCAGGGTGTCGCAGGAGCTTGTCCTTTGGCTCCATCAGCATGCGGTCGAGCCGGTTGTCCCGCCACTCGGAACTGCTCTCGTCCAGCAATCTTTCCCAGGGAATGACCCGGGCGATGGCATCAATTTCGCCCGGGGAGATCGGTTTGACGGCCAGGTCGACAAAATGGACCGGGATGCGCCGGTCGCTGAAAAATCGCAGGGCTTTTTGCGTTTCTCGGCATTTTTTGCGGCCAAAGATCTGGACTGGCATGGCGGGACTCCGGAAAAAAGAATCGCGTTGGGGCGAAGCTGAACGTCGTCCCAACGCAAGAAGTATAGTCAGACCTGCACGCCGGCGCTGAATGATTTCACGCTCTCCAGACACACAACCTCCCAGTGTCTACTCGATCACAATCTTTGAGAGCAGCACCGGCTGGAGTGGTTCGGCTATCGAATAGAGAAGGACCTCCCCGCGTCCATTGACAAGCAGGGTCGAATCCCGGATGATGGCGTCCCGCGGATCAATCCCGCCAATTTTGGCCCCGGGACCGGCGAGGGTATTTGTGGCCGGCTGGCTGTATACAAGAACGCCATTCTCACGGTCACAGACATACACATAGCCGGATTTGGCGGCCAACCCATAGGGAGCCCCGACTCCAATCGTGCGGATGCGTTCCATATTGGTCAGGTCATTCAGGCGCAGGACTTCAAGCCGTGAAAGCGGTCCTCCGTCAGAAAAATTGCCGTCCCGCAGGGTAACATAGGCATACGGTTCTTCGACGACGATGGGATCACGGGCCCGGACATGCGTCAGACCGCCTATCCGTACCGGTGCCTCCGGGTTGCTCAGAGAGTAGACATGGACACCCGAAGCCGCACCCATAAAGAGGTTTCCCAGCGCGGAATGGATGGTCTCGATATCCCAGGCTGTCGAGTACTCACCCAGCGACAGGGGATCAACCGGGCTGGCAATACCGCCCCTGAGCTGAAACACCTTGATGCGCCCGGAGCGCAGTGTATACAGGTAGTCACCCGCAACCGCAAAACGTGCCAGACTGCCCCCCGTACTGCCGGAGGAAAAATTGCCGACGGTATCGCTCTGGTAGCACGAACCACAGCCGTAGGCGTCTTCATCATATTCCCAATCACCAGTCGGATATTGTGTCACATCACAGACTCCGGCCAATGACCGGACGAGGAGGGGGGCACTTCCCGGCGCGATCCGGTAGATATCGAGACTGCCAGCGTTGTCCATGTAGACCACATGCCCGTCGTCTGTCGGGAGGACTGCGAGTTCGCTCGTGTTTGTTGCCGGAATGGTTGCAGACAGGGCCGGATTGGCCAGATCCGCAATATTGTAGATCCTGAGCTCGCGCCCGGGGACGATCACATACAATCTGTCATCTGCCAGCCAGAATTTGCCCGGCTCCTGCATGTCCGTAGAGGGCAGCATCAACCGGTCTGGCGCTTGCGCCCGACGTCCCCGGACAGCCGCAATCAGGGCCAGTGAAAAGACGACCAAAACCAGTATCCGTATTGTATTGATCATGCCTGCTCCCCGCTCCGACCGAAATTGATGGTATCACATATCGGCATGAAAATCCGCTTTTCGGTGCACAAGAGATGAAGCGATGGCGGGTCGCCTGCGTATATTTGTCTACCTATGATAAGACATCTCACAACAAACAACACAATCCGCAATATTGCCATCATCGCCCACGTTGACCACGGCAAGACAACTCTTGTAGACGCCATGTTCCGCCAGTCCGGCACCTTCCGCGAAGGCCAGGAAGTCGCCGAGCGCCTGATGGACTCGATGGACCTCGAACGCGAACGCGGCATCACGATTGCCGCCAAAAACTGCGCCGTCTCCTGGCGCAATACCAAGATCAACATCATCGACACACCCGGCCA
Source organism: Spirochaetota bacterium (assembly GCA_036795535.1). Lineage (GTDB taxonomy): Bacteria > Spirochaetota > JAGLSM01 > JAGLSM01 > JAKPMW01 > JAKPMW01. The sequence continues at coordinate 23,069 of DAIREN010000018.1, forward strand.
CGCCGACTTTGGCGGCGAGGTCGAACGCGCCCTTTCGATGGCCAATGGCGCCATTCTCCTGGTTGACGCCTCCGAGGGGCCTCTCCCCCAGACGCGATTTGTCCTTTCCAAAGCGCTGGCCGCAAAACTCTCGCTCGTGGTCGTGATCAACAAGATCGACCGCCCGGATGCGCGCACCCAGGAGGTCGTCAACGAGGTCTATGACCTCCTGATCGACCTGGACGCCACCGAAGAGCAACTCGAGTTTCCCCTGCTCTATGCAATCGGCCGGGACGGGATCGCCAAGCGTTCCCTGGATGATCCATCCACCAATCTCGTTCCCCTCCTGGATACCATCATCGACGAGATCCCCGGTCCGCAGTACGATGAGACCGCCCCCTTCCAGATGCTTGTCTCCGATTACGGCTACTCCGATTATCTGGGGCGCCTGGCCATCGGACGGATCGTCAACGGACGGGTCTCCTGCAACGATGCCCTGGTCTGCATGGGCGAGGACGGACAGGTGCGGCCACTCCGGGTGACCAAGCTCCAGTCCTACGCCGGAGCCCAGTACAAGGACGTGACTTCGGCCGAAGCCGGTGACATCATCATTTTGTCCGGGATCGAGGACGTCAAGATCGGCGATACGATCTGCAACCGCGACCAACCCAAGGCCCTGCCCCGGATCACCGTGGACGAGCCGACGGTCTCGGTCAAAATCACCCAAAACGATTCCCCCTTTGCCGGTCGCGAGGGAAAATTCGTCCAATCCAGCATGATCCGCGAACGCCTTCTCAAGGAGACACTGCGCAACGTCTCGATCCAGGTCGAGGAGTGCACCGACCGGACCAGCTTTATCGTCAAAGGTCGCGGCGAGTTCCAGCTTGCCATCCTGATCGAGACAATGCGCCGGGAGGGCTACGAGGTCTGTGTCGGCCGGCCCCAGGTGATCTACAAGGACAAGGACGGTATCCAGCAGGAGCCGATCGAGCACCTGTCCATTGACTGCGAAGAAGCGTATCTCGGTGTCGTCATGGAAAAACTCTCCTCCCGCAAGGGCCGGATGACCAATCTGGCCAACCACGGCTCCGGCCGTGTCCGCGTCGACTTCAACGTCCCCTCCCGGGCCCTGATCGGCTACCGCGACGAGTTTTTGACCGACACAAAGGGCACCGGGATCATGAACTCCTCGTTTGCCGGGTATGATGACTACCGGGGCGATTTCCCCCAGCCGCCACACCGGCTCCCTGGTTTCCGACCGTCAGGGCGAAACCGTCGCCTACGCGCTCTTCCATCTCGAACCCCGCGGCCGGATGTTCGTGACCCCCGGGATGCCGGTCTACGCCGGTCTGATCTTTGGCGAACACAATCGCGAGGAAGACCTGGCCTGCAACCCCTGCAAGACAAAAAAACTGACCAATATGCGGGCAGCCGGGAAGGACGAAAACGTGATCCTGACTCCCGTCATCCCGCTTTCACTGGAACAGGCCCTCCAGTTCATCCGCCACGACGAGATGGTCGAGGTCACGCCCAAGTCCATCCGCCTGCGCAAGGCGGTGCTCGGGTAACGGGAGTCACACTGTCCTCCCGGTTTTTTTGTATGAGGAACGTCGTCCGGCCAACAGGTTCCGGTTCGCCGTGAAAAACCCGGGGACCCATCCGGGCTCCCTCCCGCATGCGCGCTCCTCCTTCCACGGGGGAAAACGCTTCGCGGAACTTACGTCATGCCCCAAAGGGTGTCAGTCATGCGATATGCTGCGTCTGTCAACCGGCAAAGGAGGCCCATCATGCGCCTGAGGTTGTTCACCATACTGCTTGTAATCCTGATCACCGAAATTCTTGCGGCCAAGACCGGATTTCCCCTCGAAGACCAGTTCATGAAAAGACACACCTGGCAATCCCTCTTTTCGGGAAAGACCCTGATCATCATCGGGGGCGACCAGCGCAAGACAGCGGAGTACAGCAAGGCCTGGAAGGCACGCCTTGATCCGGTACTGGGACAGCGGGTTCGCATCATCGGGCTGGCCAATCTTGATGGCGTCCCCTTTTTCGTCTCCAACAATTCCATCCGCGAAGGCCTGCGGAAGTCCGTCCCCGCCCTCCCTGTGTTGTGCGACTGGGACGGCAAGGCCTTCGAAGCGCTGGGCATGACGCCGGACACGATCACGGTCCTGGTCTTCCGCAAAAACGGCACCCTCGCCGGACGGGTGACCGGCCTGGTTACAACCGCAGGAGTAACCGGGGTGCAGGCCCTCGTGGATGCGTCCGAAAAATGAACGCGCTCACGGCCTGGCAGGATCCCGCGCCAAAGACCTGCCAGGCCGGCCGCAAATTTCACTGCCTGCACTCTTGAAATCCGGGCAAATCCACAATATATTCGAATCTCCATCATCAGTCAGCCAGAAGAGACACCTGCACATTCGGGAACAGTCATGAACCTGCATGAATACCTGTATCTCTCCAGCATCCTCTACTGCCTGTACTGGATTCCCCGCTTCGCGTATACAAAGCACAAAGATGATACGACCATCGCCTGCATCGTTTCATTTGCGTTTTTTGTCATGATCTGCCTGTCACACTTTTTGTTTTCGACGGCATCGACAAAAGAATCCGCGATGTTCTGGTACCGGACAACCTACCTCTCCCGCCCCCTGATGTTTGCTTCCTACAACCTGCTGGTTTTTTCTTTTTTCAACGAAGGAAAGCGGCTTGACCCCTTCAAGACAACCCTCTTTTACCGAAACCAGCTTCAATTCGGGCTGGGCCTTTGGCTCGACGCAAGCCGGCGGTCTCGTCTTTTTCAATGACGGAGCCGGCAAGGGTCTTGTGGCTGCTCCGGTTGACCAGGCCGACAATATCTGGGGCGGATCGTCCGGCGACACACCCCACGGGTACGGTCCGGATTTGATCATCAACTCGGGAATCACGAATACAACCCGGATACTGACCTACGCCGGCTACGCGACCTCAAGCGCCGCCTACGTCGCCAAGTCCTACACCGGCGGCGGGTATTCTGACTGGCATCTGCCCGCAATCTACGAGCTGGGGCTGTTGCACGAAAACCTGCACCACAGCGGGCTCGGCGGTTTTACGGCAGACGCCTACTACTGGTCGTCCACGGACGGTGGTGTAGCGGGGGCTTCCCAGGGCTGGAAAATGAACGGCGCCACGGACTATAGCGGCTACGAAATATATTTGAGCAAGCTGACGGTCTACAAGGTTCGTGCGGTCAGGAGATTCTGACCGGTTCCAACCATTGCACTCTCTGTTTCTTGACGACACCCTGCGCCACCCGCGCAGGGTGTTTTTGCACACCCACGATCATGCTGTGGACTGCTCCGGCACAGCATCTCCATCAAACACCACCCCGACTGGAGCCTTCAGAACGCATGCTGCCCCTCCTCGGACTGTCCCGAACGTGGACATTCCGTGCGTTCTCTCTTGACAGAGTCACTGGAGCGGTCTATAGTGCAGTCATGGAACGGGTTCTCTGTTCCATGAGCAGCCAAATCACGAGGAGGCCCCATATATGGAGATTGCAGCCGACGAGATTTACAACAAGCTGACCAACATCAAGACCGAGACAGACATCATTGAGGCGCGCATGATCAAGACCCGCGAACACCTCGAACACACGGTCAACCAAATCGAAAACACCAAACACCTGATTTTCAAGGGCTTCCACAAGGCTAACCAGCGCATCCGCCGCATGGAGGGCCAAGTCAACGAGATCGCACAAAAACTCGACGTCCTCATCGAAACGATCAACAAGAAGAGCTGATTCGCGACACCGCTGCTGGACAAAGGCACTCGATCCGGGTGCTTTTTTTCGTTTCCGACAATCCCGATCAATGGGGGTGGCTTCTGTCACCCCTCCGGGAAAATCGTCTCCCTGCGTCAGCCGTCTCTGTGACAGAGACCAGGTGCGTCGTATCCCGAACAACGGCCCTGAGCAGGACCACCTTGGATATGCCAGTCCCCTTTTGAAAAAGAACAGCAGGCGTTGTGGTCAGTACACCTTCGCATTGCGTCCCCTTGATTCCTGAAGTATCTTTACCGGGAATACATTCCGCATGGAGTTCTCCCTATGTCTCACAAAAAATATATTGTGCTGCCCATCGTCGCCGTCCTGGCCATCGGTCTCGTGGCAGCCTGGTTCCATCTTGGTTCCTCCCCCATGGAAGGCGGAAAGGAATTTCTCTATCACGTCAAGCCAGGTTCCGGATTTTACAAAGTCGCGGACGATCTCTCCAGCGAAGGCGTGATCCGATCCATCACGTTTTTCAAGTTTATCGGAAAACTCCGTGACGCGTCCTCCCGGATCAAGGCCGGGTACTACAAGCTGGAAAGCGGGATGTCGGTACACGAGATCCTGGACATCCTCCTCGAAGGCAAGGCCCATACCGTCCGCGTCACCGTCCCCGAGGGAAAAGACAACCGCCATGTGGCCCGCATCATCGCGGCGAGCGGTCTGATGATCAAGGAGCAGGATTTTCTGGATGCGGCCGCAGATATCTCCCTCCTGCGGGAAGCCGGCCTGGAGGCTGCCCTGCCCGCCGCCAAGACAACCGAAGGATTCCTCTTCCCCGATACCTACATGGTTCCCTTCGGTGCCAAGGCCCGGGACGTCGTCCGGATGATGCTCGCCAATTTCCGGCAGCAGATTGGCCGGGACCTGATCGCCCGGATGGCCGCCTCGCCGCTCGGTCTCTATAAAACCATCATCCTGGCCTCGATCGTCGAGCGGGAAGCGGCCAGCTCTCTCGAACGGCCGAAGATCGCAGGGGTGTTTGTCAACCGGGAACGGATCGGCATGAAGTTTGAGAGCTGTGCCACGATCCAGTACATCCTTGGCGAGGTCCGTGAAAAATTGTTTTACTCGGATCTCAAGCGGGAATCGCCCTACAACACCTACCTCCATGCCGGCTATCCGGCCGGACCGATCGCCAATCCGGGCAAGTCATCCATCGCTGCCGCCGCCGATCCGGAAAAACACGACTATCTCTATTTTGTCTCGCGCAATGACGGGACACATGTTTTTTCCAAAACGGGGGCGGAGCACAACCGGGCCGCAAAAGAGTTCCAGTGGAAATAGGCAGTATCCCTATGTCGCTTCGTTTTTCTGCGCCATCACCCTCCACTGCGTTACGGGCACTTCGCCTTGGCGCAACGCGGCTCGGCGACATTACCCTCCACTTCGTTACGGGTACTCCGCCTATCGCTCGGCCGCAAAAGAGTTCCAGTGGAAATAGGCAGTATCCCTATGTCGCTTCGTTTTTCTGCGCCATCACCCTCCACTGCGTTACGGGCACTTCGCCTTGGCGCAACGCGGCTCAGCAGCCAAAGAAATTCAGTGGAAATAACAGCGCCCCTCCCGGAGTTCCGCTCCGGGGGTGGGTAAATTGTACACACTGTGCAATCCCGGATTGATTTACGGACATAATTTTTCTCAAATTTGAGAATTTTGGAGTCCCGGATTAAATTTTCTCAGAATTGAGGCAAACGGCCTGAGGTTGTTCATCAAAAAGCTGTCCAAACCTCAGCGTTTGTCCTTGTCCCGGTCGATTTCGGCCAAGGTCCGGAGGATGGTCTCCGTTTCACGGATGGCTCCCCGGAAATCGTCGGCCAGTTTCATGAAATAGGCTCTATCCCGCCCCGAGCGCGCCGATTCGATCCGGGTCATCGTCCCGAGCACGCGCCCGGTCATGCAGAAGCGCAGGAGGACATTGATCCCGGCAAAAAGGTGCTTCATCCCGTCCGAGGTTGCGGTAAACGTCCGCGACCTGACGGCCGCATACCCGTTCCGGATCCGGCCAAGCACGACGTCGCCTGTATCACGATTTTCAATCCGACGCAGGAGATTCGAGATCCGCTCGAAATACTGCTGCATCCGGTCGCGCTTGGTGAACCAGGTGATATGGCCCAACATCTCGTGCGCCACGCGAGTGATGTTGACGGCATGCTCCTCAAGCTCGATGCTGAACTTGATCATCTCGCCGGAGATCACGGGGATTCCGGACCGGGTTTCCTGGTGCTTGTAGGCAAAGATGAGGGTGTTGATGGCGCGCAGACGGATGTTGAAGGAGAGATCGGAAATACGCTTGATCCCCTCGTTGATGCGGATCACCCGCAAAAACGTGCTCTCCTGACGGATACTCTCGTTCAGTGATTCGATCTCAAACGCCATGGCTGCCCCGCATCTCTTTGAGCCTTCTTGAACTCACGATAAAGATACTTTCATCATCGGCAGCCATGTTGCCGATTCTTGAACAGACGGCCAATCAGAGGCACACTTCACGAAAGTACAATAATGGCGAGTGAATCCCGGAAACCCATGATATTCTTGTGATATCCACCTGAATCCCGAGCCTGCGAACCGGTGATCTCCTTGCTTGTCCGGGAACATCTGCACTATACTGTACATGTGCCCATTCTTCCCAAAGGATACTCCATGAAACGCATCCGGATCTCCGCTGCCATCCTCTTTGTCACCTTTCTTCCTGCCATTCTCTCCGCCGCAGATCGCACGGACGAGGCAATCACCCGGATCGATGCGGTCCTCATCAAGGCCATCTCCGAAGTCCAGACCCTGACACAGGGTGTGACAAATATCCGCACTCCTGCCGAGGCCGTCGTTTCACTCGATCGCTTCGCTTCCGTTGTCACGCGGATGCAAAACGAACTGAAGCAGATCAGCGACGAGTTTTCCGGGAGTGTTGACGCCAAGACGCTCTTGGGCAAGAGTTCCGAATTCCGCCAGCGCATGCAGCCTGCGGGCCGCGCCTATGGTCAAGCCATCGGTCGACTTCCTGCCGCCATCCTCAATTCCGATGATTTCCGATCCGCCTACGATAAACTCCGCAAGCTCGGGCTGGCACAGTAGTTTTCCTGCATCTCCGGGGTGATATCCGACCCTGACGGCAGCCGGGACACCATGGTGCACCTTCCAGACCGCACACGCACCCCTCTCTTCGGAGCAGGACTCGTCCTTGTGGCGGAGTTCTGCTTTGTTCTCGCGACAGTCCTCGCCAAACACGCCTCGCTCGAGGAAGGCGTCCCGGGGATCCAGATGTCCTTTGTCCGCTTTGCCTGCGGCTTTCTGGTGGCCGGCCTGGTCCTCCTGCGCACCACCCGAAGTTTCAAGCCGCAATCCCCGCGTTGGGTGTTTTTACGGGCTGTCGCCAACACCATCTCCGTCTTGCTGTTTTTTGCGGCCCTCGATACCACGACGGTCACCAATGCCAATCTTTTGAACATGACCTACCCGGCCTTTGTCCTGCTGTTTGCACCATGGATCAACCGTGAAGCCACCCGCCCCCTGCATTACCTCCTGCTCGTCCTGGCCCTTGGTGGAGCCAGCCTTGTCCTCCGTCCTGACCTGGGTGGTCTGACGCCCGGAGATCTCCTTGGACTGGTCTCGGGTCTGGTCGCCGGGTTTGCGATCCCCTGCCTGCGGGAAGCCCGGAAGCACGATGGAATCTGGACAATCGTCTTTTGGCTCTTTACCGTCGGGATACTTGTCAACGGGATGTTCCTGCTTCCCGTTTTTGTCCTGCCCCACAAGCTCTCGGTCATCCTGGCTCTGGCCGGCGGCGGGATCCTGGGCGTTGTCGGCCAGGTCCTCCTGACAGCGGGATACCGTCACATCAGCGCCGCCGGGGGTGCCATCGTCTCTTCCTCGCGCATCCTGCTGGCCGCGGTTCTCGGGATTGCCCTGTTTTCGGAATCGCTGACGCTCTCGCTTGTCTGCGGCGGTCTTCTGATCCTGGCGGCCCTGATCGGTGCAGCCTGGCCGGAAAAAACCGCCCGTGACGGTATTGAACCATAATTCAGTAATATTGTCATTCCGAACTATTGAGTTTTTCCTGTGAATTGCCGTATGCTCCAGTACGGGTCCGTCTCTCATCATGCGCTCTCATCCTGGCCCGGGGGATAACACACAAATTCGTTGGATATGGAGATTGCGCATGAAAAAACCCGCACGCTGGCGCCCCTGGGTGCCCGGCATTTTTGTGGTCTTTTGCACCCTCATGACCCTCACCGTACCGCTGTCCGGGTACTATTTTCTGGATGACTTCAACGACAGCAATCTTGCTCAGGCCGGAGGGCAAACGGTCTGGACATTGACCAATTTCCAGCGCGGAGTGATAGCGCCCGACACGTACACCTTTACGGATACCGGCACCCATCTTGAGGTGACCGGTACCAGAACCGCGACGGGGGGCTGCTGACACGCGGAATCCGAAGCATGAGCCGGTTTACCGCCAGTCCCGAAAAGCCGATCGGAGCTCTGGTCATTCTTGACCAGTTGACTTGGACGATCAACAACAAGGGTGTCCTCGATCTCGGCATGGTGATCTCGGTCGACAGATGGGCCTCGGTCGGGTTCAATTCCACTGGAGGAAACGCGCTCGCCGGCTTTGCCTTTTCGGACAACATGACCAAGGTACCGGCAGCCATGCCATACAACACGTCCGATGTGATCTTCAACACAGGTGCAGCGAATATAAGCACCACCCAGCGTCTTGGCCTGTATCACGACGGATCCAGCATCACCTTCCTGCACAACGGGACAAACCTGAACAGCTACGCTGTGGCCCCGGTCGACTACAGCCACAATTTTTCATGGAACACCGATTTTTTCTTCTACGTTGCAGCAGGCCTTCAGGGAAGTGGCAGCACCATCAATCCTGCCAGGATCAACTCGTTTTTGATCCGTTCTTCGGTCAGTCGTGATAATTCTTCCTACGCCGAGGTCTTTCCAAAATACGTTTCGGTCAATACGACATTGACGTTCACCAACTACATCAATCCTTTCTTTTCGAGCGCCGACAACGCCGGTGTGGACGAGCTGACGGTCACCCTGCCCACCGGCTATTCGGGATTGTCCATTGCATCCGTCCAGGCCGATGCCAACAACGATGGTGCCCTGGAAACGCTGACGCTTGCCGGCAGTACCCCGGTTTCAGGCAAATACGCTCTTGCCGTCAGCGGGCTCAAAGCCACCATCCGTCTCGGGACAAAAATCGGGTTTGCCAACAGCAATAAAAAGATCGTTGTTGTTCTCTCGGCGACCACGCCGGCAACAACCTACGTTTTTGGCCAGGAATTCGTCTGGACGGTTGAAGGCAAGCACGATACCGATGCGCTCAGCAACGGAACCTGCGGGCCGGCACGCCTGATCAGCGGTGATGTTGAAGCCTCGGTCCCGTCGGACTCGATCGCAGTCTATGTCTACGGATCACCCGATGTCCGCGTGGCCATCGATCCGGACTCCA
>DAIREN010000019.1:0-30332 GCA_036795535.1 Spirochaetota bacterium
GCTCCTGTCCGCCGGTGTGCCGGTTTCGCAAATCGACGTATCCCCCTGGTGCACTGTCTGTGATTCCGAACGCCGGTTCTGGTCCTGGCGGCGGCAGGGACAGACAGCCGGCAGGATGATGACAATTGTCGCTCCTATCGAAACCTGAGATATCGCACTCCGATCCTGACAACTTTTTCCCCAATCCCGATTTTTCCCGTCTTGGAGAAGGGCCGAAGATGTGCTATCATCATCTGGGGAGGGCTGATGGCACAACCACGGATTTTGATTGTCGATGATGACGAACTCGCCGGAATGAGCTTGCGCGGGCATATCAAGCGCATGGGCTATCATGAGTGCGGGATGGCTGCAAACAGCGGGGACGCACTGGATCTGATCACCAGGACCGCGCCCGATCTTGTCCTGATGGACATCATGATTGAAGGCGAACTCGACGGGGTGGAGACCGCCAAGCTGATTCTCCAGCGCTTCGATGTCCCGATCGTCTACCTGACGGCCAGTGCCGATACCGAGACTGTCGAACGGGCCAAGGCGACAAGCCCTTTCGGATATCTGATCAAACCGATTGAAGAAAACGCACTCCGTGTGACAATCGAGATGGCGTTGTATAAACACGCTGTCGAAAACCGGATCAAGCGTTCACAACGGCATCTTGAGGAGATCAATGCCGCTTTTCTCGCGTTCAGTGATGAACCGATGGACAACATTACGGTTGTCTGTGAACTCGTGTCTTCGATTCTCCGAAGCAGTTGCACCATGTTTCTCCAGCTCAAAACGGATGGCATGAGTCGCCCCGTCTGCTCGACAAGGACTGACGGCGCGCAATGCCGGCATATCTGTGAAAAACGGGCAGATTGGATCGAAAACCTCCTTTCCTGTGTCGGGGACGGGATTACCATCCTGCCGGCCGGGGAACTCGGTCCACCATGGAAAAGAGTGATTGTCTTTCCGCTCAAGCGGATCCGGCGTGCCCCGACAGTGATTCTGACTCTCCAGCAGCATGATGACGAGATCAGCGATGAGGATATGCGACTGGCCGGGATCCTGGTCAATGCGGCCAAGGCCCAGGAAGACAGGATCGAAACGCTTGAGGCGAGGGCCAGGATGCATCAACAGCTTGCCCAGACCCAGCGCCTCGAATCCATCGGGACCATGGCCGGCGGGGTGGCCCACGAGATCAATAACCCCTTGATGGGGATCATCAATCTCGCGCAACTCGTCTATGACCGGAGTGAGGGACTTCCCGGGACACAGGCTTGGGCGTCGGAGATCATCAGTGAGGGCCAGCGGATAGCCCGGATTGTGCGCAGCCTCCTGGCTTTCTCACAACAGGATGGTTCAGGTCAGGCTCTTGTCGACATCAAGGAAATCATTGATGATGTCATCACCCTGGTCCGGCGACAGCTCGAAAAGGACGAGATTGTTCTCGAGTTGGAGATTGCGGCCCATATCCCGGTTTTCCCCTGTCGCAGACAGCAGATCGAGCAGGTCATCCTCAATCTTGTCAACAACGCCCGTGATGCTTTACTTGCCCGATTCCAGACCTGGAACGGTGAAAAGATCATCAAGATCCGTTGTTTGTACGAAGGGCAGCAGATCGTTCTGGAAGTTGAAGACCATGGAATCGGGATTCCTCCCGAGATGCATGAGAGGATTTTCGACCCGTTCTTTACGACAAAGCCCAGGCACAAGGCCAGCGGTTTGGGCCTGTCAGTCAGTTACGGGATCATTAAAGAACATGGCGGAGACCTCTCGTTCGAGAGTGTGCCGGGAGAGAAAACGGTCTTCAGGGTGACCCTGCCGGGCCGGAATGAAACCGGTTAACCTTGGTCGATCTCGGCAAACTCGACGATGCCCCATTTCTCGGCATCACTTGCGAGGACGATATGCCAGGAACGGGCCTGTCCCCGGCTCTTCGCCTGGAGTCTGAGTTGTGAACGTTTCTTGCCGGCCTTGATGATGTCGACTTTTTCGACCTCTTCGATCGCGGCGATCTCGTCCACAATCCGGGTCCGGTCCCTGTTGTTTGTCGAGAGGACCAATTCCTGCATTTTTCGTGGATTCTCGCGGGCGGCCAGGACGAGTTTCCTGAAAAGGTCACAGTATTTCCGGTTGATGTTGCGGAAGACCAGCCAGATAACGATTCCCCCGATGAGAACCGGTACGGCGATGATGAGAATGGCATGAACAAGGGTCATGGTCAGGCTCCTTTTGATGGTGCACCCTGGAAGTGTTTATCCCTCTCTGCTGCGCAGGCGTTCGAGAGCGGTCTGCATATGGCCGGGGAGGGGAATCGTCCATTCGAGTTCGTGTCGGCTGACGGGGTGCTCGAATCCGAGACGGACCGCCGCCAGACAGAGTCTGTCCGAGAGGGTATCACTCCGTGCATAGAGCGGATCTCCGACGATCGGTCGTCCCTTCCATGCCAGATGAACCCGGATCTGGTGCGTGCGACCGGTAAAGAGATCGATGCCGAGGAGGGAGTGGTTCGAAAATTCCTCGACGACGTGGTAGCCCGTGCGTGCCTCGCGACCACCGGGAACCACGGCCTGCTTGATCCGGTTGACCGGATCCCTGCCAAGAGGGGCGTCAATGACGTCCTGCCGTGGGGACATTCTTCCGAGGACAATGGCGGAATACTGCTTACGGACACGACGTTCCTGGAAATCTTCGGCCAGCGCAATCCGGGCCCGTTCGGTCTTGACGCAGACCAAAAGTCCGCTCGTGTCCTTGTCGATTCTGTGAACGATCCCCGGCCGGAACGAATCCGTTCCGGGAAGGGATTTGCAGTGGGCCAGAAGGGCATTCACTACGGTTCCGTTCGGCGTTCCCGGTGAGGGATGGACAGCCATTCCCCAGGGCTTGTTGATGACGATGATCTCGGCATCCTCGTACACGATATCCAGAGGAATTGCCTCCGGCTTGAGATCGGCAAACCCGGGTTCATCAGTCAAGACCGGCTGCAGGCGGGCTCCTGCCACGACCCGTTCAGAGAGTTTGACCGGGCGGGAGTCCAGCGTCAACGACTGCATATCCCGCTTGATGCGCGAACGCGACCAGTCCGCACCCAAAAGGACGGTCAGAGCCTGGTCAGCGCGCCATCCGTCCATTTCGGGAGGAATGACCAAGTCCAGGCGGACGAGGCCGTCATCTTCATCCTCAACTCTTGATGTGTCGTTGTGCACGGGCGCGTCCGATGATGATGGCTGCAACAATAATGGGGAATCCGATCAGACTGATGGATTGTGAGAGGGAGAATGTTCCCAAAAAAAGATTGTGGGGGGTATCGATCCGGACCGTTTCAATCAGGAAACGGACGACTGCGTAAAACCCCAAGACCCAGAGAAAGGCTTCCCCGTTGAATCTCTTTTTTTTGTACAGGAGCATGACCAGAGCAAAGCATACGAGCATGGAGAAGGATTCATACAGTTGTGTCGGATGAACCGTCACACCGGCGTATTTGCCCGAGGCCAGATCCGGGACAAAGGAATCCGGAATCCGTGCGAAGCTCGCCGGCATCTCGTTCGACTGGGTGACGATCGCATGCAGTTTTTTGTAGACCGGGGCTTTATCAGGAAAAGCCAGCCCGCAGCTTCCGTCGGTCGCGTTTCCGTAGCAGCACCCGGCAAGGAAGCAGCCGATCCGGCCAAAAAAGATTCCGAGGGCCAGCGGTGCCGCGAAGACGTCAAAGGTCCGGCCGACGGGCATCCGCTTGCGGTACATCATGTACCAGACGGTCCCGGTCGCACAGATGATGCCACCGTAGATGACGAGTCCGCCATTCCAGACAGCGAGGACATCCATGATGCTTTGCGGGGGAACTTCGAAAACCAGATAAAAGAGGCGCGAACCGACCAAGGCCGCGACGATCAGTCCGATGGAGAGGTGGGCAATGTCCCGGGTTGCAATTCCTTCGAGGGGGGCGCGTTTCTGTGCCAACCCGATGCCACCGAGAAAGGCAATGGCCAGCATCAGACCATAGGAGTGGAGCGGGAGCTTTTCGACATGCAGGGCCTTGAAGGCCACCAGGACGGTCACGGACAAAATCAGCATCGTGTTGCCGAGACTGCGCAGGCTGTTGACACGCAGTGCGCTCTGTTCACTCCCGTCCTTGCGGTTCCGGGCCCGTGCCTGGAGCGTCAATGCCAGGACGTGGAAGACAAGAGCCAATCCAAGGACAAGGGGAAAGAGAGACTCGAAGGTAAAGGTGACGAGAATCGGCATCATGGGGAGACACCCTCACCGGTTTCGGATGGCAGATCAGGTTCCTTCGAGGTGTGCTTTTTTTCGAACAGGAGAACGATAAAGAGGACGGCCACCCCCACCACGATGAAGGCATCGGCCACGTTGAAAATGGGCCAGAGGTTTTTGTATCCCTCGGGAGCGCGTTGCGCCAGATCAAAAAAGTCGGTCACCTTGCCGAACGCGACCCGGTCAATCAGATTCCCGATCGCACCTCCCGTGATGCTCATGAGAGCAATCCGGGGAAGGCGTTTGTCGTCGGGGAGACTCCGGTAGAAATGGATGATGAAGCCCAGGGCAAGGAGTGTGATGACGGCGAAGAGGGGGACCGTGACGGACTGCGGCAAACCACTCATGAAGCCGAAGGCCACGCCCTTGTTTTCATGAAAATTGATCCAGAAGACCTCGCCGATCAGGTTGATGGCCGGAGGGCGAGGCAGGCGTATCGTCAAATCCACCTGTCCCAGTCCCGATGCGGACAGGACGGATTCAGTCATCGTGTACAGCTCGGAAGAGTCGACCGGCTGGAAGTAGTCACGGACAAGGACCTTGCTGCCCTGATCAAGAAGAACAACGAGTGCCAGGATGATGAACGGTAGAGCGCGTTTCAAAAGGAATTCCCCTCGGGCTTTATCACAAGTATACTCAAAGTCAGAGAATACGGTCAAGAGGGGGACACCGATGGATATCTGGGCCAAGTGCCCCAAGAGCGGCGAAGCCGAAGCAGCGGAGAGGGAAGCCGAAGCGTTTTTGCGGCGCTATGGTCTCGAGCGTTTCTACACCCTGGCAGCCGTCGAAGAGATGATCTATACCTGCCCCCGCGGGGGCGAGGACAGGCTCTTTGACCCCCTGGTGGCGAGACTCCAGGGCGATCTCGCGGTTCTCTACAAATTCGACCAGGTTTTCAGGCAACGGCTCTTTTCGCATGTGCCACAACAATCCCTCAACGGACTCTCTCCGGTCCGTTTTGCCCTCAATCTACGGATCATGCGTGACGGTTAAAACCGGACACCGACAACGGGAAACTCGAGACGGATTTCGCTGACATCCGTCGGCTTTGGACGCTCGCTGACCGTGTGGCGACGGGCGTCTTCGATGGCGATATAGAGCGATGTCAGGACCGAAGTCGAGAACATGTAGATATAATGCGGTTGCTGGATTGTCCGATCCGGATTGTTCCGGTCGTAGGTGTTCCGTGCGAGTCCTTCCATCAGGGAGTAGGCGAGCATCAAGGTGACCGGGAGTGAAACGAAAAACACGATTTCAAAGCGCCGGGTCTGTGACTCCGAATGCCCGGTTTTCCCGAGTTCCTGCATGAGCAGGCTCCCCTGTTCGGGAAATACTTCCTGGCCGGTCAAGGGCACATATCCGCCATTGGTGGCCGTCGTGTTCGTCAATGCCGGGAGTCGGAGACTGGCGGCGGAGAGGAAGATGAGGGTGAGGAGTGCTGTGGCTTTCATGGACGGGTCCAGTACTTTCCATACAGGAGTGCCAGCTTTTTCATGGTTTTTTTGGGGAACAGTCTCCGGTCCGTCATGACCGCGTTTTGGGCGGCGGATGAACATCTGCATTCGCGGGGCAGGCGTTCCTGGTGTGATGCCAGGATCCTGACAATTCGTCTGGCTGTTTCATTATTGACACCCATGGTCTCGACAACCATCTCGGTGTGGACGGCTTCCCCGGTTTCGCGCCAGCAATCGTAGTCCGTGACCAGAGCCAGGGTGGCGTAGGCGATCTCCGCCTCACGGGCCAGTTTCGCTTCGGGCAAAACGGTCATCCCGATGATCGAAGCGTTCCAGGAGCGATAGAGCAGGCTCTCGGCCCGTGTCGAGAACATCGGACCCTCCATGCAGACCAGGGTTCCCTTGTCGTGAATGGTGGCACCGGCTTCACGGGCCGCCTTGATGAGGATGGCCCGCAACTCGCCGCAATAGGGATCGGCAAAACTGACATGTCCGACGATTCCCTCCCCAAAAAAGCTCGATTCAGGGCGATGGCGGGTCCGGTCGATCAGCTGGTCCGGGATGACGAGGTGGCGCGGGGCAATCTCTTCACGGAGGCTCCCGACGGCAGAGAGGGAGACAATCGATTCGACTCCGATGCTCTTGAGTGCCCAGATATTCGCCCGGGAATTGACTTCCGTCGGGAGGAGACGGTGGCCACGTCCATGCCGCGGCAGGAATGCGATCCGGCTTCCGTCCTCGAAGGCGCCGACCATGATCTTGTCCGATGGTTTCCCGAAGGGTGTCTTGATGGCCAGTTCATCGACAATCGACATTCCGTCGATGCTGTAGATTCCGCTGCCGCCGATGAATGCGAGACGAATGGGTGTCATGGCTGCCTTCCTGGATGATGTATGCACATGGAAAGATATGGCTCCGGGAGTCGTTCGGCTTCCACGAAAATCACTTTCTTTCGGCCATGCTCGCCTCGCTGGATGGTGATCGCCGTTTTGGGAACACCGAGTTCACCGGAGAGGAGCTTGCAGAGGGCCGCATTCGCTTTCCCCTCGACGGCCGGTGCCGTCAGGTGCACCCGGACCAGGCCCTTGTCGTTCTCGATGCTCGTGTGCTTGCTTCCCGGGTGAACGGTGACTTCCAGGGAAAAGCGCACCTTACGAACCTCCGAGTTCGCGGGAACGGAGGGTCGCGGCGTGAACCGCCTTGATGCAGGCCGAACGGACAGCGCATTCCTCGAGCGTGGCCAGTCCGGCAGCCGTGGTCCCGCCGGGCGAGGTGACGCGATCCTTGAGGACCTCAGGATGTTCACCACCTTCAAGCACCATGCGGGCCGCTCCCAGAAAGGTCTGTGCCGCCATCACAAGGGCATCGGTCTTGTTGAGTCCCTCCCGGGCACCGCCTTCCGCGAAGGCATTCAGCAAAAGGAAGACGTAGGCCGGGCCGCTCCCCGAGAGACCGGTCACCGCATCCATCTGTTTTTCATCAAATCGGAAGAGTTTTCCGGCAGTCCGGAAGACCGTCTCAAAGAGCAGGACTTCCTGCTCCGTTACGGTGCTTCCCGCTGTCCAGGCGATGACACCGGCACCGATCAAAGCCGGGGTATTTGGCATGACCCGGATCAGTCGGGAGGCCGGCAGGCGGGTGGAGAGTCTGTCGAGTGTCACTCCCGCAGCGACGGAGACGACGAGACGGTCTTTGAGGGCACGGGATGCATTGGCGTCCAGAAGGGTATCGATCTGCCCCGGTTTGACGGCGAGGATGACAATGTCGGAACCGGCCGCCAGGTCTCCAATGGACGAAACAGCACTTGCCCCGCAGGCTGCGGCCAGTTCGGCGGACGCCTCGGGTCTGACATCCATGACAGTGATCGACGAGGCCAGCCCGGAGCCGGCAATCCCGCGCACGAGGGCTCCGCCCATATTCCCGCATCCAATACAGCCGATGCGGGGGCTTTCATTCAGTGTGTTCTGCATCATATCGCTCCGGAGCGATGCGTGTTCCGAAGATGGCACTTCCGACACGCACCATGGTTGATCCTTCAAGGATAGCACTTGCGAAGTCTCCCGACATTCCCATGGAAAGTTCGGTACAGCCAGGGAGAATCGTCTGCACCCGATCCCTCAGGGACCTGAGATGCGCAAAGGCCCTGCGGTTGGCTGTGTCGTCCCCGCCAAGGGGACCCACGGTCATCAAGCCCGAGATGAGAAGGCCATTTCCGTCAAGAGGCGCCAGGCTCTCGGCCAGGGAAAGGGTCTCTTCGGGGGGGATTCCGTGCTTGGATGCCTCGCCGGAGGTATTGACTTCGAGAAGGATTTTGACGGTCCGGCCCACGGCACTGGCTGTTCGGGCAACGATACCGGCTGTTTCAAAGCTGTCGATGGAATGGATCCAGTCAAAAGACAATGCAGCTTTTTTCGCCTTGTTGGACTGGAGATGGCCGACGAGATGCCAGACCGCGGGTACCGCCGCCTCGCTGATCTTCGGGAGGGCTTCCTGAATACGGTTTTCCCCGAAATCCTTGAGTCCCGCGGCGAAGGCTTCCCTGACTGCGGAAGCAGGGTGGGTTTTGGAGACTCCGACCAACAGGACCGGATCCCCGCGACCGGATCTGGTCCGGGCTCGTTCGATGGCCTCAAGGACGGAAGCGAGATTTTCTTTGATTGACATCATACCGTCTAACTACGCCCTGTTAAAGGGTCCGGTCAAGTGAAAAAAAGGAAGTCCCTCCGGAAATAAATGGGATCACGAGGTGTCATCAATCCATACCATGGATACCGGGGCCTGTCGCGCCTCCACAGAACAAAGTTTCCATGCGGAAAGAATCGGAGGGTTCCATGAAACAATGGATGATATCGGGTCTTGTGGTGCTTGGGCTGTTGGCAGTTCTTCCTTTCTCTACGTTTGCCGCGGCGGGCAATCAAGGGACGGGGTACCTCTTGCTCGACGACAACAATTTTGACAGCAAGACAGCCGGAAAACTGGTCATTGTCGATTTTTATGCGGATTGGTGCGGACCCTGCCAGGCGTTTGCTCCGACATTTGCGACGGTTGCGCAACAGGTCTCAGGCGTGCTTTTTGCCAAGGTGGATACAGATGCAGCAACCCAACTCTCAACCCGCTACGGGATCAAGAGCATTCCTTACATCGTGGCGATCAAGGGTGGCAAGGTGGTAGCCCAATACCGGGGCTCACGTACGGTAGATGATTTTGCACGCTGGGTTCGGCAGCAGATCTCTGCCCATGGTGGTGCACCGACAACAAACACAACAACGACAACAACCCAGGGACCCGGCTATGTCAAGCTCAACGACAGCACGTTTGACAGCCAGACCGCAGGAAAGTTGGCCATCGTCGATTTCTATGCAGACTGGTGCGGACCCTGCCGTGCCTTTGCTCCGACGTTTGAGACAGTTTCAAAAAAGGTTTCTGGCGTGTTGTTCGCCAAGGTGGATACCGATGCTTCACGGCAACTTTCAAGCCGCTTTGGTATTCGCAGCATTCCGTACATTGTGGCCATCAAGGGAGGCAAGGTCGTTGCCCAGTACAGAGGATCACGTACGGTTGACGATTTCGCCAACTGGGTGCGGCAGCAGATTGCCGCGCAGGGTGGCAGTATCGCAACAACGACGACCGCCCGCGGAGCTACGCTTGCCATCGGGACAAAATTTTCATTTTCCGGTGGCTACTTCGAAAAAGTTGCCGAGGGAAAGTGGACCTATTGCATCAATGGGGCGTGTACTGAAATGACCGAGCGTGTCGGCTTGTATTCGGGGAGCTATGCTCTTTTCGGGTTTTTCAAACCCCAAAACAAGAGTGTTTGGGTGTCCATTCCAAAAAATGGCGGCATGTCCTATTGGGCCGATGGTCAGACGTGGAAACCGTATCTTGCCGTGACAAAGAATTGATCCGCTCCCGAATGTGACTCTGTTGGACATGACGGAGATCGCCCGGTTTTTTTACAGCGGGTTTCTCTGTCAAGATTTTTGGTTACTCCATACAGCCGGCGCAGCGTTTTTCGGGCGTATTGTGTTGGGGCGGGCTCTCTTTGATCTTCAGAAACAGTTCCTGGTATGATCGGGTCCACCCCCTTGGAGGGGAACGCCGGCCGGGATGGCCGGATCGTGAGGTTATTCCGCGTTCTTCCTGGACTTGCTGTTTGAATATGGCAGATTCTGGATGGATCCCGGAGTGGAAATTCACGTTTTATGACTATCTTTCAGTTCTGTATGCGGGAAAGACACTATACTCACGGACTGACGGGATTTGCCAGACACTACGTATTGCCTCTCTGGCCGTGGTATCTTGGTGGCCTCATCTGTCTGGCCGCTACAAATGTGGTGACCCTCGCCATTCCCCGGCTTGCCCGCGAAGTTGTCAACACCCTCTCAAAGGATACCGGTTCATCCATTCCCCTTGTCATCATCGGGCTGGGCCTGCTTCTGGTCGTTATCCGGGTGCTCTCCCGGGCCCTGTTTTTCTGGCCGGGGCGACGGGTCGAGGCGGAGATCCGTTCGGACCTCTTTGGCCGGATTCTCGAGGTACCCCGTGCCATGCTCAGGAGATTCGGCCAGGGGGATCTTGTTTCCAGGATTGCGAATGACACCGGGTATCTCCGGGTTCTCTTTGCTTTCGGTCTTCTTTCCCTGGTAAACGTCGTGTTTTTGCTGACGATGACCATCATCTCGATGGCGGAGGTCCACGAGAGTCTGACCTTGTTCGCGCTCATTCCGTTTCTCCCCTTGCTGGTGCTGGTCCGGTTTCTCCTTCCGGCGATGCATGCGGCATCGAAGCGGTACCAGGAAGCGGTCGGATCCCTGACGACAGTCATGGCCGAGACATTCCGGGGGCTCCCTTCAGTCCGGCTCCATGGTGCGCACCAAGCATTTACCGAACGGATTGCCGATTCAAATGAACTGGTCTTTCTCAGCAGCCGCCGGATGGCCATGCTGGAGACGGTTGTCTTCCCCATGGCCAGTCTGATGGTCAATGTCTCGCAGGCCGTGGTCCTCGGGTATGGAGGCCTGGAGGTCATTGCCGGGAGATTGACTGCGGGTGATATCCTGCTCTTCAACGTCTATATGGCGGGACTCGCATTTCCGCTTGCCTTCATGGGCGGGATCTTGGCCTTGCTCGAAAGGGCCAGAAGTGCCGAGGGAAGGATTTCGGAGATTCTGGATCTTCCCGTTGAGGACATGGTATCGGGCTTGGTCCCGGGACCGGAAAAATCGGCTGCGCTGGCGCTTGAGGTGCAAAACCTGTCCTTTTCCTTTCCATCCGGGTTTGCCCTGGCAGACTGCAGTTTCTCGGTTTCCCGGGGCGGGCGGATCGGGATCTGTGGCCCTGTCGGTTCAGGAAAGAGTCTCTTGCTGGATCTTGTTGCACGCTTTGAGGAACCGCCGCCTGCGACGATCTTCGTTTTGGGAGAGGACGTTTTGGGACAGAAGGTCGGCGAACTCCGGACCCGGGTCGGGTACGCCCTGCAGACGGCAAGGCTGTTTTCGGATACCGTCCGGAATAATCTGGTTTTCGGTCTCGAGCGAGAGGTCACGGACGAAGAGATTCACGGAGTCCTGCACAAGGCCGCCATCCTGGACGAGATTCTTTCCTTCCCGGATGGTCTGGAGACTGTCACCGGAGAAAAGGGAATGCGGCTCTCGGGAGGGCAGAGACAACGGCTGGCTTTGGCCAGATTGCTGCTCCGCAATCCACCGCTCCTTCTGCTCGACGACATCTTTTCCGCCGTTGATCAGTCGACCGAGGCCAGGCTTGTCGAGGAGATGTTCTCCGGGACAGCATCCATTCTGGTCGTGTCACACAGGCATGCGGTCCTCGAACGGTGTGACGAGGTCCTCCTGATGCAGGATGGCCGGATCCTGGATCGCGGGAGCTACGAAGGACTGGCTCAGCGACATCGAAGATTGTTGCAGACCATGGCCAGGGAGCAGATACATGAAACCGGCTAAACCGGGGCAGCAGGGAGGCTTGCGTCTCCTCTGGCGGCTTGGTCCATGGATCCTGAAGCATAAACGGCTGTTCCTGACGGTTCTGGCCCTCGCTCCTCTGTCTGCCGGTTTGCAGATGGCGCTTCCGAATCTGATCCGGTTAGTCATCGACAAAGGTATGCTCTCCCGGGACACGGAAGCGCTGACGGGTTTCACCGCCCTCTTTGTCGGAGCATTTCTGGCCGATTTTTGTGTGCGCTCCCTGCAACGATACTGGACAGCCGTTCTTGTCCAGAAGACGGTCCGCGATCTTCGACAGGACCTGACAAACCGGCTGGTTTCCCTCCCGGCCGCGTTCCATGATGTGCAGATATCCGGTGTTCTCGTGACCCGGGCCACGAGCGACTTCGATGCCCTCAATGAATCTCTCGGGCATGGCGTGTTTGGCGCCCTGGCGGACATGGTGACGATCGGGGGATCCCTGGCAGCACTCTTTCTGATTGCTGGACCGCTTGCCCTTGTGGCCCTCTGTATCCTGCCCCTTGTCGGACTTGTGACCGGGCTCTGCGCCAGGGCTCTCCAGCGGGCCATGCTCGCGGCCCGCGCCCGTCTGGCCGAGCTGAACGGGTTTACCCAGGAATGCATCACGGCCATGCCGGCCATCAGGTCCTTGAATGCCGGGAAGGATGCCGGACATCGTTATGACCGGGCGAGTCTGGCCTACCGGGATGCCCAGATGAAGAGTGTTGTGTTGGACGCTGTCCTCTATTCGGTCGTCGAGGGATTGGCAGCGATCGCCCTCGGTGTCCTGCTCTGGTTGGTGAGCGGGGATCTCGTGACGGGAGTCAGTGCCGGTGTGCTGATTGCTTCCGTGTCCAGTCTCCAGCAGATCTTTGAACCACTCAAGGAATTTACAAACAGGATTGCTCTTCTCCAGGGCGTGTTTACCGCACTGGAGCGGATTTTCGGTCTGATGGACGTCAGGATCAAGAGCGGAGGGAGTATCGTTCCGACCTGCCGAAAAGGGGAACTCGAGATTCGCGAGCTCCGCTTTTCCTATGATCCTGTTGAATCCGGGAGAGAGGCGCGGATGATTCTGGAGGAGATCTCGGTCAGTGTCACCCCGGGTCAATCGCTGGCGCTGGTCGGTGCAACAGGCTGTGGAAAAACGACATTGATGCGATTGCTTGCCGGAGAATATGATACATATCACGGGAGTGTTCGGATCGATGGCCAAGAGGTTGCGCAGCTCGATCCTGCCCTGCACCGGGCAAGTCTGGGAATTGTTCCCCAGGACCCGGAGATTTTTGCCGGAAGCATTGAATTCAACATATCGCTTGGCCGAAGAGGCGTCACACGGGATGCCGTCAGGAGGGCTGCGGAATCAGTGGGAGCCGCGCGCTTCATTGAACGGCTTCCGGAGGGATATGAAACCATTCTTGAGGAAAACGGAGCGAATCTTTCCCAGGGGCAACGCCAACTCGTTGTGTTCGCCCGGGCCATCGTGACAGAACCGGCCATGCTCCTCCTTGATGAGGCCACGTCTTCCCTTGATCCCGAAAGCGAGCACCTCGTGCAGGCGGCCATGGATGCGCTTTTTGTCGGCAGGACAGTCGTGGTGATTGCCCATCGGCTTTCCACGGTGGAGCGGTGCGACAGGATAGTCGTCCTGGAAAACGGCCGGGTGGCCGAGTCAGGGACACACCAGCAACTCCTGCATTCCCGGGGTGTGTATTGTGCGATGGTCAGATCTTTTGTAGACAGGAAAAAACGGACGTAATTTTTGCGGTTCGGGAATTCTGTGTCACCCGCTTCCACCCTCGGGCGTCCTGTTTTTCCTTGCAGGAGTCCGGTCTGACACCCTATACTGCAACCCGGATGGAATCATTTGGAGGCCGACAGTCATGAAAGACCGAACCATCGTACTCTTTGAGGATGTCTATACATACCATCTCTATCCGTTCCATCTGGTCCGGCCTGTTTGTGACATGGCGAGCGGTATGTTCACGTTGTACGAGCGGATGGCCAGGCTCTATCCCCAGAGCCGGATCGAGATCCTCTGCAGGCCTGAAATCCGGGACCTTGTCCGGGAGAGCGGTCGCTTCCTCTTTGACGAAAGCGCGTTCAAACATGCTGAGCGCTATGTTTTCATCAACGCCAGAACGGCGTTTGCGGCTCGTCACCGTTTTGACATCGATACCTGCTGCATTGAACAGGATACACTTGTCTATCTCCATGTCGGACCCGGCCGGATATCGGAGGACTGGAGTCAGCGGGATTTTCTCGATGGTGAATGCCTTGAAAAGGCCCGGATGCTGGGACTGGATGAACGGCGCCCCGAACACAAACTCTTCCAGTACCCGTGGGACATCGTCAATCATGTCGGTAAAGCGATCGAGCATGACGCACTGATCGCCGCCCCGGTATGGACTCAGCCCGGAGAGGGGATGCTTGGCGACCGGATTGCACTGGGGCCGGACGTCCGGGTCGATCCGGGTTGCATCCTCGATTCCCGCCAGGGGCCGGTCATCCTCGAAGCCGGTGTCTCTGTCAGTCAACGAAGCATCATCACCGGACCGGCATGGATCGGTGCCGGAGCGTCGATTGATGCGGCACGGATCCACGGTGGCGTCAGTATCGGACAGGGGTGCCGGATCGGTGGTGAGGTGGAGTGCTCGATTGTCTACCCGTGGACCAACAAGCATCATGACGGTTTTTTGGGTCATGCCTGTGTGGGTTCATGGGTCAATATCGGAGCCATGACAACCAATTCCGACTTGCGGAATGATTACGGGGAAATCACTGTCAGGATGCAGGGACGCGAATTCCGGACAGGCCAGATCAAACTCGGTGTCATGATTGGAGACTTCAGCAAACTGGGAATCGGGCTGCTCCTGAATACCGGTACCGTGCTCGGTGTCGGAGCCAACCTCTGGTTTGACGGTGCCCTCATCAAAGGGGAAGTCCACAGTTTTGTCTGGGGTGGTGCTGCGCCCTGGTCCGAGTACCGGATCAACAAATTTCTCGATACCATGCAGACGGTCATGCAGAGGCGGGGGCAAAAGCCCGGAGATGCCCTGCGGAAACGGCTTCTGGATCTTCATGCCGAGACAGGTGATCAACGGAGAAATGGTTCCGGCTAAAATCGGCCGGCGACATTGCGTATTGAAAAGGAGAAAAGTATGCGTTTAGTTGGACTCGTCCTGATTGTGGCCCTGCTGGCAGGCCTGCCCCTTGTTTTGTCGATCTGGAAAGAAATGACGGTCGTCCCCTGGTATCTGGTCGGAGTGCTTCTCTTTTGTCTCGGGAATGTTGTGTTTTCGTATTCTTTCCGCGAAATGGGTGCTTCCTGGAAGCTCTTCCTCAAGAACGAAAAGACCGAGCCCGGTCGGCACAAGACTCTCGCGCTCATGCACGAGGCGCTCTCGAGACAGGCTCTGGCGGGCGGGTTTCTCGTGTTGCTTGCTGGCTGGATCGCCGTGTTCTGTCTGGCGCAACCACCCCTTGTCCAAGATTTCGGTCGGGCCTTGTCCGGTCCGTTTTTTGCGCTCATCCTGGGATGGGGGCTGCACCGTCCCCTCGCAAACTGGCACCGTCGGATGGCGGAGTAAGACGCACCCGCCCTCCCGGGCGTCATCTTCACGGTCGTGATCGGAAAAGAGAAGGGGCCGTCTTTCGGGACAGCCCCTTCTTGCGTTCTGTCAGTGACCAGGCGGGGTCTCAATCATCAAAAAGATTGTCGGTCGAGATTCTCGGCCCGGTGATCGAAAGTCCGTTGTCATCCCGGGTTGGATCACGCTTTGTACCGCCGTCATCGACTCGGGCAGTGCCCCTGTAGTTTGTAATGGCACTTCCGATCCGTTCACACTCTTCGCATTTTCCGTCGGGACCGGTCCCCTCAAGAAACCACTCCCCGTAGACTTTCCTGCACGCCTTGGTCGGTGCTTTTCCTGAAACGCGGCAGACCGATCCCTTGTGGACACCTGCCGGTGGTTTATACCAGCGCTCTGGTTCGTTGCGCAGGGCGTATGCCATGAATTTCAGGACGATCGGGGCGGCCACATCCGAAGCGGATGACCCCCGCCCGAGGGAGATGCCGGGATCGTCAAATCCGATCCAGACTGTGGACGCGATCTGGGGTGTATAGCATGCGAACCAGACGTCTTTCCAGTTGCTGGCTGTACCTGTTTTTCCGGCTATCGGGCGTCTCAAACCGGCATCTTCCTTGGCCTTGGCGGCCGTACCATCGGCTGTGACATCTTCAAGCATGGTTGTCAGGATGTAGACCGGCTCCTTTTCGACGAGTTGCTGATTGGGCTTCGGTCGCTCATCCTTGTCGTAGTCCCGCTTGCGCAAGAAATCGTCAATCAGTTTTCCGTCGCGATCGTAGACCTTGAGGAGGGAAATCGGCTGGACGTCCTGACCTTCGTTCGCCAACACGGCAAAGGCATTGCAGAGTTCGTAGGGTGTCACTTCAGAACCGCCCAGCGCAAGGGAGTGGGCGCGGACGAAGCGCTTCTCGATGTCAGCGACCGGGATATGCATCAAGGTCGAGGCAATTTTTGTAACTCGCCTGTATCCCACCTTATCCAGGATTTTGACGGTGATGATATTGACGGACCAGCGCAACGCATCGCGCAGGACAAGTCTTCCTGAGTAGTGACGGTCGTAATTTCTCGGGAACCAGAGGACACCGTTGGCCTGCTCATACGCCACTGGTGCGTCTTCCAGAGCGGAGCCGGCCGTTAAATCCTTTGATTCGATAGCCGCCAGATAGACAAAAGGCTTGAAGGCCGAACCAGGCTGGCGGTACGCCTGCACAGCACGGTTGAAGCGGTTTTCGGGAGAAAACTCGCTTCCGCCGATCAGGGTTTTCACATATCCGTTCCGGGGGTCAATCGCGACCAGAGCGCCTTCGGGCGAGACACCCCGTGAACTCTTGGGATCCCAGTTATACGCGCCATCAATGACGCTGTTCATCCCCTGAAGGCCATAGATGAACGAGAGCATCAAGAGCGGGGATTTCCAGGTCGATTCGAGGGAGTCATTCACGTAGGTGGACGTTTTCACCCCGCTAATCCTGATGGATCCGATGTCAAAGATGGAACTGATCAGATCGATCGGATCGAGATGTTTTTTGCGGACGTCAGAGACGTAGACCTGGTAGCTTCGCTGGTAATTTGTCCGCATCTGGAAGAGCTTTTCCTGGAGAACACGCTCACCGGCCTGCTGCATGTCCAGATCAAGGGTCGTGTAGACCCGCAGTCCGTCCTCATTGACCCTGTCGACTCCATAGATGTCCACAAGCTGCTGGCGGATGTATTCGGTAAAGTAGGGGGCCT
Organism: Spirochaetota bacterium; assembly: GCA_036795535.1. Lineage (GTDB taxonomy): Bacteria > Spirochaetota > JAGLSM01 > JAGLSM01 > JAKPMW01 > JAKPMW01. The sequence goes on from DAIREN010000019.1 coordinate 16,987, forward strand.
TGTCAATCTTGACGTTCCAGGCGGAGAGTGTCGGTGCCAGGTTCTTCTGGCTGTATTCCTCCCAAAACCCTTCCCACGCCTTGTCGGCTTCCTGTTTCGTGATATAACCCATTTCGGCCATCTTGAGCAGAACGATCCGCTGGCGTTGGCGAGCCATTTCGGGGAAGGCAATCGGGGAATAGGCATTTGGGGCGGAGGGGAGGGCAGCCAGGATGGCGCACTCCCCGAGATTGATGTCCCGGGCTGATTTCTGGAAATAGATCTGGCTGGCTGCCTCAATTCCGTAGGCCCCGTGGCCAAAGTAGATCTCGTTGCAATAGAGTTCGAGGATTTCCTGCTTGGAGTATTTCTTTTCGATCTGGAGTGCGTACCAAAGTTCACGGATTTTGCGAGCGATGGTCTTTTCGCTCTCCGTAAAGAGGCGCTTGGCCAGCTGTTGGGTGATGGTACTCCCGCCCTGTTTGGCACTTCCGGTAAAGACATCGACAAGAAGGGCCCGGAACATTCCGCCGACATCGATCCCGCCGTGGGAAAAGAAGCTGTTGTCTTCAATGGCAACCAGCGCATGGACCAGATTTTTCGGGATCTTGTCGAAATGGATCACTTCGCGTTTTTGGTAGAAAAACTCCGCAAAGAGACGGCCCTTGACGTCATAGACCTTGGTCGGAATCTTGTTCCTGAAGTATTCGAGTTTTTCGATGGCTTCCATGCTCGAGAGGGTGCTGATGATGTAGGCGATCGAGAGGCCGAAAACAATGGCCATCGAAAGGAGGATGACAAACAGCGCACGCTCGAGAGTGCGCAGCGAGAGACTGAAACGACCCATGACTTCTCCAGACCTGTAGGGATCAATTCTGATGTAAATCTACCATAAAACAGTGCAAAAAAAAAGCTGCCTCTCCGCATAACGGGAGAGACAGCCCTGCCTGAAAGCGTTACTTCAGGGAGGAGACGTATCGGTGGATGGGAGGGGAACCGATACGCTCCACCTTAAATGTATCGAATTTTTCGAGAATTTCATTGAGGAAAAAATGATGGGGCTTGACGTTTCAACTTTATGGCGACATATTCATATATATGATAATCGGGGGCATCATCTCATGATTGAATTTCGTAGCGATATGCAGACGCTGGATTTTGAAAACTGTTCGAAACTGCTCAAGGCCATGGCCCATCCTGTCCGTCTGCGCATCATCTTCGGGGTCGCACGCAAGGAATGCAACGTCAAATCGATGTGGCAGTGTCTCAATTTACCGCAGGATGTGGTCTCACAGCACTTGGCCATCTTGCGCAAAAAAAACATCCTCAAGACCACAAAAAAGGGTAATTCCGTGTTTTACAGCATCAATCCGGAACTGGATCTCTCCTGCGTGCTGGATTTTATGGCCAATTGCAAAGGGCTGCAGAACCCGAAAAAGAAGTCCGGAGTCCAGCGTGATCAATAAACGGGCCATCCTGCTGTCCCTGTCCGGCATCGTTGTGGGAGGGCTCGGCGGGTGGCTGTATTATCACTTCATCGGGTGCGAGGCTGGCACCTGCCCGATCACCTCCAGGCCGGTTCCTTCAATCCTCTATGGCGCGCTGGTCGGTTTTCTCCTTTCGGGGCTGGGAAGCGGCTGGAAGACCCGGAAAAAACCGTGAGTCCGGAGCCTGAAACCTCCGTCGAGCATGCGGTTCTTGTATCCACAGGTCCTGTGCCCTATCTTTGCACGGTAACCCTCCTCATCCAAGGATACCGTACATGAGCCAGATTCGCGTTCGTTTTGCCCCCAGTCCGACCGGGTATCTCCATATCGGTGGGCTGCGGACTGCACTCTTCAACTATCTTTTTGCCCGTAAAACCGGGGGGGCATTTATCCTCCGCCTCGAAGATACCGACCGGACCAGACTGGTTCCCGATGCGCTGGACGACATCATGCGCTGCATGCGCTGGCTGGGGATTGACTGGGACGAAGGTCCGGACAAGGGTGGGGCCTATGGACCCTACACGCAGAGTGAGCGCCTCGCACTGTACCAGAAACATGCCCAGGACTTGCTGGACTCCGGCCATGCCTATCGCTGTTTTTGTACCCCGGAGCGGCTGGAAGCGATGCGGGAGGCGCAGAAGAGCGATACGCGCTATGACGGTCATTGCCGGTCCCTGCCGCAGGCCGAGGTGCAGCGCCTGATGGATGCCGGTCTGCCCAGTGTCGTCCGTCTCAAAGTCCCCACTGCAGGCGAGACCGTGGTCCACGATTTTTTGCGGGGAGAGATGCGGTTTGACAATCGTCTCCAGGATGATCTCGTTCTCCTCAAGACGGACGGCTTTCCGACCTATCACCTGGCCAATATTGTCGATGATCACCACATGAAGATCTCCCATGTCTTGCGGGGGGAGGAGTGGATCTCCAGTGCTCCCAAGCATGTCATGCTCTATGACGCCTTCGGCTGGACTCCGCCCGTCTTTGTCCATCTTCCGGTGATTCTTTCTCCAAATGGAGGGAAGCTTTCCAAACGTGACGGGGCGACCAATGTCCGTGAATTCATCGAAATCGGGTATCTCCCCGAGGCGATGACCAATTTTCTGGCCCTGCTCGGATGGTCCTATGATGGTGAGCGGTCCATGTTTACCATGGAAGAACTCGAAAAAGAATTTGTTCTTGAAAAAATCGGCATGGCCAGTCCGGTTTTTGACCGGCTCAAGCTGGATGACTACAATGGCAAGTATATCCGTCTCTGTGATGACGCGAAACTGGCCGATCTCTGCCGTCCCCGGCTCGAGGCGGCCGGTTTCATCGTCCCCGGTGATCCTGAGGACGAGCGGATTCTCGGAGAAATCATGCCCCTCTTCCGCGAACGGTTGGTCCAGCTTTCTGATATCGTCGATCAGGCCGCGTACTTCTTTACGGATGACCTGGACTGGGGCGACGGGAGTCTCCTGGTTCCCAAAAAGACCGAACCCGGGGATGTGCTCCGTATCCTGGATCTGGCGCACAAGAGGCTGAGTCTTCTTGATGAATACACTCATGCCGGTCTGGAGGCGGCCTTGCGGAGCCTGGTGGAAGAACTGGCCATGAAAGCCGGTCAGGTCTTCATGCCCTTGCGGGTTGCGGTCACCTCCCGGGCCGTTTCTCCCGGACTCTTTGAAACAATGGCTGTTCTCGGGAAGGAACGTTGTCTGGAGAGGATTGTACGGGCCCGGGAAGTTCTGGCCGCACACCGCTTGTGATGGAACTCGTCGCTCCGGCCGGGAATGCCGAACGGATGGAGATGGCCTTTGCCTGGGGTGCGGATGCGGTTTATGCCGGAGCCGACCGCTACTCGCTCCGGGCCCGGGCCGAGAACTTCAGCGACCGGGAGTTGCAGGATTCGATAGCGAGGGCCCACCTGCTGGGAAAACCCTTCTATCTCGCTGTCAATGCGTTTTTTGATGACGATCTTCTGACCGGTTTGGCAGAGTTTCTGACGGGACTGGGAGAACCCGGTCCTGATGCCTTGATCATGAGTGATCCGGGGGCCATGGCTGTCGCTTCTCGTGTCCGCCCCGATCTTCCGATCCATGTCTCGACACAGGCCAATACAATGAATGCCGAGACGGTTCGTGTCCTGCTGGACCGGTTCGGGATCAAACGGGTCGTGCTTGCCCGGGAACTGACGCTTGACCAGATTTCGCGAATCTGCCACGCCCTCCCGGACATCGAGTTCGAGGTCTTTGTCCATGGGGCGATGTGCGTGGCGTATTCAGGGCGGTGCATCGTCTCCAGTTATCTGACCAGCAGGGCCTTCCTTGCCCCGGGCGAGAAAATGCCCGGAGCGATCGACAGAATCCGGAGTGCCAGTCTCGGGGATTGCAGTCAGACCTGCCGCTGGTCCTATGGCCTTGTCGAGGAAAAGCGGGAGGGCGTCGTGCTGGACATTGTGGAAGATGACGGCAAGACCATGCTTCTCTCGAGCAGGGACCTCTGCATGGTCGATCATCTCGGAGCGTTGCGGGATGCCGGCGTGCACGCGCTCAAAATCGAGGGCCGGATGAAATCCCTCCAGTATGCCGCCGTGACCAGCGGCATCTACCGGGACGCCTTGAATCATCTCGGGAGCGGTCAGGAGGTCACTCCGGAAAGGCGCGGGCTGTGGCATGACGAACTGGATGCGCTCAGCCGGCGCGAGTATTCGACAGGGTTTTATTTTCTGGATAACGAGGCCTTTGTTCCGAGCCAGTGCGACCGGCAGCCTCCCTGGCTGATGGCCGGAGTGGTGTTGGGTGCGGTGGGTCAGGGAGTCTGGCGTTGCCAGGCCACCAATCCGGTCAGGGAAGACGCTGTCCTTTCGGCTTTCATGCCCGATCTGGAGAAATCCCGGCTGATCGGATTCCGGCTTTTTGGTCCTGACGGGGATGCGAGAAGCCTGGTCCGTCCCGGGGAGGAGTTCCTTCTTCGGACCCGAGCCCGGTTGGGCCCGATGTCGATTTTACGGCTTGATTCCGGGAGATAAAGGCAAAATCCTTGCTTTTTTCTCCATTCTTCCAGTATTTTTATTCATACTGCTGTCGAGGGAGTCTGCGTGAAGGATTGCATTTTTTGCGGTATTGTCAACGGTACAGTCCCCGCCCAAAAGGTGTACGAGGACGATCGGGTGATTGCCTTCCGCGATATTCAACCGCAGGCCCCGATGCACATTCTGATCATCCCCAGGGACCATGTCGCTTCGCTTGACGCGGTGCAGGATCCTGTGCTGATCGGATATATCATGACGACAGCGGCAAAACTGGCCCGGGAGCATGGAGTAGCCGAGGGCGGGTATCGGGTTGTTGTGAATTGCAATCAGGATGGCGGTCAGACGGTGTTCCATCTGCATGCGCATCTTCTGGGTGGCAGGTTCATGACCTGGCCTCCGGGGTGATTCTTGCATTATTGGACAGACTTTCGTATGTATAAACCGGTGCTGCAAAGGGTGCCGCAACAAATCAAGAGGTGATAATCACAATGCTGGGTATCAGGGTCAAGGACAGCGAGCCTATCGAACTCGCACTGAAACGCTTCAAAAAGGAGTGTGAGAAGGCCGGGTTGTTGACGGAAATCAAAAAGCGCGAGCATTTCGAGAAGCCGAGCATGATCCGCAAGAAGAAGGACGCCGCTGCTCGTCGTAAACGCGAGAAGAAGATGAAGATTGCTCGCGCCAAAGCCAAGCACGTGTAACTGAACAACAAGACCCGCTCCTGTATCTGCGATGTCGGGTATCTCCCCGTCCTGCATGGGCAGGACGGTTTGGTTATGCCGAACAGCTCCGTTGTGCCGTCTCTTGGTGCGGCCGGCGGAGCTTTGTTTGTCAACATGAGAAGCACGGAGGCCGGATGGTTTCGCCAGAGGTGATCGAACGGATTCGCGAAGCCCTGCCCCTTGTCGAGTTCATCGGACGGGACGTTGCGCTGAAACGGGCAGGGAGCATCTATAAGGGTCTCTGCCCGTTCCATAATGAACGGACGCCTTCGTTTGCCGTCTACCCGGAGAAAAACAGGTACTACTGTTTCGGGTGCGGAAAAAAGGGTGACGTCTTTGATTACGTCCAGGAACGCAACCATCTGGGGTTCGGTGAGGCCCTCGTGTTTCTTGCCGATGCTTCGGGGATTGAACTCCCCTCGGACAATCCGGCCGAGAATGCCCAGGCCGCCATTCACAGGCGGTGGATGGATCTTTACGAAAAAGCCACCACAATGTATCGCCATGCCCTCAAGGTTCTGCCTGCCGGGAAATCGGCGCTGGCGTATCTCGAGGGGAGAGGGGTGCGCGCTGAAACCATCGATGATTTCAGGCTCGGATACGCATTGCCCCAATGGGATGCGCTCTCCTCGAAGTTGCTCCGCGAGCAGTACGAGGCGGAAACCCTTGTCGAGTGCGGACTTTCCCGTGCATCCCGGGAGGGACGACGGATCTATGACTATTTCCGGGATCGTGTCATGTTCCCGATCGCGGACGAGCGGGGAAGGGTTGTTGCCTTCGGCGGGCGCGTCCTTGACGGAAGTGAGCCGAAGTATCTCAACTCTCCCGAAAGTCCCGTATTCAAAAAGCGCGAGATCCTCTACGGGTTGGACCGGGCCCGGACGGCCATCGGCGACAAGGATCTGGCCATCATTGTGGAGGGATATCTCGACGTGATCGGACTCCACCAGGCGGGTTTTTCCAATGTCGTGGCTCCCCTTGGGACTGCTCTGACCAGTTGGCACCTCAATCGCCTCAAGAAGCTGACCTCGCACATCATCTTTCTTTTTGACGGGGACAAGGCGGGCCGGCGGGCCGCCTTTGCCGCAGCCAGACCAGCCATGGAGGCTGGTTGTCTGGCGCGTGTCGTACTGCTTCCTTCCGAACTGGATGCCTTCGATATCTCGCTAAAACATACCCGCGAACAGATCGAGGCACTCCTGCGCCAGTCCATCCCGCTGGCCGATTTCGTCATTAATACCATCTATCAAGGGAGTGAAGTTGACAGTGGTGACAGGCCGATGATGTTCTTACAGGGTGTCTACCAGTTTCTCGAGGGAATGGAGGATGGTGTCCAAACGTCGCTCTTTCTGCAAAAAGCATCGCTCCTGGCCGGTGTCGATTCCGATGAGGTTGAGCTGGATTTTCGTCGCCAACGCCAAAAGCCTGTGATGACGACGGCGAAAAAAATGGGGCCGGCACCTGCACCGGTAGCTAAATTTGGCCAGAGTCCGGCCGGGCAGGATGGTGATTTTGAACTCTATCTCATGCGGCTGGCTGCACTGCATTCGTCTGCCTGGCCCGACATCAACAAGGAAATCGGAAAAGGACTGAGAATCGAGGATTCCCGTGCGCGATCACTCCTCGAAATCATTTCATCTATCGCCGGGGACAAGACAGTCTGGAGTGCGGCAGATGTTCTGGCAAGGGTTTCACCGGGAGAGATCCGCTCCATCCTTGAGGAAGACATGGCCAGTGGCCGGCTTGAAATTGATTGGCAGAAGCAGTTTGGGGACACGATAGACACACTCTGGATCAAAACGATCCGCAGGGAAAGGGCTTTGCTGGATGACGAGATGCGCAGGCAAAAACTGCTCGGTGATGACAATGCCATCCAGACCCTGCAGCAGGAGATCCTGGTGCTCCGACGACGCGAGGATGATCTTGCCCGCAGGATGCGGACCGTCCGGCGGGAAACCGGGAACAAAACTGAAGGCGGACAAGGGTAATGCTGGATCATAACGAGGCACGGGTATTGCAGCGCCTGATAGAGCTGGGGCGGAAAAGCGGTGGCCTGACATATGACATGATCAACGATGAGCTTCCTGATTCACTCGGCAATCCCGAAAAAATGGACGAGCTGCTGACTTCTCTCGGTGATGCCGGCGTGACTGTGGTGGACGTCCGCGAGATCGGCGGGGCTGCTCCTGTCGAACAGAGTACCCACGATGAAGTCCACGAAGATGATGCAGACACCCATCTCGAAGACGAAGAACAACATGACCAGATGGAGGATGCCGATGAACACCCGGCTGTCATCGAGCAGGATGTCCATGCCGTTGCGGGCAAACTCTACCGCCATGATGATGGTCCGGCTTCCGATGATCCCATCAGGCATTATCTCAGGGATATCGGAAAGGTTTCGCTCCTTTCAGCCGAACAGGAAGTCGTTCTTGCGAAGCGGATTGAACAGGGTGAACAGGAGATTGAGGAAGTGGTCGTCCATTCCTATGCCGTGATTCCCGAGATCAAAAGGATTATCGACCGGATAACGGCACGCAAGGCTTCCCTCCATGACCTGATCGAGACCGGCCGGGTGATCAATCTGACGCAGGAAGAAAAGACCTCCTATGAAGAGCGGTTTGAAATTCTTTCCAAGGAGATTCTGAAAATCGAGAAGGCCCTGAAAAAGCTCGGGGTGGATAGCGAGCCGGGCGATGATGAAGATTCCGGCGACGAATCCCGGACCGAGGTCCAGAAGCTGATCAACCGTTTTTCGGCACGTCTTCGCACTGTCAGGTTGTCACGGCATGTGGTCAGAGAAGTGGCGGAGAAACTGATATCCGCCGGAAACCGGATCGAGGAGCAGCAAAAAGTTTTTTCAGAAATGGAAAAACGGTTCGGGTTTGCCTTGACATCCGTCCGTGGCCTGCGCAAGTATCTGGACAAAGGTGATGCGAATGGCTTGAACACCTATTGCACCAAACACGGGATTCCCGCGGACGAGGCCGAGTCGATTCATAAGGAATACCGGAACGGGCAGCGCAGGCTGCGCAGAATCCAGATGGAATGCAATGCAGGTCTGGACGAGATACTCGAGACAGCGGGACGATTGCAGGCGGCGGAACTCCAGATCTCGAAAGCCAAGGAGAGCCTTGTCCAGGCCAATCTCAGGCTGGTGGTGAGCATCGCCAAAAAATATGTCAACCGTGGAATGCACTTTTTCGACCTTGTCCAGGAAGGGAATATCGGGCTGATGAAGGCCGTCGAGAAATTCGAGTATCAAAAAGGGTACAAGTTCTCGACCTATGCCACCTGGTGGATCCGGCAAGCCATTACCCGATCGGTTTCAGACCAGGCCCGCACCATCCGGGTTCCGGTCCACATGATTGAACAGATCAACAAAGTCTTGCGCGAGTCTCGGGTTCTCCTCCAGCAGATGGGGCGTGAACCATCGCCGCAGGAGATTGCGGACAGCCTCGGGTGGGCCGTCGGCAGGGTAAAAAACATCCTGAGTGTCGCCAAGGAACCGATTTCTCTCGAGACACCGATCGGCGAGGATGACGATTCCTATCTGTATGATTTTATCGAGGACAAGGATGCGGACAATCCTGTCAACCAGACGGCCAACCGTCTTCTGCGCGAGCATCTGGATGCCGTGCTCCGGACCCTGCCCAAGCGGGAACAGCAGGTGCTCCGCATGCGTTTTGGCCTCGATGACGGCTACAACCATACCCTCGAAGAGGTCGGGTACAAATTCAATGTCACCAGGGAGCGAATCCGGCAGATCGAGGCCAAGGCCTTGCGCAGACTGCGACACCCGACAAGAATCCGGATTCTGCGTGATTTTATCTGACAAGCCGCGAGAGTTTTTCTTGACCGTGAATTTTTCCGGGAATACCTTTACCGGGCACGGGCCCATAGCTCAGTGGTCAGAGCGGCGTGCTCATAACTCGATGGTCCCTGGTTCAAGTCCAGGTGGGCCCAAATTGCGGTAAAGGTGGCGGGCATGATGCAGACAGGTCCTTGTTCACAGCATGCTGTCCACGGTTTCAAAGCATAAAGGGGTTGAGACCTTTATGCTTTTTTTCTGTCATTTCAGATACGTTCACCCGTGAGGGTGAGAGACCGTTCAGCGCGGAAAAAGGGGTCAGTATGGACACGATGCGGGATGTGATTGCCAGACTTGTCGAGCTTCAGTCTGTTCTCAAGGAAATATATGACATCGAGCAGATGAATAAGCGTCTGCCCGAAGGTGTCGAGCAGATGAAAAGAAATCTCGAACCCCTCAAGCGGGAGATCGAGACGTCCGAGGCCGAGCTTTGTGACGTCGAGACCCGCCAAGGGCAACTTGCTGTCGAGTCACAGGAGTTGCAGGACAGACTGCAGGAGATCTCGCGCCGGATGACCACGATCAGCAAGACCAGGGAGCTTGAGGCCGTAGAACTCGAGTTTTCATCAGCCAACGAGAGGATATCCGACTGCAACCGGCAGATCAAGGAGACCCGTTCCCGGCACGATGCCCTTGTCAAAAGACTCGAAGAGATGAGACCAGAATATGACCGGAATCTCGAGAAGATCGTTGCTGAAGAGACCAAAGTCCAGGACGAGGTGGCAAAAAATCAATTGCAAATTGACGAACTTCGTGCCCGGCGACAGACCATGGTTGTCGGGGTCGATATGCCGACGCTCAACCGTTTCGAGAAGATCGTCAACAGCAAAAACGGGATCGGGATTGTCCCGGTCATCAACGACAGTTGCGACGGTTGTCATATGAGGATTCCTCCGCAGATGATAGGAAAAGTCAAACGATGCCAGGAGCTTGTAACCTGCCTGAACTGTTCCCGCATCCTGTACTTGTAAGACTTCTTGACGATCCGACGGCTGTGGTGTCACTTGTCCGCATGAAGACAATCCTTTCTCTTGTACTGCTGGTGTGCTTGCTGCTTGTCCCTGTCAATTCTGCCAAAGCCGCACTCCCTGCTCCCGAAGATGTATACACCCGGTTTGTCCGCAATATGGCGACATCCCGGCCGGCGAGTTTCTCCTGCATTGTCGGGGGTGATGCCGTCCTCCGCAGTCTGGGCAGGATTCCCGCCGATGCCCGCCAGGGCCGACCGGTCGTCCGGACCTGGTATCGACGCGACGTTGGCCAGGTCATCCGGGTGGAAAATGTCGATCCGTCCTTCAAAAATCTTTTTTCGGCGTACCAGAGCTATCTCGGAATGACCGGCGCCTGGCTGGCTGCCCGCGGAAGGGATTGGCGCGAGTTTTCAGCCCAGTACAGTATGCAGATTCTCGGATCAAGCCAGCAGTCGATTCTTGCCAAAATCGCTACAAGGGGACGGGAAAACGATTCTTGGGGCGAGTTCACGTTCAGTGCACACGACATGTCTGTCCAGTCGGTCCGCTTTTTTTCACGGAACTCCCTCATCTATACCGTACAGAATCTGTACGGAAGGATCGGTGGATACCTCTTGCCCACGTCAATGGTGATCACTGCCTGGAACAACGGTACCACCTCCAGTGTCAGCCGGCTCGTTTTTTCGGAGTACCGGCTCAATCCCGTTGTTCCTGATGCCGTTTTTTCGCGCTGATCCGGCTGCTTGATTCTCCGGCTCTTTTTTGGCTTTTTCCGGGGCCGGCCAGTGCCGGTCCCGGAATTTCGATGCTTCATCCTGCACGGATCAATGCCGATAGAAGAAGGAGGTGGCAGGTCTTGTAACCGGCAGGAGGAAAGTCTGTGGGTGGTCTGGATGACGAAGCTGCAAAGCAGGAGAAGATCCGCAACAAAGCACGATTCAACGAGAGTATAAAGAAATACAAAGGCGATATCGATGTCATCGACAAGCGCATCAAGCTGATGGAGAAAGACATCAGGACAAAAAAAGATGCCCTGAATGGGTACCGGCATGTCATCATCGCCAATGAATACCTCAAGATCATCGGCCTGTATTGTGCGATGAACGACGAATCTGTCCAGATCATGAATTTCAAGAATGAAAACTATCTGAATGAAGCGCGCAAGCTGATCTATCAGGTCCTGATCCACCTGGAAGATGTTGTGACTCCGCATATCGATATTCCTCCCAATGATCTTGAAGACAAGCTGGAGGCCATCGCAAAGCTCAATCCGCAACGCAAGCTCAATCTCCTGAACGCCATCGGGTTCAGAATCCAGCAGGTTGTCGATGCTTTTGGCGACAATACGAAATGGAAATGGAGCTTTGTCGAGATTGACGGTCGCTATGCCGTCGTGACAAAAAACATGATCGATTACCGGGTCGCGATTGCCAACAATGATCCGCGCAAGCCATACTACGTTGAAAACCTGAATCTGATGCGGATGGTCAAGGAACAGCTGGAGAAAGCCAGCCGGCGGTATCGGGAGAAGTACGAGCAGACGACCAAGGAAACCGAAGATATCAAAAAATCCATTGCGTTCATAGCGGCGATGCGCCGGATTCTGATCCTGATGGGACAGAGCGAGGAAGCAAACAAGTATAAACGGATCAAGGAGTTGGCAACCAATCTGATGGAAGAAAACATCAAAAAGAAAGAAGCCGAAAAGCGGGCTCCTGCCAAAAAGAAATAACCCCGAATAACGGGCATCTCTTCTGGTATGACGAAGATTGCCGGAACGCATCTTCCTTCGCTATTATGGACTGGCGGAGGGAAATGTGTCATTCGTTCATTCAATGGGACTCAATCCCCAGCAACTTGTCGGAGCCACCCATCGTGACGGCCCGCTCCTGATTCTTGCCGGAGCCGGGAGCGGCAAGACCAAGGTCATCACAACCAGGATTGCCTGGTTGATCGCCGAACAGCATGTTTCAGGGCGGTCAATTCTTGCCCTGACATTTACCAACAAGGCCGCCCGAGAGATGAAGGAGCGGGTCTTTGGACTCCTGCCGAAAAAATCCGGCAAAGGTTTGACCGTCGGAACATTCCATGCCTTTTGTGTCCAGTTGTTGCGGAGCAAGATCGGTTTGTTGGGATACAGGGAAAAGTTTTCGATCTTCGATTCATCGGACCGGATGCATCTCATCACCGATATCATGAAGGATCTCAAAATCGATCTGGAGATCCTCCCCCCGGACAAGGTAGCATGGAAGATTTCGGATGCCAAAAACGCCCTGATCCATCCCGGGCGGGAGGCCGAGGAGTGGTTCGGTGATGCCCTTCTCGCCAGCATCTACCGGCACTACCAATCGACGCTCAAGGGCTTCAATATTGTCGATTTTGACGACCTCCTGATGCTGGCAGTCGATCTTTTTGCCGTTGCCGGGGAGGAGATGGCGCTCCATGTTTCGCGCTGGCGGTATCTTCTGGTTGACGAGTACCAGGACACCAATCAGGCCCAGTATAAACTTCTGCGATGTCTGACCAGAGACCATGACAATATCTGTGTCGTGGGGGATGATGACCAATCCATCTATGCATGGCGTGGGGCGGATATCAGCAATATTTTGAATTTTGAAAAAGACTTTCCCGGAACTGTTGTCATCCGCCTGGAACAGAATTATCGATCAACGGGGAATATTCTCCGGGCTGCGAACTCCGTGATTGCACACAACACGGCCAGGAAGGGCAAAAACCTCTGGACGAGTGGTGTCAATGGAGACCCGGTCCGGATCATTCCGACGAGTGACGAGACTGACGAGGCCGAGTCGATCGTGTCGGAAATATTGACCATCCGGCGTGAGGACCGGGCATCCTTCGCGGACATGGCGATTGTTTTCCGGACCAATTTCCAGACGAGACCATTTGAAGAATTGTTTGCCGCCCAGGGGATTCCGTACGAAGTGATCGGCGGGACAAAATTTTTCGACAGGCGTGAGGTCAAGGATATTGTCTGCTATCTGAGACTGATGGCCAACAGGCACGACGAGATTGCCCTCCTGCGGATCATCAACCGGCCCAAGCGGGGAATCGGGACCCAGACGATTGAAAAGATCGTCCAGTGGGCCGAAAAACACACAATGCATCTGTATGACGTCATGCTTGATGCGGACCATGTGGATACCATGGACGACAATACCCGGTACAAGATCGGGGTTTTTTGCGAGTTGGTCGAGGAGTACGCAAAAAAGCTCTTGTCAGCCCGGAGCATGGTCCCGGTGGTTCGTGAGATCGTTCATGCATCGGGATACGAGGAAGAACTCCTGCGTG
>DAIREN010000020.1:0-3307 GCA_036795535.1 Spirochaetota bacterium
GGACTCTTTGCCCTGGCCGGACTGACCTCGTCGATTTTTTTCCCGACCCTGTTTTACAAGGTTGCCCAGGAGTGTCACGCTTCGGCATCCGGCGCCGTCTATCTGACTGGAGCCGGTCTCGGTGTCGCGCTCGCCCCGTTTCTTGTGGGTGTGGCCGGTGACCTGATCACGATCCGCTGGGCCTTGGCTGTGGCCGTTCTCTGTGCACTCCTGCTTGTTCCCGCAATACGGTCCGTGAGCGTGGAAGAAGCAAAGAGGAGGCTCACGCCATGATGCGCATCCGGGTTGTGGGAAACAATGCCTTTGCCGAGGAACTCGCCGGGGCCTGGGCGGAGATGCATGACTGCGAGTGGTCCGCCGAGATGCGACCCGGCCGGGACCTCCGGATAGTGCAGATTCTCTGTCCGCCCGAGTGTGATCCCCGGATGCTCATGGACGATTTGAGGGCTGTCCTCGCACGGGAACTCTCACAGGAGGAGATGCCCCGTCTCGCTTTGAGACCGGTCCGCCGGGACTGGGAACTGGCCTGGCAACGCTTCTTTCGGGGGCGGATGGTGGCAGAGCGATTCTGGATCGGCCCACCCTGGGAGGAGACCGAAATTCCCGATGGACTGATCCCCCTGGTCATCGATGCGGGTCCGGCCTTCGGGACCGGGCATCATCCGACGACCGAGCTTGTGCTCCGCTTGATGACGGAGCTGGATCTGGCCGGGGCCCGCTGTCTCGATGCGGGGACGGGGAGCGGAGTCCTCGCGATCGCGGCCTGTCGTCTGGGTGCGGAGGAGGTGACGGCCTACGATATCGATCCAGCGGCCATTGTGCGGGCCCGCAGCAACGCCAGCGACAATCAGGTGGCACCGATGATCCGCTTCCATGCCTGCACTGTCCAGAACCTGCCCGAGTCCGGTCCCTGGAAATACGTTTTTGCAAATATGTTGCCCACGCAATTTGCTGCCCTGGCCTGCGAGCTCCACGATCTCGTCGAACCGGACGGGAGGATCATCTTTTCGGGCATTTTACGCGAGGTCTGGGCGGATACCCTGGCCTTCCTCGAGGCAGAGAATCTCGTCATCGAGCGTTTTATCGATGACGGCAAACCGGAAGGCGGCTGGGCCGCCTGCCTGGCACGGCTTGGATAGGGCTTGCCCATGCACCATCCCCGGAATGATCTTTAGGGGATACGAGAATCCATGTGGGGTGTGCCGGATGAAGCTGGTCATCAATGCGGACGACTACGGAATGCGGGCATCCATCGATGCAGCGGTCGAAAGCCTGTTCGAGCTCGGGGTCTTACGGAGCGCTTCCCTTTTGGTCACCGGGGCTTCGGCCCGGGACGCCGGCGCATTTCTGGGGGCACATCCCGGTTTGGGTGGAGGTCTCCATCTCGACCTTGACGGCATTTTTTCCTCCGCCGGGTTCGGGAAGGACGACCATGGCCGTTTCCTTGTTCCGGACATTTTTTTCGAGCAGGATGACGTGCGCTCGGCGATCCATGACAGGACACTGGCCCAGTTGGAGAGCTTCAAATTGATGACGGGCCGGACGCCGGACCATCTCGATGGCCACCACCACGCCCACCTCTTTCTTCCCGTTCTCCAGATCATTCTTCCATTGCTTCAGCGGTTCCGGGTCCCGGCCATTCGCTGGTTCCAGGGATTCTATCCGACAGGCTGGCAGGCCGGTGCGGCCCGCGATCTGATCCATGATGCCGGACTGGCAACGACAAAGCTGTTTTTTGATGGTGTCCTCCTGCCCGGTCCGCAGGAAGCCTGTTCGGCAGAGGTGATGGTCCATCCTGCGATGCCTGTGGCCGCCGAAGAAAAATGGCGGGCGCGCGAGTATGCCGGTCTGGCCGATGAGTCCTTCCGGTTGCGGTTGATCTCCTCCGGGTACGAACCGTGTACCTTTGCCGATCTGGCGGCTGCCCCATGCTGCTGCGATTGATACGCTCTCTTTTCGTTGTTCTCCTGATTTTCGGAGCGAGCCTACCGCTCGCTTCCGCGCCACTTCTCCCTTCGGACATCACCCGGACCCCATGGACTGTCTTTGATTCTCCGGGCTGGATGATCGAGACCGGGGTCCGGGATCTTGGCATGGTCGACGGCTCCGGTTTTTTGTCGGCGTCATGGGGCGGGTTCGGATTCGATCTCTTCAGGAATCAGGACATATCGGGATGGCGGTTTTCCGGCGGACTGACACTGGATGACGGACTCAGGGCCGGGCTCTCGCTCCGGCTTTTCTCCGGTCGGGACTGGACCGACTCGGGGCTCGACATCGGGCTGGCCCGGGCCTTCGGGCGGGAGGTCCTGGCCGAGTTCAGTATCGATACGATTGTTCTCTCCCGGGACGCTGGCGGGCGTCACCTCCCGGGATACCGCCTCGGACTGAGCATTGGTTCGCAGTCTGCATGGTTCGGATTTGAGCCATGGGTGCGGATCCTCCCGGATCGTGACACACCTGAAGCAGGAACCCGTTTTGTCTGCACACCCCTGGAAGGGCTCCGGCTCGAGGCGGAGTGGCGCTATCAGGACGAGGAACACAGGATTGGTCTGGGAATCGGACTGGGTCTGGGTGGCCTTTTGGCCCGTTTTCATGGGGAACAGCGTTCCGATACAACACGATATGGCGTTTCTCTTGTTGCGGGCGACCACCGGACCGGTTCGCTGGCCGGGCAGGGTGCGACCTGTCTCGAGATCAGTGTGGGCGGGGAGATGGCCGAAACGGGCAGGACCGCGAATCCCCTGGTCGGGATCGCGGAGCGGCCCGGATTTGTCCGGATCGTGCATGCCATCCGGCGGGCCGCGCTGGATGAGCGTGTCCGGGCCGTGATTGTGCACCTCAGGGCCAATGGCCTGGGCTGGGCCCGCAGCGAGGAATTGATGCAGGCCCTGCTTGTTTTCCGGTCCAAAAAGATCCCGGTCATCGCCAGTATCGAATACGCCGATCTCAAGGCCCTCCTGATTGCCTCTGCGGCCGACGAAATCCATATCCATCCATCAGCCCAGGTCCGGACGGCCGGACCGGGGATGGTGGTGACTCTGTATACCGGGTTGCTGGAAAAACTCGGCTTGCAGGCCCGCCTCCTCTACCGGAGCGAATACAAGACGGCTGCACAGACTGTCACCGAAAAGAGCATGACCCCAGCCCACCGACAATCAGCCGAACGGGTGCTTGAGGTCATCCGCAACCGGGCCATCCGGGTGATTGCCGCAAACCGGGCCGTTCCGGTCACGCGGGTCGAGGAATGGGTAGCTGCCGGACTTGTGACGGCGAAGGACGCCGTGGCACGGGGGATGGCCGCCGGGAA
>DAIREN010000020.1:3407-28426 GCA_036795535.1 Spirochaetota bacterium
GTCCGGGTCCAGTCCGGGGGCGGGGATGTGCTTGCCAGCGAACGGATGCGGGCCGCCCTGGCGCAGGCCGCGGCCCGCAAACCGCTTGCGGTCTCCATGGGAGACGTGGCGGCTTCGGGCGGATACTATCTGGCCTGCGGAGACGGAAGGACACGGATTCCGATTTTTGCCAAGGCTGCCACGCTGACAGGCTCGATCGGTGTGATTACCGGGAAACTCGTGACGAGCGGTTTGCGAGCCAATCTCGGGGTGAAGACGACCAGACTCGGGGACACCAATGTGCATCTCTACGGGGATGAGGAGGATTTCACACCGGCCCAGGTGCAGCTTGTGACCAAGGTTTTGGACTATTGGTACGATGAGTTCAAGAACTCGGTGGCGCGCGGGCGGGGACTGACGCCCGCCCAGGTGGAGACCCATGCCCGTGGCCGGGTCTGGGCTGGCTCGGATGCCCTCGAAAGGGGGCTTGTCGATCATGAGGGCGGCGCCTTCGAGGCATTGCTCTCGATCAGCGCCCGCGCCGGTTTGACCCTGAGCGAGACCCCCTTGTATGAAATGAATTCACGGGTGGCCGGACTGGCCAGCCTGGTAACAGGCGGGATCAACCTGCAAATGGAGGGCCTGCTGGATGCCGAGTCCTGGCCTGGACTCTTCTTCTCCGGCCGGGCCCTGGCCCTTCATCCCTGGTCGCTCAGGGTCGAGTAGGGATGCGTGGGGCTGTGAAGCATTGAAGATCATCGGATTGCTGTGCAATGACTGGGGAGAAGCCAATGACACGACCGCGGGTCAAGATCTGTTGCATCAGCAGTATCGTTGAGGCGCAAGCCGCCATCCGCTCTGGGGCTGCTGCGATCGGATTGGTCGGCCAGATGCCCAGCGGGCCAGGCATTATCAGCGATGACCTCATTTGTACCATTGCGCAGGCTGTGCCCCCGCCGATCGCCACCTTTTTGCTGACGAGCGAGACGACGGCAGCAGGCATCATTGCCCACTACCAAAAAGCCCATACCTCAACCATCCAGCTTGTGGATGAAGTTGAGAGCAGCCAGTACGCGCTGATCCGTGCTGCCTTGCCCGGCGTCAAACTGGTTCAGGTGATTCATGTTATCGATAAAGGTTCCGTGCAGCAGGCCAAAGATATTTCCTGCCATGTTGATGCGATCCTGCTTGACAGCGGGAATCCCAAACTCGCTGTCAAGGAATTAGGCGGGACAGGCCGGACGCATAACTGGGAGATCAGCCGTGACATTGTCAGGGCTGTATCCGTCCCCGTTTTTCTGGCCGGTGGCCTCAACAGCGGCAATGTGCGGCAGGCGGTGCAAACCGTCCAGCCCTTTGGGATTGACCTCTGCAGCAGTGTCCGAAGCGACGGCCATCTGGACGAACGAAAGCTGAAGGAATTGTTTGAGGCTCTGGGCGGGTAGGGGGGCACATACACATGATTGATTCAATATGGTATGAGTCGAGAATAAAAGGTACTACGGGCTTGAAACGATCACGAGTGAGCAGAAAGCCAATCCTTTTATGTATAGGGACGGGATGGATCAGAATGAGAGTTTTATTTGCGGATTTTTGTCAAACGGATAGTTTCAGATAAAACCGGGAGACTGTCTTTTGACCAGTGATAAAACATGACGTCCAATCCGTTGGTAATTTTTCGAAAGCCGCAATAATCGATCTTCATACCCTTATACATAAGATAGTTTGTATCAACAGAAATAAACATATCAATGTTTAGAGATCCGTACGGATCAAGACGGATTCTGAAAGGTTTGCGTTCTCCATGGTCAATGCTGATTCGTGAATCGGGTGAGAAATCCCAAGTATGACCATGGTTGTCCGTATATTGCCCTGCAAGTACAAGATTCCAGATGAGTGGGCGCGATATTCCCTGTTTGTCAAGAAATACGGGCATCTTTGTATAATCCAAAAGTCGATCTCTATCTCGGAGAATCAATGAATTACCGTTGAATGAAACGACTGTCAAGGGCTTTTGTTCTGTATCGAGAAAATACCGACCGGTTGTTTGCTGAAACAAGCAGCGTTTAAGCTTTCCATAAAAAGTCATTTGATGATAATCATCAGTTTTCATCACGACGTACGTTGATCCATTCGTATTTGTGGACCCATTCGCGTTTTGGAGTCCAATGATCAACTCTCCCCTGTCATGCCCGGCTATGACTCCATGTCCAGACTGCATCCGTTTGAGCCAAGGTGTCCGGATCCAGGAATAGCAAAAGATTTTTGGATCGACCTCACGAAGATCCTTGAGGGTTTGAAATGGACGGAGTGCTTCGATCTCATTGGTCAGTGATGAAGTGCCGGTGAACTGAGTAAAGAGCCATTGTATATCGGGATCCTGATACATCCATTCGAAGTTGGTATATCCTTCGATGAGAGATTCTTTCAGTGCTTGGAAACTGATATCTCTATCTTTCCCCAGACTGGCGGCACAGGCTTTGTTGTAATAGACGATGGCTCGATTGGTCGGCAACAGTACGAGGGAACAATCATAGGCCGATATCGCATCTTTGTACCGACCTGCATTAGCAAGGGCATCACCGTACCGAAAATAGGTCCAGGCGTCAGTCCCTGCATCAAGAACTGTCTTGAATACCGTTACTGCTTCGAATGCTTTCCCGTCCTTAAGAAGTGATTCGGCTTTGTATAACAGGGCAGCCCGGTCAGATTTTTCGGTGGAGTTCGGACTGCGGTGCGAAATTTGATTTCCTGTGGCGAAATCTTTTGAAAAGTATGGATCTTTTCCGGATCCACATCGGACAGAAAGGACAAGCAGGAGCAGAATCGACAGAATTGTGAGATCACGCACTATCATTCTCCAAAAAGCAATCAAGATCACAATAGCATGTTCCGGTTATACGGTCAAATTGATTCTGATGTCATGATACAATATAAAAAGCAATATCGAATAGAATGATTTCAGCGATCGCGAGGCACCAAAAAAATTCGTGTTAAGAATGGAGAGATGAAAGCTGTGGGCTATCATCTTCAAAAATTTAAGTAAAAGATTTATACTTGCTGCAAAAACTTTCCAGCCCTGTGCGAGATCATGCTTGAGATCAGCGAGAATATTTTTACTGTGCATCTGATCGACCAACCTTCATCACGGAGTCTTTTCCTTGACAAACCTTCTCTTCAAGCATAGGCTGACGTATGCAGCCGATGCGAGTGATAACCTGCGTGGTCCTGATCACAGCTATTCTTGTTACTCCCTGCGCGCTGGCGAATTCGAAACCGTCGCCTGACGATCTGGCGCGTTTTCTTGCCGGGCTGGAGGCCCCTGCCGGCTCCGGGCTGGAGACGATGACGGCAACAGCCTGGTATCAGCGGCATGCCCGCTTGGCAACCTCCGCATGGAAACGCTACCGCGAGACAACACTCCTGCCGCTTCGGGATTGGGCCCTTCGACAGCGTCTGCCCCAACTCGGGACACTGGTCTATCCTTTTGCCGGACCGGACCTGGTGAATGCACTGACACTCTATCCTGATGTTCCGGAGTACCTCCTCTTCGGCCTGGAGGACCCAGGCTCGCTTCCCGATCCAGCCACGCTGGTGCCAGGAGATCTGGCCGATCTTCGGTCAGCTCTTGCCACGTTTTTTGCGGCCAACCATTTTTTTACCCGAGAGATGGAGCGGCGCATGGGCGGGCCGTCAACCAGCGTCAGCGCAGTCTTCCTCTGCTTCCTCGCGTCATCTGAATACAAAGTCCTCGATTTCAAAAGGATCGGTCTTGCGGAGGATGGAGAGGTTGTAGATGGATCCGGCACTGATGGAGCGGCTGGGCGCGATACTGGACGTATCCATGGGATTGAAATACGATTTTCGGGGAACAGGGGGCTGGCCAAAACGCTGCGCTATTTCAAAGTCGATGTTTCGGACCAGAGTCTGAAAAGCAGGGGTGCCGGTTTTTTGCGCCTTCTTGCGCGGTGCGGGCGATTCGCAACCCTGATGAAAGCGGCTTCGTATCTCATGCACCGGGAGGTCCGCACCGATCTCCCCCCCCATTTCTCCTTCCTGCGTGATGTTCTCCTCTCGCGGAGCGAGACTGTTTTGCAGGATGACTCGGGGATCCCCCTGCGCTTCTTTTCCCGCCTGCTGTGGAATCGCCGGTTTTTCGGGAAATACACGCAACCCGTCCCGGAATTTGTCAAAAGAATGCAGCCGGATTTGTGGAACGAGATGTGCTATACTTCACGGGGTTCGCTTCCGTTCTTTTTCGGCTATGACCG
The DNA here is from genome assembly GCA_036795535.1 of Spirochaetota bacterium. Classification (GTDB taxonomy): domain Bacteria; phylum Spirochaetota; class JAGLSM01; order JAGLSM01; family JAKPMW01; genus JAKPMW01. Next base: position 7,658 of record DAIREN010000020.1, read on the forward strand.
CAGGCCGGGTGCGGCTAATATCATGGTTTTGGAACGGATCCGTTAAGGGCCGTTCGGGAGAGACGGTATGGCAAAGACCGGTGTGTTGGGACTGCTTGTTGTCTGTGTGTTGGCTGGTTGTTCTTCGGTTGAAAAAAAGGGCGAGATCGCCGTGACACCGGCCGCCAAAAACATCTTTATTTACAGCTCGGGAGGGAGCGTGGTTTCGGGGGATGTCGATCCGGCCGCGATCGGTTCCGGTCGCCTGCGCTTTCCTCCGACGGCCAAAAACATCAAGCTCTATCATGACAACGAGGTCCTCAAGTGGTTTACCATGCAGATGTCGCCCCGGGCCAATGAGCGCGATGCGCCTGCCGACGAAAAATACCAGTTGATCGGGTTCCCCCTGCCGGGTGAGGGCCGGGTTTCGTTCGAGTATGCCCTGCCCGAAATCACCTGGACCCCGATGTTGACTGCATCCATCCTGGATACCAAGACGGTATCCCTCCGTGTCCAGGCGGCGATCACCATGGGGGCAAACCAGGCCTTCGAAAAGTGCAGCCTCAAACTTGTGCTCAACAATGCCATGAGCCTGCAGAGCCTCTCCGGCCAGACATTCAATCTTGACTCGTTTGACCTCTTTCCCTATCGAAACGTGATGTACAGCCTCGAAAACCGCAATGTCGACTACAGATTCATCCGCGAATGGAATACCTATGCCGGCGGGGATACCGTCTATATCAAGCTTCTCGTCAAAAACCCCTTTTCGATCAATCTCTCGCAGACCCGGTATACAGTCGACTACAGGCAGGTCAATATCGATTACGGGTCACTCGGGACCGCTGCCCGACCAGGGGATACTCTCACTCTTGACGCCGGGACTGACAACTCGATCAAGACCTTCCGCGCGGTCAAGATCACCGAAAATCGCGACAACAAGCATCTGCCTTTCAACCATTACATTGCCTATACGATCCAGAACACTTCCGATGAAGAAAAGATCGTGTACCTTGTTTCAAGCCGGATCACAGGAAATGAGCACAGGTCGGTGTATCACTTCCGCAAGCCACCGGATGCGACTCCCGAAAACACGCTCATCTGGATCCTCACACTGGCGCCCCACGGAACCCAGACTCTGGAGTACGACTACGATGCCGACATCAAGGATGTCCCTGGTGAAAACGGCTTCGAGCAGGGTGGCTGATCAGGGTACGGTGCGTCCGTACTGGATCGGTCAGGATGGAGATTCTGTTCTGGCCGATTCGAAATACGTTTCATCAAAACAGCGTATCCGCCCTCGACACGGGTTCAGGCCAGATAGAGACTGGCATACTTGGGGTTTATGGCCATCAGATCACCGGCGGTCAGGAGCTGGCGGATCCGGTTTCCGTCATAGCGGGGGGCGACGTCCTCGGGATTTTCGATTGGATCCCCGCTGGACTTCATGACCGGATGGATGATGGGCAGGTTTTGGCCCTCTTCCCGCCGGCTGGAATACCCGATCAGGCCGTTTTCGAGAAGAACCCAGGAGCCGATGGGGACCATGGTCGATGCGTGGGCAAAGGCAACCATGGCGTCCAGATCAAAGCCGGATTTTTCGGTTGTCATGATGCGTTTGAGGGCGACAGTCGGATGGAAGAGCGGTGAAAAGGGGTTGGGTTGGGTGAGTGTGATATAGCGGTCCGCGAAGGAGAGAATCGCCGTGTACTTCGAAAAGAGGCGTTCGGAAATCCCGTCCGGAGTGCCTGTTCCATCGATCCGTTCATGATGCTGGAGAACCGCTTTATTGACATGGTAGTCCATCTCGAATTGGCGCATAAGGTGGTAGCTCTCGGAGGCGTGGCGCTCGATATTGCTGCGGTCAGCGAGGGCATTGAGCACATCGGTGTGCTTGAGATGGGGAAAGACCTTTTTATAGTAGATATCGTGGACGAAGGCGGCAAAGCCCAGCTTGACAAGTTCCTCGCGGGTAAATGTCTTGAGTCGGATGGCCCGCAGGAGATTGATGTCCTTTTGGATGCCGGGGTCATCAAGCTTGCGCGTCATCATTTTATTGAGCTCAATCGCTGCTGCCAAGGAGACGACTGCGACATTCAGGCAGTGATTGGCCAGAAAGCGCTGTTCCTGACTGATGATGTCCTTGAGGAGGAGGGAGGCATCCTGGTTCGGTCCGGTATCATCGATAAAGCCCGAGACCATTGTTTCGAGGATCTTGACGGCTTCCTGACGACCGCTTAATAAGCCCCCGTAGACGGTATCAACCGTACTGGCACGCTGCTGCATCCGTCCGGCAAGTGGTTCCTTGGCGAGTTGCGGGCCGTTCAAAATGCGTTCCGTCTCGAGACGGGTCTGTTCGACCATATTGAGGATCTTGACGGCATCCGCGCGCTCGTGCCGGTCCATCGCATCAAGATTGATATTCTTTTGCTCGCTGATGACCCCGAGATTGTCCAGGGTTGCATTGGGTGCCAGGGCATTCCGTGTAAAAGCTTCATCGATGCGTTTTGAGATCAGGGCATCCATGGCTTCCTTCGAAGAGGGGGCAACCGGCGGATCCTTTTCGGGGGGCATCTCGGGCACAGAACACTCCTTGTATGGTGTCTCTACACACTGATCCGGAAATCTCTAAAACATTGTCGGTATTTCAGGCAGGTGTCTTCCGTGGCTGGGTGAAAAGCGTATTGGTTGGGAGAGCACCGTACAACAATATGTATCTTAATAGAAGTCTCCCTATAAATGCAACAGTTTTCAATTCTGGCCGGGCAATATGCCTTTGTCAGTTTCTTTTGTATGGCGAAAATTGCAGTCGTCATGTAGACTGTGAAGACGACAAGGGAGGGAGCAGGACAGCTATGTGGCCGTTCTCGAAACGCAGCATTCAAAAACCCGGGGAAGATGACCAGGATGGTGGTCGCAGTCTGCGCTATGATCAGGTCCGTGAAGCCGAAAACAAGCGCTACCTCACCGAACTTGTCAATGCCCGGAGACCACCCGAAATCCAGAAACGCCTTCTCGAGGTTCTCAAGTACGAGCCCAGCTTGACCAAAAAGATCGATATTGTCGAGCGGCTTGACCGGTTGGGTGTGGATACCCTTGGCTGGTATGAACAGCGGATCACCCTGGTCAAAGCGGGAGCGCAGCGGGCACAGACCGAAAAGGCCAGAAAGTCTGCCTATTTTTTCCAAAGTCCGGAGTATCGTGCACTTTCGGTCGAATCGAAGGAACTTCTGCGGGGGCTTGAACCACCGTCTTTTTTCCGTTTTGCCACCCGGGAATTCAGGAAGATTTCGGCGTACGGGAGACGGACCGGACTGCTCAAGGCAAGCCTCTTTCCATTGCGGCATGAACTGGCCGGGAGTCTTCTGACGTGGTGCAATGACGAAATGCGGATGTATGCAGCCGCCCTCGAGCACTCTCTGGCACGGGTAGTCGAACGGGGTTGGGCCACGCTTGATATCCATTCCTACAATCTTCTCGTGCGTTTTGAGGCACTGGTGCGGGGTTGGCTGGCCGAATCCCCCAGACTCTTGCACAAAAACACCTCGCGTCTGGTCTGGCTCAAGCTCGGCCCGCTCGCGAGGATCTGGTTTTCCATTACACGGGTCGAGGGACAGGCCAGTCTCGCGCTGGACGGTTTGGCCCAGTTCCTCAAGGCCAATGGAGCGGATGGTGCACAGATCCGGCGGCAGCTCTCGGCAGCCGAAGCCATTCTTGATGCAGAGCGGGTCGGGGTCTCATTCGGGCGTGCCGTTTTGGCCGTCTGGATGCTTCTCTCCCGGCGGTTCTTCACCCTGCCGGCCCTGATGGAAAAGCTCAAACCCGAACCGGTCTCCCGGGAGACCTGGGTCTGCCCGACGGAGACCCTCGAGATGATCCAGGCCTTCATTCAGGCCCGGCGTTCCGAGAGAGATGAATTCTCGCGCACCATCCTTTTGCTTGACGAGATCGGGATTCTGGAACCGGACCTGATGGATGAGCGGTGCATGCACGAGATCTGGTGCCTCTATGCCGAAGCCCTGCATGTATTACCCGAGGCTGGCCGCACGGCTGCGTCGCAGGCCCGGCAGACACTGGCCGTGGATATCACGGCCCTCTTTGAGCGGGCAACCTCCAATCTTTCGTATTGCATAACGATTCTGATGCGGGACAGGTTGCTTGCCGAACATACGTTGGCCGGTGAGCGGGACTTGTTGGACAGGGCGCTCTCGGCCATGCGTTCCATCCGGCAGGTACGTGAACGCCTCGTGATTCCCATGGCGACCTACGATGCCTGGGTCCGGAAGAACACCGCCCCCGAAGACCTCTCGGATGCCGAACGCGGGTTTGCCCAGGCGATCGCCGACGCAGGCGCGGCAGCGGCACATATCGGACTCAAGGTCCAGCAATTGGTGACGCAGGCCGCCGGACTGGACTATCTGGCCGGTGCCAAAGCCCGGGATGCCTCGGGCATCCTCGCGGATCTGTCTGAGGATCTGCGTGAGCCCCAGGTGTTTGCGGGAGTCAGTCTGCGCGAGTCGCTCGCCCGGGTCCAGGCTTGGGGGATTGCCCTGGCCTGGTTTGCAGGGGATGCGACCATTCGGGGACTCGTCAAAAGGCGAGGGGACGTCGCTGTGGACCTGGCATCGGTCGAAGCGACCCTGGCCCGGATGGAAGGCGAAAGCGCTTCAGGCTGATCCAGGTGCAATGCCACATTCCGTTTGTATACATCTCCAGCGGGAGCTGTATACGCGCATCGGCTTGACACATGTTGGCTCCATGAGCGAAGCCCCTGTGGAAAACCGGGGAGATTGTACCCGCTTTGTAATCCGGGACTGCATTTTTCTCAAAAATGAGAAAGTATCTGCAAGAATTCCCGGGCGTACGATGGTTTTGAAACAAGCCACCGAAATTCTGCAAGGCAAACTGGGTCAATTTTACCCAGTTTGGAGTCCCTGAATACTTGTTTCTCCCCGAGGTTGAAAACGCTGGTGACACGCAACCCGGGTGCGCTATACTTGAATCAGTCAGAAGGAGGTCTGTCATGAAATTGCGGTACGTTTTATCGCTGGGGCTGGTCATTCTGATGGCCGGTGCCGTCCATCCGGCCAAGCTCGTCACACTTTTGCCTCACGCCAAGCAGAGCCTGGCCTTTCTCGCGCACGGAAATAGCGGGATCATCATCGGCCTGGCTGCGGGTGAACGGGGCGGGTTGTCGCTCTTCACCTTCAAAGGGGACCGCGTGGGACGGTCCGGGACCATCGCCAAGGGGACTGCCCGCAACGCGCCGGATCTCCCCGTCAAGTTTTTCCGGACCTCGGACGGGAAATTCGTATCGGTAATAGAAGTGTTTGTGACAGACGGGGCCCGGGCACGCGGGACGATCGCCTTGGTCAAACTCGACACCAAGAGCAGGGAACTCTGGTTCCGCAGCTTCGGAGAAGCAGGACTGGACTACAAGCCGATCGATTGTGTCCAGACAGCGGATGGCGGGTTCCTCATTGCAGGCGCGACGGTGCAAAACGCGGCCATCTGGAACAGCCTTCTGGTCCGCACGGATGCAAACGGGAACCAGATATGGAAAAAAGTGATTCCGGCCAGTTCGTACAGCTCGTTCGATCAGATCATCACTCTCTCCGATGGCGGGTTTGTCCTCTACGGATATGACCGGCTCCAGGACAGCGTCAATATCCGGATCCTCAAGGTGACCGCCAACGGGGATCTCGTCTGGCAACGGACCTTTCCCGGCAAGGGAGATTCGCTTACCCGGCCCGTACTGACCGGTCGGGGTGGCCAGATTTTCTTCCAGGTCAAAAGCGAGAATGCCGTTCCCGTGATGGTTTTGCTCGGGGCTGATGGAACTCTTGGAATCCCGGCTCCTGTCACGGAAATCGTGGCTACGGCCGAATTCGAGGACGCTTTTTCCCTGGATGACGGTTCCTTCATCCTCTGCGGTCATACGGGCGGGAACGCGGGGAATGTCCTCCTTGCCCGTTGGCGCCCCGGTGCCGGCCTGGTCTGGCAGAAATCCATCAATGTGGATGGAACCGATATCGGGAAATTTGTCCGACTGGCACCGGATGGCGGCTACTACGTCTATGCCGTGACGGGCTATGGCTATAATTACAGTACACAAAAATACACATATAAAAATACCGTGATAAAGACGGACAGGCAGGGAAACACGCTCTGGCACGAGAGCTTTACAATCGGTCTGACGGATAATGTCCGGGATATGCATGTCTTGCCGGATGGACGTGTGGTCCTGCTCCTCTCGACAATCAAGGACGGGAAAGAGGGAGGCTACGTGCTCTTCAGCGAGGCCGGAGGCCGACCGGGGGTGCGCTGAGGCGGCATGGGTTCCTTCCTGCGTGTTGCGGGGTTGGCGTATTCCATTTTCGTGATCTCAATCCGGGATACGCGTCATAAAAACATGATTTCGTCATTTGACGTCGGGAGCAATCCCTGGGAGCAGGATGCGGACGAACAGACGGCGAACAAGGATGTTCGCACTCTTCGTCTGTCAGGATGACCTCTTCGCGAGGGAGAGACTTTCCCCCCCTGCCAAGAGAACTCCTCTGAACAGTTATTTCCATGACGGGCAGGTATGAATCTGCACATCGGGACTGTAGAAAATCAGAATATCACGAATGTTATTTCCCGAAGACCGCGTCGAGGGCTGTGGCCAGGGTGGGTGCAAACACGAGATCCGGTCCCGTCTGGGGTTGGCCGGAGGCCATCCCCCGTGAGCGGACGGCTTCAAGATCCCGCCGGTTGGCTTCGGGCAGGACCACGGCCCGCACCCCGAGTTTGGCGGCCTGGGCCACCCGTTTGTCCGCGTGTGGAATCCGACGGAGATCCCCCAAGAGGCCGATCTCGCCCATCACGACGACCGGACAATCCGGAATGCGGTTGGAGAGACTCCCGGCAATGGCAGCGGCGATCGCCAGTTCGGCTGAAGGCTCGTCGATGACAAGACCGCCGGTCACGTTCACGAAGATATCACTGTCCGCGAGATCGATGGCTATCCGGTTCTCGAGGATGGCGCGGATCCGCATCACCCGGTTGGTATCGACACCATCCGTCGTTCGCGCAAGATTGCCGGCCACACGATCCGTCACAAGGGCCTGGATTTCGGCCAGGAGGACACGATTTCCCTCGAGGGTCGCGGTCATGATCGAGCCAGGGCCCTTGGGAGTGATCCCGTCGATAAAAATCCCCGAGGGGTCGGTCACCTCCGAGAGTCCGTGATCGGTCATCATGAAGACAGCGATCTCGTTAACATTTCCGAACCGGTTTTTGACACAGCGGATCAGGCGGAGTTCCCGATCGCGCTGTCCCTCGAAATACAGCACGGTATCTACCATGTGTTCGAGTGTCTTGGGCCCTGCCAGCGCGCCCTCCTTGGTGACATGGCCCGCCAAAATCAGTGCCGATCCGAGACGCCGGCATTCTTCGGAGAGAAACCAGGCGCACTCCCGGACCTGGCTGACGGAGCCCGGGGTGGACGACAATCCCTCGCTGTGGACCGCCTGGATCGAGTCGATGATGACCAAGGTCGGACGGAGTGTGCTGATCGCGCTCTCGATGGAGGGGAGGCTTCCGCTCTCGAGGATCAGGATCTTTCCCATCTGCGTGAGTTGTTCGTTACGACCGTTCGCGGTCCCGCTTCCGGATACCACCGAGCCCAGACCGAGGCGTCTGGCCCGCATGGCCAATTGGGAAGAGGATTCCTCGGCACTCACGTACAGGACAAGCTGGTCCTGGCCGGCGAGGTACCCGGCGGTCTGCAGGAGAAGTGTCGATTTACCGATGCCCGGTTCCCCGCCGGCCAGGACGGCCGCCCCGGGGACGAGACCACCACCCAGGACCTGGTCCAGTTCCCGTGAGCCGGTCGTGATCCGCGGGTGGTCAACAGGGAGGATGCTTGAAAGAGCGACAGGCTGGATCGGACCACGGGCCGGCTGCTTGGCGTGTTTGGCAGGGGGCTCACGGTGTTCCTCCGAAAAGCTGTTCCATTCGCCGCACTCGGGACAGCGCCCGAGCCAGCGGGAACTCTCGAACCCGCAAGCCGCACAGAGAAAGACGGACGATGATTTGGCCATGGTCAGCGATTGTCGTTACGCCAAAGAATGATCGAGGGATCGTTTTTCAGTTTGACCGTCAGGACCTTGAGGTTCTCCAGGATCAGGTTGAGATCATCGTAAAACTTCCGGCTTGAGAAGAGGGCCGCGACGCTTCCCTGACCGCTGACCGCCATCTCCGAAAGCCGGACCAGGCTTGCGGTGGACTGCTTGAGATTGGCCAGAATGGCTGGGAGATCCCCCTGGACGGTGTTGGCCAGGGTTTGCAGTTTTGTCCCGCTCCCCGTGAATTCATCCGCCAAAAGATTCAGCTTGCGCGTCGCCTCATTCAGGTTGCGGAAGGATTGCGAGACATCGGTTCCGCTGGCAATCAACATCTGCTCGATCCGGCTGGCCGTATTGCGCACGATGGCCGCGATGTCACGGACCATGGAACCGTCGGTTCCGCTGGAGATCATCGAGTTGAGATTTTTCATCAAGAGGCCGAATTCGCGGATCCCGTCGACCATGGACATCGGTGCCTCCCCCTCGATGGTTTCCCCTCCCTTGAGGGTCCGCCCCAGCCCGGTACCGGAACTGATCGAGACAAAGAGTTCACTCAAAAAGGTGGAGCTGGTGATCGATCCCCGGCTTCCCGTTGTCAGTTTTGTTCCGGTCTTGATCCGTGTCTCGACGATGGCCTGCCCGTCCTTCATCTCGATGGCCACCACTTTTCCGATCTTGATTCCGTCAGCCAGGCGGACATCGCTTCCCGCGTTGATGCCAGAAATGGTCGGAAAACGGACAAAGACCGTAAATCCTTCCTGGGAAAAACTGATTCCCCTGATGACGATATTGGCAAAGATGAAGATGGCAAATCCACCCAGGACCAGAATCCCGGTCTTGAACTCATTGGGGCGCTTCATGCTTCCCTCCCTTTGTACCTGATGGTCCTGTATAGCCGAAGGGCCGGACGGTTGTTATCGGACCGTACGCCTCTCCGCGGATGAACTGGCGGACATACGGATTTTTGGAACGCTGGATGCGGTCCGGTGTGTCGGTTTCGATCACCTGGCCCTGGTAGAGCATGGAGATCCGGTCGGCGATCTTGTACGCGCTGACCATGTCATGGGTGACGGCAATCGAGGTCACGTTAAGGACCTCCTGCATGTGCAGGATCAGGTCATTGATCTGGTCTGCCATGATCGGATCCAGTCCCGTGGTCGGTTCATCATAGAGGATGAATTTCGGGTCAGCGGCAATGGCCCGTGCCAGACCGACCCGTTTTTGCATCCCTCCCGAGAGTTCGGCCGGTTTGAGGTGTGCTATTCCGGAGAGGCCGACCATCTCGAGTTTTTCGGCCACGATCCGGTCCATCTCTTTTTGCGAGTACTTCCGCGACTGGATATGCCTGAAGGCGACATTCTCCGCGATCGTCAGGGAATCAAAGAGGGCGGCGCCCTGGAAGAGCATTCCGAATTCGGACAGGAGTTTCAGCCGCTCGCTCGTACTCACGCCGTTCAACGGTTGGCCATCGATAAAGACTTCTCCTTGATCGGGAAAATGCAGTCCGACAATATGCTTGAGAAGGACCGATTTTCCGCAACCGGATTGTCCGATGATCACCATCGTTTCCCCGCGCCTGATCTCCAGATCGACTCCGCGCAGGACCTCTTTTCCGCCGAGGGATTTTTTGAGACGGCGGACCGCGATGGCATTGTTATGTTCCGGTGTCATGCGATTCTCCTTAGAAACTGGTCGTCAAAAGAGAGGTCAGGACGTAGTCAAAAAAGAGGATGGACATGCAGATCATCACGACCGAACGGGTCGTCGATTTTCCGACACCTTCGGCACCACCCTTGGTGCGGAAGCCTTCAAAGCTGGCGATCAGTGTGATCAGAAGGCCAAAGACCACGGACTTGATCAACCCGTTGTTGATGTCGCTGATGGTGAGCATGCGGAGGGTTGTCTCGATGTACTGCGTTTCGTTGAGACCCATTTCGAGGAAGGCCACCAGCATGCCTCCAAAGATGGCGACCAGATCGGTAAACAGGGTCAGGAGGGGAAGGACGATCACACCGGCGAGGACGCGGGGGACGATCAGGTAGTGGACCGGATTGGCCGAGAGTGTCACCAAGGCATCGATCTGCTCGGTGACCTTCATTGTCCCGATCTCGGCGGTGATCCCGCTCCCGGCACGGCCTGCGATCATGATCGCACAGAGGATCGGCCCCAGTTCACGGGTCACCGAGAGGGCGACCACACCGCCCACGAAGTGTTCCGTCCCTTTGACGTTGGCCATCATGGCGTACCCTGTCTGGAGGGCCAGAATCGCACCGGTCGAGATGGCGGTAAAAAATGTGACCGGGAGGGAATTCCATCCGATCTTGACGATCTGCTCGAAAAAATTCCGGCGTGGAAAAGGACGGCGGAAGGTGTTCCGGACCGTTTCGAACAGGAGCAGGGAGATTTCCCCGAGCTGGGTCACAAAGTCGAGAGTCTTGGCACCGACAAACCGGATCATTCCTCGGCCCTCCGCACGCCGTCGTCAAAGCGCATGCACTCTCCGCGGAAGTGGAGGGGGATCTCGCCCTGTGGGCCGTTCCGGTGTTTGCGGATCAGGAGTTCGGCGATGTTTTTTTCGGATTCATCCTTGGTGTAGATGTAGTTCCGGTGGATAAAGGCGACGATGTCGGCGTCCTGCTCGATGGCTCCGGATTCACGCAGGTCGGAGAGCATCGGCCGGCGGTCGGAACGGTCCTCGATTTTGCGGGAGAGCTGGGAGAGGGCGATGACCGGGACGTTCAATTCCTTGGCCAGGTACTTGAGGGACCGGGAGACGTCCGAGATGATGTTGTATCTGTCATAGCGCGGGATGTCCTCCGGACCGTCCACGAGCTGCATGTAGTCGATGATGATCAGTGCCAGATCCCCGCGCTCACTCATGACCCGGCGGGATTTGGCGCGGATTTCGTTGACCGTGATGTTCGGCTTGTCGTCGATCACGATCTGGGTCTCGTAGAGTCTGTCGGCGGCATAGATCAACTGGTTCATGTCCGCTTGGGAGAGCAGGCTCTGTTTGATCCTCGAGTTGTCGACCTTGGCCTCCGAGGTCAAAAGGCGCACACCGAGTTCTTCCTTCTGCATTTCAAGGGAGAAGATCAGGATCGGACGTTTGGACTCGATGGCAATCCGGCTTGCCATGTTCAGGCAGAAGGCCGTCTTTCCGGAACCCGGGCGTCCGGCGATGATGATCAGCTGTCCTCCGGTCAGACCTCCGGTCAGACGGTCAAAATCCGAAAAACCTGTCGTCAGGCCGATCTTGCCATTCCGGTTGCGGAAATCCTGGATGATCTTGATGCTCGCGTGGACAATATTCTGGATACCTTCGTAGGACTGTGTCAGGTTGCGGTTTGTGATCTCGAAGAGGAGGTTTTCGGCATAGTTGGATATGCTCGAGACATCCTGATCCGCCCGCATCGCGGTATTGGCGATCTCCCCGGCAGCCTTGATCAGGCTCCGCAGAAGGGCCTTGTCCCGGACGATCTTTGCATAATACGTGACATTGGCCGCAGTTGGCGTCGCGTCCAGGATTTCGTTGAGGTACTCGACACCGCCGGCATCCTTGACCAGACCGTGGTCTTTGAAGAAATTGGCAATCGTGATGGTGTCGATTGCACTCCGTGCCTCCCAGAGACGGCGGATGGCGCGGAAGATGGTCCGGTGCCGGACGTCAAAAAAGTCTGATTCTGCGAGGAGGGTGATGGCGGTATCTAGCGCCGGCGGATCAATAATCAGGGCGCCGAGAAAAGCTTGCTCGGCGCCCGTATCATGAGGAAGAACACGGTTCGCGACTTCCAGTGTTTCCATTGAATCTGTACTCAGCCTTCGGCCTGGGTTTCTGCATCAGGACCGGCTTCATCAACCGGCTCGGCTGCAGACGTCTGGGCAGCAACGGGGCGTGCCGTGTATTCTTCGGCATCACCGTGCACCGAGGTCACGTGAACCTTGAGCTTGGACTGGACACCTTCATAGAGTTTGATGGTGACTGTAAAATCCCCGAGGTGCTTGATCGGCTCGCCGACTTCGATCTTGCGTGCATCGATCTCGACGCCCATCTCTTTGAGAGCGACCGAGATTTCATGGGCGTGAATGGAGCCATAGAGGCGGTTTCCGGATGAAACCTTTCCGGTCACGGTGACAGAGAGATCGGAGATCTTTTGTGCCATGTCACGGGCTGCAAGAGCCTTCTCTTCCTTGCGCTTGAGGATGGCCTGCTTCTGACGGTCCAGCCATTTGAGGTTGGTTGCGGTCTTGGGCAGGGCAAAACCCTTGGGCAGAAGGTAGTTCCGGGCATAGCCGGGAGCCACATTCTTGATATCGCCTTCTTCGCCGAGTCCACTGACATCGGCCTTGAGAATAACTTCCATTTAATTGCTCCTTCGCGGTAGTGGGAAATTAGCGGTCGGTAAAGGGGAGGAGGGCAACCACACGTGCGCGGTTGATCTCTGTCGAGAGCAGGCGCTGGTGCTTGGCGCAGGTCCCGGTGATCCGGCGGGGCAGGATCTTTCCATGCTCGGTGATGAATCGGCGCAGGAGTTCAACGTTTTTGTAATCGATTTCCTTGATCTTCTTGGAGCAGAAGAAGCAGACCTTCTTGCGGAAGAATTTCTTCTTTCCGTCACCACGGCCGCCGCGATCTCCACCGCGTTCTCCACGGTCTCCGCCGCGGTCATAGCGCTGCTGTGGCGCTCCGGAATCATTTGTGCTTGCTGCTGTATCGCGTTCTTCCATAGTGTGGTTATCTCCTTGTGAGGTGTTCGTGTCTGTCCGTCCGGTCAGAACGGAACGTCGTTTTCGTCCATGGGCGAATCATCGAACCCGCTTGGCGGAAATTCATCAATCGGGATCTCCTGCGATTCGGACCACGGGGTGCCCTGTCGCTGTCCGCCCTGACCGTAGGTCTGGGGTTGGGCAGGCGCACGCGGGGCGTAGCCTGGTGCCGGTTCATACTCTCCCGGTCCGTAGGCGGAATCATGCTGGGGACCGGCGTCACTCCGGGCTCCGATCAGGATCACGCTTGTCGCCGAAACCTCGACGATATTGCGTTGCTGCCCATCCTGTCCGGTGTAGCGTCGCTGGGAGAGTCGTCCTTCGATGGCCACCTTCTGCCCTTTTTTCAGGCGGGGGGCCACAGCTTCGGCGATCTTTCCCCAGTAGACAACATCAAAAAATTCGGCGACCTCTTTCATCTGGCCATTGGGATCCTTGTAGGAACGGTTCATGGCAACAGAGAAAGTCAGGCGGGCGTTCCCGGTCGAGGCATACTTGAGCTCGGCATCCCGTGTCAGGTTGCCGCCGACAAGAACAATGTGGTTGATCGTGAACGCCATACCGGATCAGGCCTCGCGCCGGACGATCAGGTGACGGAGGAGACCCTCCTTGATGCCGAGTTCCTTGCGGATACCGGCAACGGCCTGTTGATCCAGAGAGAAGTGGAAGAGGAAGTAGCGTCCCTCGGTTTTCTTGTTGATGAGGTAGGCCAGTCGCTTGAGACCGAGATCCTCACGGGTCACGTCGGCGGCTCCGCCCTCTTTGAGAATGGATTCGACCATACCGGTTGTCTCGGCTTCAGCGCTGAGCTTCGGGTCGAAGATGCACATCATTTCGTACGTCTGCATTATTCCTCCCTGTGGAGTTTGATAGGATTCATCCCCGTGCCCTGTGCCGGGGATAGAGAGTATCCCTATAAACTACGGAGGAGAGGGGTTGTAAGTCAAATTCTACAATTTTGTCCCGCGGGTGATTCAGGTACGGGTTCTGGGAGAGGGGCCCCCTCCTCGGTTTTTATCCTGCGCGAATGGCTTCTTCCATATTTAACAATCGAAAGCTTGCACAGCCGGTCCTCCAAATTTGTTACATTCTAGGTCATGGGCAGATTGCGACGGGTTTTCGATGCGCTCATGGATTGGTACGGACCCCAGGGCTGGTGGCCCCTCGGTCCGGCTGTCCGGTACCACAAGGGCAAGTATGACCAGCCGTCGACCGGGCGGGAGGTGTTCGAGGTGTATATCGGTGCCATCCTCACCCAAAACAGTACCTGGACGGGTGCCTGTCAGGCGATGGGCCGATTGCGTGCCCTCAGGGCCATGACACCCCGGGCGCTCCTGGCCCTGCCGGACGAGGTTCTCGAGGAGGCTGTCCGACCGGCGCGCTACCTGAGACAGAAAGCGCGATACCTGCGAGCGATTGCTTCTTTTTTCCTCCTGCTCAAGGGCCGCATTCCCTCGCGGGAAGAGCTGTTGACGGTACGGGGTGTCGGGAAGGAAACGGCGGATTCGATCCTGCTCTACGCGCATCACCAGCCGGTCTTTGTCGTCGATGCCTATACAAGGCGGGTCATGGCGGCCCTGGGCGTGATCCGGGGGGATGAGGAGTACGACACGATCCGGGCTCTGTTCGAGAAGGAGCTTCCCGCGGACGAGATCCTCTACAATGAGTATCACGCCCTTTTCGTCGAACACGCCCGCAGATATTACAGCAAAAAGCCCTATGGAACCGGAGATCCCCTGATCACCGGATTTCCTGTCAAACGGACAAGGCAGAAGGATACAGCGTGAACACAGCAAACCAGCTTCCCGGGATCAGTGATATGGCGTTGTATCTTCCCGCGTCTTCCATCGAATCGACAACCGTTCTTGCGGCACGGCGGCAGGAAGATCCCGAAAACGGGGAGCGGTTGACCCGGGCTCTGGACTATACCGGACAGCGGAGTATCCGTTTTACCGCCGGGTACGAGGACAGTGCGACTATGGCGGCCGAAGCTGCCCGGCGGCTCCTCCGTCAGCAGCCTGAGGCGCTCGACGGGCTGCGCTTTCTGGCCACGGGGACCGAAACCGGACTGGATCACTCCAAGCCCGTCGCCGCCTGGGTCCAGGGAATGCTGCAGAAGGACGGGCTTCGTTTGCCGGGTTCGATTGTCACCTCGCAGACCCAGCATGCCTGCGCGGGCGGGACGATCTCCCTCCTGGGCGTTGCTGCCCAGCTCG
Source organism: Spirochaetota bacterium (assembly GCA_036795535.1). Lineage (GTDB taxonomy): Bacteria > Spirochaetota > JAGLSM01 > JAGLSM01 > JAKPMW01 > JAKPMW01. The sequence goes on from DAIREN010000020.1 coordinate 22,725, forward strand.
CGCTGAGCGGGCGGAACGATGAACGAGGGATGGTCATCTGTACCGATATCGCCCGCTACAAACGCTCCTCGACCGCTGAAATCACCCAGGGTGCCGGCGCTGTCGCCATGCTCGTTGAACCCGAGGCCCGGCTGGTCGGGCTGGATCTGACAAGCGTCGGGCATGCTTCGCATGATGTGGACGATTTTTTCAGACCGTTTGGAAGCGATGTGGCCGTTGTCAAGGGGCGCTTTTCGATCCGTTGCTACCGGGAGGCTCTCGAGGAAGCCTTTTTGGATCATGCCGTCCGTCTTGGTGAAAAACCGGCCGCGATCCTCCAGGGGACCGACATCTTCGTGTTGCACGTTCCCTACTACAGCCTTCCCCTGGACTCGCTGGAGTGGCTTGTCGGCCGCCAGCTCGGGATTGGACGCCAGGAGGCGGGGAGCTTCCTCCGCGAACGCGGGTACCAGGATTCGATCCTTCCTGCTGCGCATATCGGGAATCTCTATTCCGGTTCGATGTACATGGCACTGGCCTTTGCCCTGGAAGGCGCAGCCCGTCGTTCCGGGGACGATCTTCCCGGGAAGCGGGTCCTCTTTGCCTCCTACGGTTCCGGAAACACGATGATGGTTTTCCGCGGACAGGTTGCGGCCGGGGCGCGGGAGGTCATGCGTTCATGGAATACCAGGGCGCTTCTTGAGGAACATACTCCGGCCGATCTTGAGACGTATGAGCGCTGGATGCAGCACTATCCCGGGGAGAAGGAAGGCAGGCCGCCACAGGGCGCGTTCCATCTCGCTGCGGTGCGGGAGGACGGCTACCGTGAATACGCCATTGGAGTCTGACGGAGCGCGGATCACCAGGCGCAAGCTGCGGCATCTCGATGTCTGTGCCGACCAAGGTCTCCCCATCGAGGACCCCCGGGGGGCCGGTTTTGAGAACATCCGCTTCATCCATGAGTGTCTCCCGGAGTCCGATGCGGATGAGATCGATACCCGTTGCGAATTTCTCGGGTACACCTGTCGCCTGCCCATCCTGATTTCCTGCATGACCGGAGGGACGGGCGACGGTTCTCCCTTCAATGTGCTCCTGGCCCGGCTGGCCCAGTCCTGGGGAATACCGATCGGGCTCGGTTCGATGCGGATTCTTTTCCATGATGACGGTGCCCTCCCGGATTTTTCGATCCGGAGATACGCGCCGGATGTTCCGATCCTGGCCAATATCGGAGCAGCCCAACTCGTTCCGTTAGGCGTGGGCCGGATCATGGAGATGGCCCGTCGCCTTGAGGTGGACGCCCTTGTGGTCCATCTCAATCCCGGACAGGAAATCGTCCAGCCCGGCGGGGACCGGTATTACCGCGGGATCATGGACGCCATCGGAAAGCTGGTTGACCTGGGAGAACTCCCCGTCATTGTCAAGGAGACGGGGCACGGAATCCGGCCCAGGCGCGTCCGGGAGCTTCTGGGACAGGGTGTGGCCTGGGTTGATCTGGCTGGGGCCGGCGGAACGGACTGGCTCCAGGTTGAAGCCTGCCGGGCTCAGGGGCTCGGACCGGAAGAATCCCTGACGGCAACGGTTGCGGAGACCTGCGTGTCCTGGGGGCTGCCGACCGCCCTGATTCTGGGTGCTCTGGCGGCCGGGAGTGGCGTCATGTCGGAGCGTGGTCTTCCTGTCTGGCTCAAAACGCGGGAGGCCCGGCCAGTGATCGCTTCGGGCGGGATCAAAAGCGGGCTGGATGTGGCCCGGGCCCTGGCCCTCGGGGCCGGACTGGTCGGCATGGCACGGCCTTTCGTGCTGGCCCATGCCTCGGGGAAAGAGGCTGGCCTGGAGCGTCTGATTCTCGAAACCGCCGAGAGTCTCAAGGCCGCCATGTTTCTGGCGGGAGCCAAAAATTGTGCGGCACTCCGGCAGCGGAGACTGATGGTCGATGGCGGGTTCCTGGCTGCAGTCGGGCAACTTGCCGCACTCGAAGATTGACGCGCGTGTTGGAGGTAGCATGGCCGGTCCATCCCTGCGTCGCCTGAGCATGGCCGGGCGGCGCGCCGCCATTTTGGAGCGTGTTTCCGGTGGCGAAGAACTGATGCGCGAGGCCCTCGATGCGTCCACTCTCGAGTCCTTGGCCGAATTGATGGTCGAATGTCCCGTCGGGTTCTTCGGAGTCCCTCTGGGCGTGGCAACCGGGTTCGTGATCGACGGAGAAGCGGTCGATGTCCCCATGGCGACGGAGGAGCCCTCGGTGGTGGCGGCCGCCTCCCATGCTGCTGGACTGGTTGCACATGCCGGCGGGTTCACAACCGGGGCAGAAGGCAATCGTGTAACGGCCCAGGTCTGGCTCGAAGGGGTCGGTGTTCCCGGTCTGGCACGGCTTTCAGGGGGAACATCCTCGGGCCAGCCACAGGCGGTTTTTCCGGTTGCGGGCCCGGCATCCCCGGACGTCCTGAACCATGTGGATGACAAAAAGTATGAAACCGGCTCCCCGCTTTCCCCGGACCTCTTTGCGAGGGTCGGACAGCTTGTGGATGCGGCCCTTCCATCGCTCGTCCGGAGGGGGGGCGGATTTGACGGTGCGGACATGGCCGCTTTCCGCGAACCGGCGGGCCTGGTGCGGATCCAGATCCATCTCCGGGTCTGCGATGCCATGGGGGCCAACCTGGCCAATACAGCGGCTGAGGCCGCCGCCCCACTCCTTGAGGAGGTCTCGGGCGGACGGGCCCTTGCCCGGATTCTGACCAACGAGAGCGAGGGGAGGATGGCGACGGCCTCCTTCCGTCTTCCGGTGCGGCTTCTCAGGCGGGCCGGGATTGCCGGGGCCGAGATGGCCCGCCGGATCGCGGTGTTTTCCGCGGTCGCTGCGGCGGACCGGGCCAGGGCCGTGACACACAACAAGGGTGTCATGAACGGGGTGAGTGCCCTGGCCCTGGCGACGGGCAACGATACCCGGGCGATCGAGGCGGCGGTGCACGCCCATGCCGCTCTGACCGGTCGCTATCTCCCCTTGACGGTGTACCGGATCGAGGGGGAGACACTCGTCGGGGAGATCAGGTTGCCGGTTCCGCTGGGGACGGCCAGCAGTACGGGGGCCCTGCACCCCGGCGCGAGACTCTCTCTGGCGATCCTCGGTGCGCCGTCCGCAGCACGCCTGGGACGGATTGCGGCCGCTCTCGGGTTGGCGCAGAACCTTGCGGCCATGGCGGCCCTGGTCGCCGAGGGGATCCAGGCCGGGCATATGCGCTTGCATGCCAGGCGCACCGCCTATCTTGCGGGGGCGCGCGGCGATCTGATCGACGAGGTGGCGGGCATGATCTCCCGGGAGGGCATGGTGAGTCTGGACGCCGCGCGCCGGGTCATCGAATCCCTGCGCCGGGGTGAGCCATGATCCCGGCACCAAGTACGCACTGGAACGAGGTTGGAACATGACGGAACATGTCTGGCGGGCAGCGCCCAGTCTGGCGATGATCAAGTACTGGGGCAAGGCCGTTCCGGCCGCCCGGGGGGCGGAAGATTCGGTCCTCGAATCCAATATCCCGGCCAGTTTCAGTCTGGCCGTCGGGCTGGAAGGCCTTCACAGCGAAACCCGTGTCAGATTGAGCACGGATGGTGCGGATCGGGTCATGCTTGCCGGGCGGGAGATGGACCCCGGACGCTATGCGGGATTCTTTGAAGGCCTGCGGAGGATCCTCGGGGTGACAGACCACTGGGAGTGCCGCAGCGAAAATAATTTTCCCACCGCAGCCGGTCTGGCCTCCTCGTCGTCCGGGTTTGCGGCCCTCGCTGCGGCCTGTTCCGCCGCCAGCCTCTGTGACAGGCCCGAGGGTGTTCATCATGAACAACTCTCCGAGGCAGCGCGGATCGGATCGGCTTCGGCAGCGCGTGCCATCTGGCCGGGCTTTGTCGCTCTGCAGGCCGGGGCCCGCAGGGCGGAACAGGTGCATGGTCCCGACTGGTGGCCCGAACTGCGGGTGATCATCGTGCGCATCAGTGACCTGCCCAAGGAGGCTTCCTCCCGGGATGCCATGGATGCGACGCGCGAGACCAGTCCCTATTACCGGGCATGGTTGGAGGACAGTCCCCGGATCCATGCCCGGGCGCTTGAAGCGCTGGAGGAGCGTGACCTGGGACGGCTCGGTCCCCTGATCAGGGCCAGTACCATGCGCATGTTCGGTTCCATGCTCGGAGCGGATCCCCCGGTCCTCTACTGGCTTCCCCAGTCGGTTGCCGTCCTCCAGACGGTCGCCCGTCTCAGGCGGGAGGGGGCCCAGGTCTGGGAGACAATGGATGCCGGGCCCCAGGTCAAACTCTTTTGTCTCGAACAGGAAGTGGCGGGGATCTCTGCCGCCCTGCTTGGTGCCCTGCCCGAACTGGAGGAACGTTTGCTGGTGGTCCGGGTCGGGGGCGGGCTGACGAGGGTCGGCTGATGACGGTCTGCACGCTGACTCGCGTATGACACCGCAGCCTTTCGCCCCGATCACAGGGGTGATGATGGAAGGCTTCCGGCTTGACATACCAAAAGTATTGGTATAGTATTGTGGTATGGGTTGGACGAGGAGGTTGCGTGGACATATCCGGAAAGGAGATGCTCAAGCTCTTCCTGAATGCCGGCTGGGAAAAGAAAAGGCAAGCTGGCTCTCATGTTATTGTTTGCAAGGGAAACCGGACCATTCCCGTACCAGTACACAATAACGCACTGCCGGAAGGATTGTGCAAACATCTTCTTAAAATTCTGCGGGGGCTGAATGATGAAATATCACTTCAAGGTAGTCCGGGAAAAGCAGGGTTTTACTGCTTGGTGTGATGAATTGAAAGACTGTTTCACCTGTGGTGATGACGAGCACGAACTCTTCCGAAATATGGCAGAAGTCCTCAACCTGTATCTTGATACCTATCCCGAGAATAAAATCATCCCTGCCCCGGGAAAGAAAAAAGCCGGTATGGTCGAGGTCGGGGTTGAACCCCATATAGCTTTCAGTATTCTCCTGAAGAATGCCCGTCTTGCACACGGCCTCTCCCAGGTGGAGACAGCCAGACGTCTTGGCATTGAAAACGTGTTTTCCTATCAGCGGTTGGAAAAAAGGACACCCCCGACTTTCAAAAATCTGGCAAGGGTCAAAAAACTGTTTCCGGAGATTTCCCTGGACGCGATTTTCAACACTTGACAACGAATGAGAGTTGTCCCAAAAGAGATCATACCGAGAGACGTCATCCCTGCTTGGTATATATAAAAAGTTGAAATGACTCTATACTTTGACAGGAAGTGTGTGGTACCATGGGTGGTATCATACCAATACAGGAGTGTGTCTTGATGAAAACATGGGTATTTGCATTGCCGATTCTCCTTGTGTGTTCTGCCTGCGGTTCGGTAACGCAGGGCAGCGTCCAGACTTCAGAAACCCGCAACACGGCTACTTCCGACTCGATGCGGAATCTCTTTGGAACCCAGCTCAAGACCTCGTCCGGCTCCTCCGCTTCTTCTTCATTGCTTGCTGGCAAAGTCGTCGGAATATATTTTTCCGCCCACTGGTGTGGTCCATGCAGGCAGTTCACTCCGGTCCTGATCGATACCTACAAGCGCCTCAAATCCCAGGGCAAACCTTTCGAGATCGTCTTCGTTTCTTCCGACAACAGCGAAGCAGACATGTACAATTATATGAACGAAACCGGAATGCCCTGGTATGCCGTTCCCTGGAAGGGCAGCATCGCCAACAATCTCAAGTCGAAGTATG
>DAIREN010000021.1:0-27035 GCA_036795535.1 Spirochaetota bacterium
GCTCTCGAACGCCTGGTTCTCCTTTCCGGTGAATTCCAGCGGATCGCCCTCTCGGCCACGGTTCGGCCTCTCGAACGGGTTGCCTCGGCCATCGCAGGTTTTTTCCCCTCCACGAGAAATATCAGCGGACCGGACTCGCTCTCCCCGCGACCGATCCGCATTATCGAAGCTGCAGGCGAACGGAACGAGCGCCGGATCGAACTGACGGTCGCCAGCCCGCTGGCCACCCCCTCCGAATCCGACCGGGAGATCTGGTGGCAGTCCATGGCCGCAGCCTGTCGCGAAGAGATTCTGCAACACCGCTCCACCTTGTGCTTTTGCAATTCCAGACGGTTTACGGAAAAACTGGCACGCTACATCAACGAGGGCCGGCAGGAATCCCTGGCCTGGGCCCACCATGGATCCCTCGCCCGGGAACTGCGTCTGGTTGTCGAGGAACGGATGAAAGCCGGTCAACTCAAGGCGATCGTCTCGACAAATACCCTTGAGCTGGGTATCGATATCGGCCAGCTTGATCAGGTACTCCTCGTACAGACACCGCGCCAGGTCTCATCGGCCCTGCAACGCATCGGACGCTCCGGACACGGAGTCGGAGAGACCAGCCGGGCGATTCTCTTCCCACTCCCCGGGATCGACCTGGCCGAGGCCGCATGCATGGCCCATGCCGTACACAATCGTGATATCGAAGAAATCCGGATTCCCGAGTCGCCGCTCGACATCCTGTCACAGATCCTCCTTTCGATGGTCGTTTCGCGTGACTGGACGGCGGACGGACTCTACACCGCCATCCTCGCCTGCTGGCCGTACCGCAACCTGCCACGCAGGCATTTTGATCTGGTCCTCGACCTCCTTGCGGGACGGTATGCAATCACAAAGGTGTCCGAACTCTCGCCCCGGATCAGCATCGATCCGCTCGATGGCCGGCTGAAGGCCAAACCCGGTGCGGCCCGCCTGCTCTATCTCTCCGGAGGAACGATCCCCGACCGGGGGCTCTTTGATCTCCGGGTGGACGGAAGCAACGCGAAGATCGGTGAACTCGATGAAGAATTTGTCTGGGAGCGGAGTCCGGGTGATACCTTTGCCCTCGGGTCACAGGTCTGGCGCATCCAGTCGATCAGCGAGAATGCCGTCTCGGTCCGACAGGTGCACGAACCGCCGGGGATCATCCCTTTCTGGAAACAGGAGAATCTCCCGCGGGACTGGCATTTTTCGGAGAGACTCGGCATCTTCATGAACTTGTTGGAGACGACACCACCGAACCGGATGGAAGAGATCCTCATGCAGGACTACGCCATGCGCCCCGAAGCGGCGCGGGAACTGGTCAATCTTGTCGCCCGACAGAAGGAACGGACGGGCTGCGCACTCCCCCATCGCAACCATATTCTCATCGAACACTCCCGCGAGAGTACAGGTCCGGCCGGGTCCACAAGCGTTCTCTTGCACACTCTCTGGGGCAGCCAGATCAACCAGCCCTTTGCCCTGGCCCTCTCCGCCGCCTGGAAACGTCTGCACGGGTGGCGGCTGGAGACCTTTGTCAACAACGACGGGATCGCCCTCCTCGTACCGCATGACATCGAAGCCACGTTTTTCTCCCTGGTCACACCCGAAAATCTCGAGAGCCTGCTCCGTGAATCCCTCGAGACCTCCGGTTTTTTTGGCGCCCTCTTTAGAGAAAACGCCGGGCGGGCCCTCCTCCTCCCCAAGGGATCCTTCAACAAACGGATCCCGCTTTGGGTGACACGGCTCCGCTCGAAGAAACTTCTGGATGCCGTCTGCAACAAACCCGACTTTCCCCTGATGCTCGAGACCTGGCGCTCGTGTCTTGCCGACGAGTTTGACCTGCCCGCGCTCCACCAGCTTTTGGACGAAATCGCGGCCGGCACCATCCGAATCAGCGAGTGTCACACAACAACCCCTTCTCCATTCGCCGAAGGGATTCTCTGGCGCCTGACCAACCGCTTCATGTACGAGGATGACACAACCGACCAGGACAAGCCGTCGTCCCTGACCGCGGAACTCTACCGGCAATTGGTCAACACACCACACCTGCGCCCCCTCATCCCCCAAGGGGTCATCCTGACCCTGCTCGGCAAACTCCAGCGGACCGCCCCCGGCTACGCACCAGCCGGCAGGGAGGAACTGATCGAACACGTTTTTGAACGGCTCCTCGTCCCGGAGGATGAGTGGCTGGCCCTGGTTGAAAACTGCAACAGCAACAGCGTTTTGGTGAACAACCTCCCGTTCTGTCAGGCCGCGGCGGATCGTCTGGCGCGCCTCACCCTCCCGCAGGCAAGTGTTTCTGCCATCGTCGCCCTCGAGAATCTCCCTCTGATCTCCCGCCTCTTCGGTTTCGGGCTGGACGAAGCATGTCTGGATGCTGTTGTGGAAAACGGGCCATCCCCGGGAGAACTCGCCGAACTCGCCAAAAAGATCGCCCGCCGCGCTGCGCGCCGCGGGCAAGATGCTTCCCGAGATGAGCCGAACCTGGCAGAGTTCCTGCGCCTCTGGCTCTCCACGAGCGGCCCGCTTTCGATGGAACGGATCGAGTCCATCCTCGGAAGCGGCAACGGCCTCTCCGAGGCCCTTGCTTCCCTCGCCCGGGACTCGGCCATCATCATCGACCAGATCCGCGGGGATTCCGCCGAAACTGAAGTCTGTGAGTCTGGCGTACTCGAAAAACTCCTGCGGATGATGCGACGGGCGCGCCAGACCCTTGTCCGACCGCTCCCGGCCCGGTCCATCCCGCTCTTCCTCGCAAACTGGCAGGGACTCCTCACCCGGGGAAGCAGGCTTGAGGATCTTGAGGAACGGCTTGGACATCTCTTTGGCTATCCGTCCGAAGCCCGGGCCTGGGAAGACTGGCTCATCCCGGCCAGAATGACCGGCAGTTTCCAGAGCTGGCTGGATACCCTCTTTGCGGAATCGGATCTCCTCTGGTTCGGCTGTGGCAAACAGAAAATCTCCCTGGCCCTGGCCGGTGAATTGGACAGGATCCTGCCCGCGCCAACGGATCGCGAGGCCATCGGGACCTGTGCCCGTCTCTTCAGGGATCCGCTGGCCCGCTACGAGTTTTTTGAACTCGCAGCCAGCAGCGGACTCCCGAGCGATACCCTGGCCGGGACACTCTGGGACCTCGCCTGGAAGGGCTGTGTCACGACGGACAGTTTTGCGGCCCTGCGCCAGGCCATCGCCAATGATTTTGCCCTGCCATCAAATGCCTCGCTGGCCCTCCTGCCCCGTGGTCAGGCGAGAGCCCGCTGGAACCGGACCAGACCCCAGACAGGCGTGTGGGCTGTTCTCCATAAACAAACTGAGCGGGAAAGCGATGCCCCAGCCAGTGCCCTTGAGTCCGATGAATCCGTCCGCGACCGGGTCCGGATCCTCCTCGATCGCTACGGAATCCTCTTCAGGGAGATCCTCCAGCATGAACTCCCGCTGTCTTCCTGGGCTCAGGTGTTCCGGTCCCTTCGGCTCATGGAACTCTCGGGCGAGATCGAGAGTGGCCAGTTTTTTGAGAATGTTTCCGGGCTGCAGTTCGCCTCGCCGTTGGCCATCCAGCAACTTCGCCTGCCCCTGCCCGAAGATGCGGTCTGGTGGTGCAATGCCTGTGACCCGGTTGCCCCATCATCCTGGCGGCTGGATTCATGGACAACACATCGCTCGAGACTGCCCGAACGACGAAGCAGCACCTGGTTGTCATTTTGCGGGAGTGCGCTGGTTGTGGTTGCAAAAAAACATGGCCGAGAAGTGGAGATATCACTCCCCCAGGATGACCCGTCCATCGGAGCACACTTGACCCTGTTTCACGATCTGTTAGCCCGTGAAAACACCCGCCAACGGAGTTTTCTCGTTGAGCGGATCAATGGACAGGCCGCCAGCGTGAGTCCCTGGCGCAATGTTTTTGTATCCTGCGGCTTTGTGCACACCTACAAGGGCCTGGAATTGCGCCGCAGGGTCGGAATATGAGGGGTCCATCTCAGGTGGATTTCCCTGTGTATCTTCCTGATTCGCCAGGGAGCGACACATCGCCCAGTGATCATCAAGATCCAAATAGATAAACGTAAAAAAGACGGCATCCGGATGCACTGCACCCGGATGCCGTTTTGTACTACCGACCCTTGATTTTAGAGAGTAAAATCAATTAATGTGGCAATCACAGGATAATCGATCAACGGATTCCTATTCTTCTGGATTGTGTAGATGGCCTCGTTGCGGGTCTTTTCCTTGGAACTGACCGGGTCCGCAGCGCTCCAGGAGCGATACAGATTCTGTGACCAGGAAAGGAGTTTTGCACCTGCGCCCATCGAAGCCCAGGCTGTGCAGCGGCTGTCACCATAGTAGCGGATCGCGAAATACATGTAGATGCGCGCAATATCGCCCTTGGCATCGGCTCTCGGTTCGAAGCAGGTCCCGGTATAGCCCTGAGTAGAGGTTCCTGCACCCAGTTTTCCACCGTTCAACGAGGTCCAAGTCGCCGTGGCAACGTTTCCATGGGGATAATTGGACCGCATCCCGTTGACCTTGCCGTCAGTGGCTGTTACATGATGGGCATCGCTCACCATCGGTGCCGCCTCGGCGAATGTACTCTGGGGAACCATGTGCTCACGGTTGTAGCAACCACCCTCGGCGGAATAGGTTCCGCACTGCGATGTCACCGGCGTATACCAGTAGGACGCAGTCGATCCGGTTCCGTTGTTGTCCGTGTTCGAGTACAGGTCCCAGATCTTCCCGGCCGGGGTCACATCTGAGGTCTTGTACGTCGTCCAGAGACCTGTATACCCTTTGTCAACATAGCCGGTTGAAATGATCGTTTTCAAGGCCGTTCTCAAAGTTGTTCCGGATTTTCCGTAGGCACTCCTGTAATAATCGCGAATCGTCTGTGAGAGGGTAAAATCCTCATTCAACACTGTCGGGCTGGTCGAACTGCTTGAGGAACTACTGCTTGAGACGGAGCTTGAACTCGATGTCGTCGTGTACGAGGTCCAGGTGATATCATCAACGGCAGCCTGTCCGGCCGAGGTTGACGACTGAACCAGTTCGATCTTGACTGTTCCGGCCATATTGATCGTGTACGGACCGGCTGTCACAGCCGTCGTGCTGGATGTCGTAAACGTGGCCTTGGTCACGCCATTGATCTTGACCGCGATGCTGACAGCCGTCGTATAGGGCTTTTTGGCCTTGAACGACAGGGTGCCGACACCGGTGGTCACCGTTGCATAGACGGAAGCTGCGGGTGACTTGCCCATGCCCAAAACCGGGGTCTTGGCACCAGTGATCGTGCCACCAGACCAGGCGGCACTGACATAGTACCACTTGATGCTGTTGTTGCCGGTAAAGCTCCCGGTCACATAGCTCGTCCCGGTTGCGGTACAGGCCTCAAAGCCCTCGGTATAGGTGGTGGCTCTGTCAACCGCCACATTTTCCGTCACACCTGTCACATCCGGGCCAAGACTGCAGGCTGCCAGGAGTCCGGTCACCATGATTGCCAGAACAATACTGCTCTTGCGGGTCTTCATACGAATATCCTTTCGTTGTACATGCGAAATGTGTGTCACAGGATATGTCAATTTCTTGGAACTGCCTCCGGCTGTGCCGGTCCTCTGTTTGTCCTTTCGTCCGTCTCTGCGATATCAGATGCTTCAGGATGCGGCAACGCCGCTCCGGATCAAGATTCGATCCGGAACATATTCCTGTCAAGCTATATTCGTATTTTTTATTATTCCGCTTTTGCGATATCGCACCAAGACTAATCGGCGTACATCACCCCGGGCGTGACGATGACCGGTTTGCGGAGATCGGGGAGTCTGACGACAAAATTCCCGCGTGCCGGTTTTGACCGAGATTTGACACGGACGCCATCCAGCGCGAGGGCCGTGATTTCCCAGACAAACCCGCCCCGGTCAAGCCGGTCAAGCATGCCAAAGAGGTATTCCGTTCCGGGAACCCGGGTCTCGAACACCTTTTGCAGGACCGAGCCCTGGTAGGAATAGAGCGCGAATTCGTAGGCCTCAGCCCCCTCAACCGAACCCCATGAGAACTCGATGGCGTTGGACCGTGACATGTCGATCTCCGCTCCCGGTTTCGGCTCACGCAGGCCGGGAAGGGCTAAAGCCTGCGAAATGGAGATCCGGCGGGTGGAGGGCGTCGTGATGCCTTTTCCGGCAGCATCCAGCAAGGTCACACGCCACCACCATACACCGACAGGGAGCACGAGACGGGCGGAGTTCCCGCCCAGATTTCTGGATTGGGCGATCTTGGTAAAGCCCTGATTCCCCGCCACGTCAATCCTGGCCTGCCCCCCATTGTTTGGGTCCTGCCACGAGAAGAGAACCGGGGTCCCCCCGGTCTCCCCGGCAAGCATGGCGTCTTCGGCCGGAGTCATCAGCACCGCTGGCCGGGGCTTGCGGACCTCGATGCTCCCGGTCGGGGACGTGGCCCCCGCCTTCCCTTGCTGGTCGATCCCGGTCACCCTCCAGAAGTAGCGGCCTTCGGCGATATCCGGTTTGATCCTCGAAAAATTCATGGTCGTTTCTTCGCGATGGACCACCTGGGCAAACTCCGCTGTCCGCGCCACTTCGACCCGGTAGCGGGAGAATTCAGGATCCCCCTGCCAGGAAATGGCTGCCTGGCGGGATGCGAGCTGCACGGTCGAGACACTCGTCGCCGGAGCGGGAAGCGCCACCACCGGGGGGGCTTCCCGCTTTTTGATGACAAACCGGGACACTCCGCCCTGGACACTGCTCCCGCGGGCAGCCGGATAGCGGGCACTGACCCGCCACCAGTACTCACCGGCGGCAAGTCCGTCTGTCGCAATCCCGCCGGTCCTGCTCTGGAGCGTCGTCACCAGTGCCGAGAAGCCGGGATCCCTGGCAATCTCCACATCGTATCCGGCGGCAGACTCATCCGCGACCCAGACAAAGCGCACAAGGGGCTGTGCGGCATGGTAGGTAAGCGTGGTCCCGTTGGCCGGCTGGACCGGTTGGGGGAGGACAATCCGCACAACACTGACGCGCTCGATCCGCGAAGGCGCACCATCCTGACCGGCCACCCGCCAGTACCAGATTCCCGGCCCGAGCGCAACCTGCGCCACCTTGACGTCAACCCTTTGCGTGATGAGAGGAGAAGTGACCGAAGCCTCCCGGGCAAGAGCGAGCGTGTATGGGCCAACCGCGTCACCTTCCCATGCCAGCCCGACCGAGGCTGTCTTCGTCTGCGTTGTCACCACCCCGCTCCCCGCCGTCGGCACGAGGCCGGCCTTACGGACTGTCGGGGTGGACTGCCTGGCATCAATCACGGCCTGCTCGTTTTCCCGGACTTCGACACGCTTCCCGTCCTGGGCGACAACTGCCCGGCCCCGGGTCACGTCAACCACCAGATCGGTGGCCCCTTTTTTCCTGTTGAGCGTCGCATCGGCCTTACCCAAGGCCACGGCGGTCTTCCCGCTCCGGATCTCGATATTCGTGGCACTCCCGGCATCGAATCCGGCCTCGCCCCCCCCTGCTTCGGAGCTTCCCGGAAGTTTGGGCGGTGCACCCGCCTTGGCAGCAATGGTTCCCTGCCGGAAGTCGATGGAGAGCCCGCGCCCGGAACGGGCCAGGAGAATCAGGGTTTCTTCGCCAAGCTCGATCCGTGTTCCGTCATCCAGAAGGACTGTCGCTTCGGAACCGTCTGCCGTCCGCAGGGAATCATTGTCATACAGGACCGAGTTCTCAGTAATCGTTTCCCAGATCACCTGGTCACTGTACTTGCGCTCCGCCACCCGCTTTTTGAAGGTGATCGTCCCCAGCCGGACACCATCCGTTTTTTCGATCCGCTGTGAAAAGTCGGCGTAGAGCATCCAGCCAAAGCAGCAGAAGATCACCAGATTGATGAAGACAAAAATGGCATCCCTACTCGAGGATCTCATACTTGACCTCTCCCTCGTCCGCAGGTTTGTCGGGATTGACATGGGACATGTCGACACCGACGAGCGTCCGCACCTCGTCCAATGTCTGCGGAGACGTCGGGTCGTCCTTGCGACCGATCACCGCGTAGATCTGTTGCGGCTCGGTCTTGCCCTTGACCTTGATCTTCTGCATCGGGTGCGTGATAAAGACCCCGTTGACCCGGTCCCAGGCGTCCTGGGAAATCAGAATGTCCGTCCCGAATGGCTTGTTGAGGGACTCGATGCGGGAGGCCAGGTTGACGGCGTCCCCGATCACGGTGTACTCCATCCTCTCCTGGGAACCGATCTGTCCGGCGATCACGGGTCCGACATTGATGCCGCACCCGATCTTGATGATGGGCTTTCCCGGACCGCCACGGCCCGTATTGAACTCGATCAGCGACCGGCGCATCATCAGTGCGCCATTGATGGCGTTTTCGATATCGTTTCCATGGGAGACCGGCGTTCCCCAGACAGCCATGATCGCATCCCCGATGAATTTGTCGACCACTCCGTGCGTCTCGTTGACACAGGCCACCATCCGGGTCATGTAGGCATTCAGGAACTCGACAACCTCTTCCGGCTGGAGCTTTTCGCTGATCGCCGTGAAGGAACGGATGTCCGAAAAAAAGATGGCCACATCCTTGCGCTCGCCACCCAGTTTGAGCTCGCCCTTCATGGCCTTCTCGGCGATCTCCTTGTTGACGAATTTCCCGAAGGCTTCCTTCATCTTTTCACGTTCGGCCAGACCCTGCGCCATCTCGACAAAGGTCCCGGTCAGGTCCCCGATCTCGTCCCGGCTCGTCGGGGCAATCCCGATATCATATTGCCCTTCCTTGACCTGGAGCGCCGCACGAGCCAGTCGCTTGACCGGTTTGGTGATCGTCTTGGCGAAGAACCAGACGATCAGCATGGCAAAATTGAGGACGAGTGCCGTTATGAGCATATTGCGCCGCTGAATGCGGTAGACCGCCTCGAAGGCCTTTTCCTCGTCGACATAGACGATGACGCCCAGATCGGCGAACTCGACCTTCTGGAAGGATCCGAGATACCAGCGGTTGTCGCTCTCCTGATAACGCGTCTGTCCGTTGGGATTGGTCGACTTGAGCATCATGCGGATCACCGGGGAGCTCGCCAGATTGGCGCCACCGGTCACCAGTGACTGGTCAAAGTGCGCCAGAACATCCCCGGCCCCGTTGACGATGTAGGACCGGGTGATTCCCTGGGACTTGACGGTTTCGTTGAAGCGCTCCAGCCGGACAAGGATCACCAGAATGCTGCGCGCCTCACCCGTCGAAATCTTCTGGTATGGCACCGCAAAGGCAAGCGCACCGTACCCCAGACGGGGAGAAGGATTGGCGACGATCGACTGTCCTGTAAAACTCCCCGAAAATGACGGGAGAATCGGATCAAGGGATGCCACCATGGCGGCTTCATCCTGTCCTCGTTCGGCCGCAAAATCCCGGTTGACCAGACTCTCACGGATAACTGGCTTGTCCGTCCCGTCCTTCTCCACGATCGCGGCAAAGAGGATGTCCCTGTCCGTATCAAAGACGGAGCGGGCCGCAGACTTGCCATCCGCCGTGGACCCGGCATCCTTGAGTCGGTCCTTTTCGGCCTGCAAAAGATTTCCGATCATCCCCACCTTGTCCACAATGGCCGTCACGTCGGAGAGCACCTTTTTGGCGATCAGCCCAGCCACCTGGAGGTTGTTCTCCTTGATCCGGATCTCGTTGTCATCACGGAAGAAATACGAAGCGAGGAAGATCATCCCCCCGAGGGAAGCCGCCACAATGATGGTGGTGATGGTGATCAGCTTGAAGCCGATGGAAAAATGCAACCTGCGCCGTGCTCCGCTCTTCCTCATGGTGGCCGTGAATCCCCTTTGCTGGATGTATCAAGAGTATCGGTTGTTTTTATGGAGAACATTCGCGGACAACGAGCTGGCTCCCGGCGATATACGCCGCGTAGAGCTTGCTCCCGTACCACGCCAGATGGATTTCCTGGACAGTCTGGCTTGTCAGATGGCGAGGAACCTCCCATGAAGTCCCGCGCCAGCTCGCCACACGGTATCCCGCTGTACCGCCGCCATACCCGAGGAAGAGCCGGTCCGGGGTCGTATACAACGTCAGAGAAGTTCCCGGCGACATCTGAAACCCATCCGGCAACCCCGTTGCTGTCACTTCGGACCAGGTTCCCGAGTCATTGCGGAAGAGACGGGCCTTGGTACTCTCTCCTACAGCGGCCCAGACCACCCCGCTCCAGCGGGCAGCCGCCAGTCCACTCACCATGCTGAAGGTGCCTGACAGACTTGGTGTCGAACTTGTGCCCGTAAATCCGTCAAAGCTCAGACTCACCGCGGAATAGTGGTGCAAAAGTGTTGCCATACCGGCATCGTTGAAGGCGGTCACCGCGTCCATGACACCCGCAATGGTGTTTCCAGGATAAAAAGCGCCTCCGCTGTATTTGTAGGTCCGGTGTGAATAGGTCGATGTCCCGCTTCGGACACTGGCCGAAAACAGCGGACCCGTGTCATCGGTGATGGCATGCACCGCCAGAACCGAATCAGCCACAGCCCCGGTCCAGAGGGGTGGATCGGACACCCCCAAGGTTGTCCCGGGAGGAGAAGACGGAACCCGACACCAGGAGACCCGTGGCGAAGAATCCGAACTCTTGTAGGCAACGACAAGGAAGAGGTCCCCACCATACACGGTTGCGGCAATAGCTGATCCGGTAAATCCCAGTGTCACATCGACAAGAGAGACAAACTCGTTCCCTGTATTGGTGTAGACCTTGACAACGTTGTCCGCAAGCATGGCCAGCCAGAGCCGGGATCCATCACTGACAAACGCGATGTTTCTGTTGCCGCTGGCAGCAGTGAAGGAAGGGGTGGCGGCCGTCGGGTACCACCAAGGCCGAATCTTGAAATACAGATTGGATGACGCAGGATCCAGCGAAGACCCGTCCAGTTTGGCCGTCACCCCGTTGATGGTCAGCTTGATCTGTCGGTCCGTCCCCGAATCCGCGGGCGTCCATGGCAGTTTTCCACTGACATCTATTGTAAACGATGTATGTCCGGAATCGGTGGTCACCGCTGAATTCCCTGCAAAAGGATAGGTGTACATCCCCCCCAGTGGATCACTGACGGTCAAGACAGCGGCATCCGGATTGATGCTTTCACTGAAATTGAGTGTGATATTTGGAACATCCCCCCCGACTACGGTATCCTTTCCCGGAATCATGGTGGTGACCAACGGGCCACTCCCCGTCGAAAACAGCCTGGTTGCCCCATTGGTCAGTGCCGACCCGGAATTGGCCTTGATCCCCGCCTCGACCCGGATCTCGTACTGGCTGCTCCGCTGGAGAGTTGTCGCCGGTGCCAGATTCACAGACTGGCCATCGGACTGGAGGACCACCGCAAAATTGACGGGTTCGTCAGTAGACGCTTTACGGACCAGGTGCAGATTCCCGCCGGGAACGATGGACGTCTGATCGACGGGGGCGGAAAACCGGACCGTCATGACGACATTCGGAGCGACAGGCCCGGAAATATCGGGGAAGATCTCTGTAACCGAAAACGTCATGCTGGCCGAAGTCGTATAAGGTTCGAGCTCGCCCCAGATTCTCTCCCCGGTGCAGGAGATGGAGAACAAGACAAGCAAGATTGCAAGACCGGGTTTCAGGTTTCGCATACAGACCTCCGCAACTTCCATTCAATTATAGCATCATTCGGAAATTTGCACAGCCGGCATCCATCTCAGCGGTGCTGCGCGGCAAAGGCCGACTCGATGGCCCTGATCTCGGAGAGGACCGGGGCAGAGACCTTTTCACGGACAAAGGCCATATCCGTGGTGCTCACCCCGCCGTTCTGGTATCCGAAGTCGATCAGCGCGGCACCGCCTTCGAGGCGTCCTTGTAAAAATCGTTCGACAATTGTCACAACGGCAATATCCAGGCGCTTCATCATGCTGGTCAGGACATTCCCGGGAGCCATGTGATCCTGGTTGGAGTCAACTCCGATCACGTATTTCCCGCTTTCCTTCGCGGCCTGGATGATCCCGTTACCGCTGGCACCGGCCGCCCCGTAGATCACATTGACGCCGGAGGCATAGAGTTCACGAGCCAGACTATACCCGGCCTGTGGATTGTCAAACCCGGAAAAATCGGGATAGAGGCTGATGTGGCGGACGGTGACGGCGGTACCCGGACGGGCATGCCGGACACCGTCGACAAAACCGCCGGAGAACTCGGCTATCGCCGGGATGTTCACACCCCCGATAAAGGCAATCCCGCCCTGCCCGGCCATCCTGGCAGCAAGGACCCCGGTCACAAAAGAACCCTCATACTGGGCGAAGCGGCTCGAGACAAGATTTGGTATCGGCTTTCCCTGATATCCCAATAACGCAAACATGACCCGGGGATGCTGGAGGGCGAGCTTTTCGAAAATCGGGGTCATGCGCACCCCTTCGCCGGCCATGAGCAAGGTACAGCCCTCGGTCCGGATCAAATCAGTGCAGAGCGCGGTGATCGCCGCGGGAGTATCGATCTGTGGAACCCGGAACCGGACCTCGATATCATGCCGCCGGTAGGCCTCGATCAGACCATTGTACTGCATGTCGTTGTAGGACATGTCCCCCAGACCGTTGGGCGAGAGGACCAGTCCGATCACGGGACGTTTTCCGGTACCCGTCTCGGGAACAGGCGGCCCGGCCTCTTGTCCACAGGAGAGGAGGCAAAGCAACACTGCGGCCAGCATGACCATCTGTCGTACCATCGTCCCCACCCTGGTGCACCACAAAGCCGTATCGAGTCATGGTATCACGTCACTGACATCATAATACACATTTTCCGTGATGGTTCTCAATGCTTTTTTTGGTGAACATCCTCAGGCCGACCCGAAGGGCAGATGAATATGCTATATTTTTTTGATGAGAAACGGCTATCGTATCGTTGACGGGCATGCCCACATCTTCCCCGACGGAGACATCTCCGCAAAAATCATGACGAGTTTCAATGAGCGTTTTTTGATTCCGTTCCCGCCCGCGGGCAGTGGAACAGTCGATGCGCTCCTGGATGACATGCGGAATGCCGGCATCGATTTCACGATCCTGGCGAATTTTGCCAGCGACCGGTTTTTGCACGAGAACAATCTCTGGACGCTTTCGCTCGCCCGTTTCTCGCCGAACCTCGTTCCCCTTGTCAGCTTTTCACCGAACCTCCTCGCCGAGCACAGCGTTGACTCGCTCTTTGCCGCCTACCTGGCCCAGGGTGCAAAAGGGATCAAGCTCCATCCCATGGCCCAGAGCTTTGATCCGGGTGACCCGGTCATCCTGCCCGTCTACAGCCTGGCCGGTCAGCACGGGATCCCGGTCGTCTTTCACTGTGGACGTGTGGCCAACGCCCGACTGAATGGCTGGTCGGATTACGAAGTTCTCCTTCCTCTGATCGAGGCCTTCCCCGAAACGAATATCGTCTTGACCCATATGGTCGATGGCTCCGAGGAGGACCTCCGGAATGCAGCACGGTATCCGAACGTCTTTTTTGACACATCAATCGTGATCTCCGGATACAGTCATCTTCTCGATTCCAATGAACCATCATGGAAAGAGGATGGACGGTTTGTCACCCTCGTCCGCGAGATTGGAGCAACCCGCTTCCTCTTCGGGTCCGATCACCCCTGGGGATCAGCACGGGCGGATCTCGCCCGGTTTTTCCGCATGCCCCTTGAACCCGACGAGACACGGGCCATCCTCGGGGAGAATGCGACCCGGCTCTTTGCGATCGGCAAAAAAAATGGAGAGTCACATGAGCAGCCCTGAAAGAGAGGAGAACGCCGAGGAGCGGATCATCCGTCTTGAACAACGGATCGCCTGGCTCGAAGAGACCCTGGCCAGCCTGGACTCGGCCGTCACCCGTCAGGAACGCGAGATCCGGTCGCTCTCGCGCGAACTCTCAATCCTGCGCGAGAGTTTCGAGAATCCACAGGCCCGCAACCTGACGGATCGCCCGCCCCACTGGTGAGCCGAGAGCCGCCTCAAAAGACTTTCTGGATCGAGAGATGGAGCTTTCCTTCAAAGACTTCCTTGTAGGACGGCACCCCGTAATAGAGCTTGAGTGACCACTCATGGAAGTTGAACTCCACCCCCTGGCCGACCGAGGTACGGATTCGGGGTTTGAGATTGTGCACACCATGATCATACTGCAGCGGGAGATAGAGGGCAGTATCCACAAAAAAGATGAACTTGATGATGTCGCGATAGACAGCCATCCGGTACTCGCTGCTCAACATCCAGGCATGCCGGGTAAAGAGCTTTCCTCCATCATAGCCCCGCAAAAGAAAATCCGTGATATCGTAATCCCTGTAAAAGCTCTCTCCGCTGAAAATGTGCATCTCGGAAAACCGGAACATGACATCGTCCAGCTTGCGCTGGAAGGTCTTGCGGATGTCCATCTGGAGAATGTAGAAATTCTCGTCGTGTTCGTGGATGACATAATCCAGCTTGAGGGTCGCCAAAAAATGCTTGTCCCTGCGGTAGCGATCCTCGGGATGACGGTATTCGAGCATCACCTGGGCCTGGTAGTACCCGAGCATCTCGTACCTGCCATTGACGATCTCGGCCGGGGTTGCCCCTGTCTCGAGATCAAAAAGCCGGTAGCTGTTGTGCATGATGCCGGCACGGATCCTGAAATAATTCTCGAACCGGTTTTCCATGAAGAGACTGATGATGAAATTGTCCTCCCAATAGGTGACGTCGATATCGTTGCGGGATTTTTTCTCATGGGTCTTTTCGAGCCTGACAAAAGGCCTGAAATTTTCACCCAAGAATGAAGGAAAGAAATATTCCATGCTCGCCTTGCGACGGCTGATATCCAGCCAGGAGACCCTCGTCTCGGCCGAGATCGAGATCTCGTGATCCAGTCCCCAAAAGTCGTAGTCCTTGAAGGAAATCCGCGGAACCAGACTGAACTCGTCATTGTCCAGAACAAAGCCGAAAGATCGCCCTTTAAAAGAATCCGCCATGATGTACAGATCGAAACTCCCCGGTATGGCCTGATTGGCCCGGAGCGTATACTTGAGATCCTTGAGGTTGAATTTGCGCCGGATCCGTTCCAACTCCTGTTCGACGATGATCAGGTTGAAAATCTCGCCTTCGGAGAGTTGGAGTTCTTTTTTGAAACCGTAAATGGCATAGATATTGCGATTCAGGATCCGGATACGGTTGATCCGTCCCTCGTCAAAAATGATCTCCAGTACACCATCGAGACGGACGTGGGAGGAGAGAACCCGCGTCAAGGTGTACCCCTGCCGGGCATAAAACGTGGTGACCCGCTCGACAGCGGCCCGAACCATACCATAATCATGTGCCGTATTCGTCCGAAGGTCCATCATCTGAAGGAGGACCGGTGCCGGTATGGACTCGTTTCCCCTGAAATGGATATTCCGGACAGTCACCCAGGACCCTGTCATGACGGCAGGAGCCGGTTGGCCATTCGACAGGATGACCTGCGCCTGCAGCACCCCGCAGAGACAGACGACAAGCACCAATCCCCACCTTGCCACACCAGTTCGCTTGCCCACACGCACCTCGTTCACCTGAAATACTCTACCCGGACTGGATTGCCATGGCAAGCCTCTTGTCGTGTCAGAGGCACCATTTCCCAAGGGTCGAAGTGCCCGGCAAGAGGAACCTTCGGCCGGCCCCCGGATAGGGGATGCTTGAACGACATCAATGTGTCCAACAAAGACACAGATGGCCGTAGATGACGTCAATGGGACCAAAAACCTGCGGAGAGCGATCTTTCATTCTGCATAAAATGCGTGAAGATGGTGTGATGCGAATTGGGACATCGCCTCTACGGTGACGTCGTCCCGTACCACGCACGGTACCGGTCTTCCTGCTCGACAAGACTGAGTCCGGCAAACGGGATCGACACGTGCCCCAGATGCGGAACCAGTCCGTCCCTGTACGGCGGTTCCACAAGAAGGATGTAGTGGTCCACAGCCGGTCGGCTCACCTGCCCGAGGGCCGCGAGAACCCGCTGACTCCACGTCTCCCGGTAGGCCTGAGGTTGTTCCCCAAGATTGAGATCATACGGCTCGACAGGATCCTCCAAGGCCAAGAGCCCGTACTTCCCCGAGAGAATATAGATGGCATCCGGCCCGAGACTGCGGGCATAGCGCAAACTCGAAGCGAAAAAAAAGCCCCGGTAGATCTCGACCGCCGGGGCTGGATACGGAAGCTTGTCCTTGACGCAGGAAATCAGTGCCAGTGTCCGTACACCGGCACCAATTCCGATTGGAGCTTCGCTGCTCACCGTTCCTCCCGGAAAAAGGGCAGGCCAAGCCCGGCCGGCGGGGCATTTTTCCGGAATTTGAGCGTTGACAGGAAGAGAACCGCGATCGTGACGAGATACGGCATCATGTCAAAGACCGTTCGCCAAAAGGCCGTCAACTGGACCGGGACACCGATAATCAGACGCATCAGCTCCTCGAAATAAAGGGGAAGGACCGAGAGCGCTCCAAAGAGGAAGGCGCCGGAGAGGGCCTTGTAGGGATTCCATCCCGAGAAGATCACCAGGGCAATCGCAATCCAGCCCCGGCCGGCCGTCACATTCTCCTGCCAGGCCGGGACATAGACCAGTGAGAGATAGGCCCCGCCCAGCCCGCAGAGTGCACCACCGATCAGGATGTGCACGTACTTGTACAGGCTGACATTGATGCTGGATGCGTCCGCAGCTCCGGGATTCTCCCCAACGGCCCGCAGGTTCAACCCCATCCGCGTCCGATAGAGATAGATCCCCGCCAGGATGGCAACTGCATACCCGATATAGACGAACATGTCCTGCTGGAAAAAGATCCTGCCTATGACCGGGATATCGCCCAGCACCGGGATGTGCCCGGTATGAGCCAAGTTTCCCACGGGAGTCAGCGCGGCGAGTCCGTCCAGTTCCCAAGGAGCCGGAACGGCATCCAGCCCGCCAAAGGAGAGCGTCTGCGTGAAGGGTTTGAAAAACTCCTTGATGGCGGAAGGCGCCACCTCTCCGATCAGCTCGTTCCCTATCATCGTCGAGAATCCGGCACCAAAGATCGTCAGGGACAGTCCGGTCACGACCTGGTTTGTCCTGAGAGTGATCGTCAAGAACGCGAAGATGGCCGCTCCAAAAGCGCCTGCCATGGCTGCCGCCAGAATCGCGAGGGGTGCGTTTTTGGTCGTCAACCCGACCAAAAAACCGACAACAGCGCCCATCAACATCATTCCCTCGACACCGAGGTTCAAATTCCCGGCCCGCTCGGTGATGATCTCGCCAACGGTCGCAAAGAGGAGCGGAATCCCTGCCACAACGGCCGCCGCCAAAAACGAAACAAGATATTCCATCAACCAGCCTCCTTGCTCTTGGCAGAGAGGGCTTCAACATCGGCCCCTTTGGTCGTGATCCTGTACCGAACGAGGAATTCGGCGCCCAGGACAAAAAAGAGGATCAGGGCCTGGAGGATATTGGCCGCGGCCTCGGGAATATTGAATGCGATCTGGATGTAGGCCCCGCCCTCAAGAAGGGCTGCAAAGAGCACGGAAACAATCAGGATGACCGGCGCCGAGAGCATCGAGAGCCAGCTCACAATGATGGCCGTATACCCAACGTTGGCCGTGATCTGGGGCATGAGGGTTTTGGCCACGCCCGAAACCTGAACCATCCCCGCCAGACCACAGATCGCCCCGGAGAAGAGTACGGTCATGATGATCCGTCGCCGGATATTGATTCCCGCATAGAGGGCCGTCCGTTCACTCTCTCCGATCACCGATATCTCGTACCCGGTCCTGGTATGGCGCATGAAAACGTAGAGAACACCCACCAGAATCAGCGCGATGATCCAGCCTGCGTGGATACCGAAGACTTCCGGCAGAGCGGCATTTTCGCTGAAATTCGCGATCTTCGGGAACCCGTGGGCAGCAGGATCCTTCCACGGACCCTGCTGCAGGAAGATGAGGAAATTCAGGGCGACATAGTTGAGCAAAAGAGTAATGATGGTTTCGTTGGTTTTCCAACGGGCCCGCAACCAAGCCGGCACGAGTGCCCAGAGCGCACCGCCTGCCATTCCCGCAATCAGCATGCAGAGCAATAAAACCGGTTGCGGAAGATCGGGGGTATTGAGCGCAAAAAATGTGGCAAAGATGGCACCCATGATGATCTGCCCTTCACCGCCGATATTCCAGAACTGCATTCTGAATGCCAGTCCGATACCGAGTGAAGTAATCAGGAGGGGAATGGCCTTTTTGATCGTCTCTTCGAGGCGATACCCGTTACCGAAAGCACCATCCACCAGTGACGCATACACCTTGAGGGGATCCAGCCCCATCAAGAGGATGAAGATCCCCGCGGTTACCAGGGAAAGGCCGACGGCATATAATCGAACACGGACGGCATGCCCGTGTGTCACTTCCTTGCGACGTATAAAATGGATCATGCTGGCTCACCCGCCGTTTCTTCGCTGCGCTGCCCGACCATCAAGAGTCCGAGTATCTCCCTTGTTGTGCTTGCGGCCTCCACCTCCCCGGTAATTTCTCCCCGGCACATGACAGCGATTCTGTCGGAGA
Organism: Spirochaetota bacterium; assembly: GCA_036795535.1. GTDB lineage: Bacteria > Spirochaetota > JAGLSM01 > JAGLSM01 > JAKPMW01 > JAKPMW01. Next base: position 18,520 of record DAIREN010000021.1, read on the forward strand.
GCTGGATCAGAACATCCAGTTCCTCGCCGATAAAGATGATTCCGACTCCGGCCTTCTTCTGTTCGTTCATCAGATTGTAAATCGTATGGCAGGTATTGATATCCAGCCCCCTCGTCGGATAGGCCATGATCAGAACCCGTGGGCTGGAATCCAGCTCGCGCCCGAGAAGGATTTTCTGGATATTCCCTCCGGAAAGATCCCGGATCGGGTGGTGTATTCCGGGTGTCTTGATATCGAGTTTTTCGATGATCGTCCGACAGCGGTCGGAGATCGATTTTCTGTCAAGGAGAACCGTCTTCTGGTGATGGTAACTTTTGAGAAGAACATTGTCGACCATGTCCATGGACGCGACCAGGCCCATTCCCAACCGGTCCTCGGGAACAAAACTCATGCTGATCCCCCGGGCGATGATCTCGCGCGTCTCGAGGCCGACAAGCTGTCCACCGCAAAACAGGACAGAGCCCGAACGGATCCGCATCATCCCCACGATCGACTCGCAGAGTTCCCTCTGTCCGCTGTTCGCAATCCCGGCGATCCCGAGGATTTCTCCGGCACGGAGCTGGAGATTGACATCGTGCAGGACATCGTGGCCGATGTCGTCAGCCACCGTCAGATGCTTGATATCGAGGAGAAACTCGCCCTGTTCAGCCTGTGCCCGCTCGATTGAAAGATCAACGGCACGCCCCACCATCAATTCCGTGAGATGATGGGGGTTGGTATGGTGTTTGTCGAGGGTCTGGATCGTCTCACCTTTCCGGAGGACAGTGATCCGGTCCGAGATTTCCATGACCTCGTCCATCTTGTGGCTGATGAAAACGATGGTGCAACCCTCATCTTTCATGCGCCTGATAATTGCAAACAGATTTTTCGTTTCCTGTGGTGTGAACACGGTCGTCGGTTCATCCAGCACAAGAACACGCGCCCCGCGCGAAAGCACCTGGAGAATGGCCAGGATCTGCTTCTCTCCGACCGACATCTCGTAGACCCTGCGGTCAAGGTCGACACTGAGACCGAAGCGGGCCGCAACCCCGAGCACTCTCTCCCGGCGTTTGCTTTTATCGAGAAAAAACCCCTTTTTTTCACCGACCAGGATGTTTTCAAGGGCTGTCATGGCCTCCACCAGCTTGAAATGCTGATGGATCATACCGATCCCGTGGCGAATGGCATCCGCGGGCGAGGTAAACACGGTCGACTCCCCGTTGATCTCGATATGTCCGCGGTCGGGAGTATAGATCCCCGCAAGCATGTTCATGAGCGTGCTCTTTCCCGCTCCGTTCTCACCGAGCAGGGCATGCACTTCACCCTCATACAGCTCAAGATTCACATCATGATTCGCAACAACTTTGCCAAATACCTTGGAAATGCCCCTCATAGCGACACAAATGCGCTGCGTTTCCATAGGCCAGGTTCGCTCCATTTCTTTGTCTGCGGGTCTCCATAAAAAGGCCGCGTGCATCCACTGCCCGCGGCCCCGGAAATGCAAAGCGATCTTATTTTATCTTGCCTTCGACACCTTCGACAAACCAGTCGAACTTGAGCATATCGGCGTCTGCCATGACCTCGCCATCCTTGATCTTGACGGCACCGGTCTGGTCCTTGATCGGTCCCTGGAAGACCTTTTGGGTCCCGGCCAGGATGTCCTTGGTGGCTTTATCAACTGCGGCCTTGGCTGCCTCGGGAGCATTGGCCGTCAACGGTGCCAAGCGGACAATATCGTCATTCATCCCACCCCAATAGCTTTCGGACTTCCAGGTTCCCTCTTTGACCGCCTTGATCTGGCGCACATAATACGGGCCCCAGTTCCAGATCGGAGCCGTCATGTAGGCTTTGGGAGCCTTGCTGTTCATGTCCGTGTTACATCCGATCGACCAGACATTGCGCTCTTCGGCCGCCTGCTGCGGGCCGGCTGTGTCCTGGTGCTGGGCGACAACATCGACACCCTCATCGAGCAGAGCTTTGGCTGCATCCTTTTCCTTGGCCGGATCATACCAGGTATGGGTCCACTTGACCTTGACGACAGCCTGGGGATTGACGGAGCGGACACCGAGGGTGAAGGCGTTGATGCCACGAACGACCTCGGGGATCTCGTAAGCGGCAACGTATCCGATCTTGTTGGCCTTGGTCTTCAGTCCGGCAACAATACCCGAGAGATAGCGGGCCTGGTAGATGCGACCAAAATAGGTCCCCATGTTTTTTCCCGTCTTGTATCCGGAGCAATGGAGGAAGGTCACATCGGGATGGCGTTTGGCAACGTTTTCCATGTAATCCATGTACCCGAAGCTCGTTCCGATGATGATGTTGCAGCCTTGGGAAATCATGTCTTCCATCACCTTTTCGGCAGCCGGTGATTCCGGAACATTTTCCTTGTAGCTGCTCTCGATTCCGGTTTCTTTTTCGAGGAAACGTCTGCCCTCATCATGCGCATAGGTCCAGCCACCATCTCCGATCGGGCCGATATAAATGAACCCGACTTTGATCTTGTCACTCTTGGCCCCGGACTTCGAGCAACCGACTGCAACCAATCCCAATGCCAGAACCACGGCAATCATGACTACAAATACTCTCTGCATGAACAACCTCCCAACGTTGTGTGTAGTACCTGGTCACACACAGGCTCAAGACAGCGTATATCCACAGACAGGATTCTGTCAAGGAGGTTTGAAAATTTGTGGACAGGCTTGATCAACCGGTCAATCCGAGAAGATCATGGTGTTCTTTCCACCACGCTTGGCAACATACATCGCCCGGTCAGCTTTGACGAGGAGATCCGCCGAATCTTCGGCATCAGTGGGCCAGAGAGCTATTCCGATACTGCCCGTTACCGACACATCATAGTCTTCAACCCGGGCGTGCTCTCCGATCGCGGCCAGAATCCGCTTTCCGATATCGACAACCACTTCCTGATTCTGGATTTCTTCGAGAATAACGGCAAACTCGTCCCCACCGAGCCGGGCCACAGTATCGTTGTCCCTGACAGTGTCCAGAAGCCTTCTTGCCATCAGGACCAGGAGTTTATCTCCGGCAGCATGCCCGCAGGTATCATTCACTTCCTTGAACCCGTCAAGATCGAGGAAGAGCAGAGCGACGCTATTCCCCGACCGTTTGGCACGGTCAATAGCGTGCGAAAGCCGGTCCTGGAACAGGAGTCTGTTGGGAAGTTCCGTCAGGGAGTCATGGGTCGCCATTTCCCGGAGGCAGTGCTCGAACCGCTTGCGCTCGGTGATATCGCGGACGATTGTCAGCACCCGGTCCGATCCACAGGGGACGACCCGTCCCTCGTAATAGTGGTCTTCGCCATCATTGGAAAGATGGTATTCGATACACCGTGCTTGCCCGCTCGCCAAAACTGTCCGGACACAGGCCAATCCGTTGTCCGCGACCTCCTTGGGAAGGATATCGTGCATCTTCTTGCCCAGAAATTCATGCGGTGGCACGTAATAGCGGACTGTAGAGAACGCGTTGTAATCGATATAGGTTCCGTCGGGGTTCTGGATAAAAAGAAGATCCGGCATGGCACCAAGCATGGCATGGTAGCGTTCCTTGACCTCGCGCAGACTGGTTTTGAGACTGAGGATCTCCCTGTAAAGCTCAAGACAGGTCTCGTCCCCGCCCTGCGACCGGATCTGCCGTTCTCGGGTATTCACCGCGCCCAATTCGCTGACCCAGCGCCTGAGCATCTCATTCTCGCGCAGCAAGTCTTCGCGACTGCGGACATCCTCACTCATGGTATCACTCCCGATTGAACTGGCGGTCAACGACAGCATGCAGGTCTGTTATGGTGAAGGGTTTGCCGAGATAACCGCTGAAACCGCAGGCTTCAGGGCAGGAACCGCCCTGCCCGGCCATTCCGGTCATGGCGATGGCCGGTATCCTCGACCCAAGATCATGCAGTTTTTGCAGACATTCCTCTCCGCCCATGCCCGCTCCGACCTGGATATCCAGCAGCATGAGATCCGGGAGGGGCATTCCCGCATTGTACCTGACAAGCAGGTCTTCCCCGCACGCAAAAGATTCGACCTCGAGACCGAAACGTTTGAGCATCAGGACGACGAGATTTCTGACGGCTTCGTCATCATCCATGACAAAAACCAGGCCCGCAAGCGATTTCATTTCCTGAAAAGTCCCCATAGTCATATGATCCTGAATAGCTGTGGAGATTTCCACAAAATTCCGACCGCTCGGGAGATTCCGGTTTCGCTCCCGGTTTCACATGAGACTGCAGATTTGAGGGTTGCTGACCGATAGTAGGGGAGAAGACCGGTATCCTGCGTCCATTGACTGGATCCACCGGAGTGACATCAAGGAGACAGCATGAAACGAAGCGCCATTTGGATACTCGTTGCCGTCACAAGCCTTTCACTCGTGACAATTCTCTCTGGTTATGAGGCTTCCCATCTCAACAATCTCAAACGTGGTGTGGAATACTGGAATACCTGGCGCAAGCATACACGCTTTGCGAACACCGATCTCTCCGGAGCAGTCCTGACCAATATCGGACTCTGGCGAGTGGAGATGGCCTATACCGATCTCTCCCGCTCCGTTCTCCGCAATGCGGATATCCGGTTTTCGAATCTCACGGAAGCCAAGCTCAATGATTCCGATCTTGAAAGAATTGTTCTTGACGGGACTATCCTCCTGTATGTCGATCTCCGACGGAGCAACCTCTCACGGGCCCGCCTCGTGGATGCCAATCTCCAGCGGGCGGACCTCCAGCAGGTCAATCTGACCGGTGCCAGCCTGACAAATACGGATCTCCGACTGGCAAATATCCAGTTTGCCAACCTTTCCAACGCCGTTTTCTCGGCCTGCGATTTCAGGGGAGCGAATTTGATGGGATCCCGGATCGTCCAAACCAGCTTTGCCGACTCCGATCTTTCGCAGGTGAAACTCAACTTTGCCCGCTTTGACCAGGCTAACTTGAGGAAGGCCAATATGATCCGTTCCGATTTCGCCGGATCCGAATTCATCAAATGTGATTTCAGAAACGCCAGACTGGAGAATTCGGATCTCAGCCAGATGCGTTTTACCGCCTGCAAATTCATCGAGGCCAAGATCGAGAGCTCACTCCTCATGCACTCCATGCTCTCGAACTGCGATCTGACCTCATCGGATTTCGCCAAATGCAACCTCGAGCGTGCCAGTCTGATAAACTGCGATCTCTCCCGTGCCAATTTTTCCGGGGCCAATCTGCGCTACTCGGACCTGACGGGAATTTCCATCCGTGACACGATGTTCCACAATGCCGATCTCCGGGGTGCACGAGTCGACAACCACTGGAAGCACTACCTTTTCCAGCAACGCGTGCTCGGATACAACACCATCCGCTGGATCACGCCGGAATCCACCCGGACACCCTGATCTGTCAAGCGGTCCCCAGGCCTCCCGTCAGTCACGGACGGGAGGCTTTTTTAACACATCGTTCGGAATCACACCTTGAAAGGACAGTGAGCATGCAAGAAGAGCAGACAGTCCTCATTATCGGCGCCGGCAGACTGCAGGTCCCGGTGATCAAGAAAGCCAAGGAAATGGGGATGCACACTGTCGCCACCGACTACAGCACCTCCGCACCCGGACTGGCCCTCTCCGATGACCGGATCATCATCAGCACGCGGGACATCGACGGCTCGGTCCGCGAGGCCCGCCGCTATCACAGGGAGATCCGGCATATCGACGGGGTCCTGACCGTGGGAACCGACGCATCCATGACAGTTGCTGCGGTTGCCAACGCCCTCGGGCTCCCGGGAATCCGCTTCATCAACGCGGAAGCCGCCTCAAATAAATTGAAGATGCGCAGTCGTCTTCATGAACATGCCGTTCCCTGCCCCCGGTTCGGTGAATGTTGGACCCTGGATGACGCCCTCGACCATTTCAACCGTCTCGGACGGGGCCCGGTCGTTCTCAAACCAAGCGACAACATGGGTGCCCGCGGTGTCTCCAGGGCCGACGATGAAGCCGGAATCCGGTCCGCATTCGCCTTTGCCAAGGAGGCGACGCCCTCCGGTGAAGTCATCATCGAAGAATATATGGAAGGGCCCGAGCTTTCGATTGATGCCCTTGTCTATCGGGGTGAAATCCACATCACCGGGGTTGCGGACAGGCTGATCGCCCGTCCGCCCTGGTTTGTCGAAACCGGACACATCATGCCATCCAATCTTCCGCCAGCCATGCAGGAAGACGCGATCCGTGTCTTTGTCGCCGGCATCAAAGCGCTCGGGATCGACATGGGTGCTGCCAAGGGAGACATCAAGGTCACGCCCACCGGCGCCATGGTCGGAGAGATCGCTGCCCGTCTCTCGGGCGGATTCATGTCAGCCTACACCTACCCCTACTCGAGCGGTGTCGACCTGATGGCGAACGCCATCAGGATCGCCCTCGGCCAGCCACCCCGTGGTCTGGAAGAGAAGTTGGGACGGGTTTCGATGGAATCCGCGATCATCCCTCCCCCAGGACGCGTCATTGCCATTCGTGGACTCGAGGAAGCCCTCGCCCTGCGCGGGGTCCGGCACGTCTTTTTGAATGTCGACATCGGGGATGTGGTTGTCACACCCAGGAGCAATGTCGAAAAAGCCGGTCACATCATCGCGGTCGGAGAGACACGGGAGGACGCGATCAGGATCATCGAAGCGGCACAGAAGGCGATCCAGATCGAGACAGGCCCACTGTGAGGGATGTCGTCAGGGATACATCCCGAAACCGCGCTGCCCGAAGGCGACCAGTCCGGCCTTGACGACCCTGTAGACCATCAGGCACCGCCCGTCCTCGGACGTGTACCAATTGGTGTGTGGATAGCCCGAAATCGAGAGCAGGGAAAAATATTCGTCGGCCTTGCGGCCACCGTCAGCCAGTTCATTCCCGTAGACGGGGTCATAGCGTTCGGTCGTCAAGCGGCTCCCGATCTTCATGACAACGGTCTGGTACATCTCGGCGCTCTCATTTTGGAGTTCATTCATCAGGTATTCAACGGCACGCAGCCGTGCCATGGTTTCGGCAGCGGCAGTAGCCTGTTGGCGACGTTTGACAGGGTCCGTCTCCTTCCAGGCAGGATACCCGACAGCCACGATCTGGAGCATGTCCGGCGAAAGGAACCCCTCCGTATCCTGCTTGGGTTCTTTGACGATGGAAAAAGAACTTCCGCCACAGGCCGCGAGAACGAGGCCCGCCAAAAAAATCGCAAGAAATGATTTCTTCATGTCACCCCCGGTATTCCTGCAGGCCAGTGACGCCGCAGGGTGTCTCCACAAAAGAACAGGATACGCGAGACCGGTTCATCAGACCGATGAATGGCGCGCGTGTCAACAAACATACTTCGGATCAAAAGGCAAATACAAGGGTTGTCTGAATCAGGGATTGGAGGGTTCTGTCTGTATAGGCGGTACCCGGTTTGAAGATGCCGGCGGCAAAGACAAGGGAGAGATCACTCACGACACGCCAGGCCCAGGTGGCATCCACAGCAAAACCGAGAAAGACCGAGTCCGGATTGTTGAGGGTATCCGTCGTCGCAAGCTCCGAAGTCGGACCCGCCTTGTCAGCCTTGAAGTAGACCAAACTCTTGAGGGTAAAACTGGACCGTCCGAACATCGAGCCCTTCGAGAACGGCAGGGTTGTGAAGGAAAGTGCTCCGTAGATCAGGTTTGAAAGATCCGGTTCGAAAGCGAATCCGGTTGAATACGTGCCAAAGGTCGAAAACTGGGTATCCTTGCCGTCGCCGTCAATTCCGCCCGGTGTGCTCTCGTACCGGTTGTCACTTCCGGTCGCCATAGCGGCATCGATCGCAAAGGCACTCTCGCTTTCATCAAGGAGTGCGAACTGCATCCTGAAGGTCACCGCCCAGGCGCTGATATCCCGCATCGAGGTCCCGGTTGATTCGGGGCCCTCCCCGCCCTCGACGGCACCCTCCACCAGCATGGTGACCGCCGGGGAGAATTGTGCCTCAAGTCCCAGCGAGAGATGGGCGGTATCGTAGCGCGAGGCTTCGATATCCCCCCGATCGCGCTGGAGCAGACCGTTGAGCGTCACCACCCAGCCCGAGCCGAGATCCATCCCGCAGGAGAGACCGGCAAAGAGTCTCTTGGCCCCGTCGCTGATGTCCTGACGGCTGAAATTGTAGGGATTGGAATCACTGACGATGAAACCGGTATAGGCGCCAAAAAACTCGATATCAACCGGACCGGCGGAAAGAGTGATATCCAGACCATCGGCAGCACCTCCGAGCTGATCGCCGCCGTCTGCGAGCAGGTCCCCCCCAAGGACTGCCCCATGGCGCCGGCCTTCTACTACTGGGGCCGCGCCCTCAAGAACCAGGCCTCCGACGCCTTCAAGGCCAAGAAGAAGGACGAGGCCAAGGAGCTGCTCCTGGGCAGCGCCCGGCGCTTCAAGAAAGTGATTGACGACTACGACAAGGCCGAGCCGTACGCTTCGAAGGCCGTGCTCGAATACGGCAAGATCGAGGCCCTGCTGAAACAGGAGTTCCCCGGCACCGACATCCCCTCCATCGGCGAGGTCGGCGGCGCCCTCGT
>DAIREN010000022.1:0-26935 GCA_036795535.1 Spirochaetota bacterium
CAAGGGTGGGCTTGACTATTTCCCGCTCCAGGTTCATTACATCGAAAAATTCTATGCAGCCGGCAAGATCCCCGGCGGCTTCATCAAACGAGAGGGCAGACCAAAGGACAAGGAGATCCTGATCTCCCGGCTCATCGACCGGCCCATGCGTCCGCTCTTTCCCAAAGGCTACATGAACGAGGTCCAAATCCTGCCGACAACCGTGTCGGTGGATAAAGTCAATCCGCCGGACATTCTGGCCATGATTGCCGCTTCGGCATCCCTCTCGGTTTCGGACATTCCCTTCGAAGGTCCGCTCGGGTCATGCCGTGTCGGTCTGATCGGTGGCCGCTTTGTCGTCAACCCGACTGTCCAGCAGATCGAAGAATCCAGACTCAACCTTGTGGTCTCCGGTACTGATGATGCCATCATGATGGTGGAGGGGCATGCCGACAACATCAGCGAGGATGAATTCCTCAAGGCCATGGAAGTGGCGCATGATGCCATCCGTCAGGTGACAGCCGGCGTTCGTGCCCTTGTCGAAAAGGTTGCACGGCCCAAAAAGCCCTTTGCCCCCGTGATGATTGCTCCTGCTCTCGAGCAGGAAGTTCGCGCGTACGCGACCGATGCCATGAGGGTGGCCAGTGCCAATCCGGACAAACTTGCCCGGTATGCGGCCATCGACGAAGTTGTCGCTTCGACCGTGCAGCATTACACCGAAGCGGGCAAGTCCGAAGAGGATCTCAAGCAGATGCCCATGATTCTGCATGACCTCGAGCAGTCGATTGTGCGCCACGAGATTGTCGAAGAAGGGAAGCGCCCCGATGGACGGGCCTTCGACGAGATCCGCCAGATCACGATCGAGACCTCTGTCCTTCCCCGCACCCATGGAAGTGCCCTCTTTACCCGCGGCCAGACACAGGCTCTGGTCACGGCGACACTTGGTACGGCGCTGGATGCCCAGCGTCTGGATGATATCGAAGGTGACCGCGAAAAACGGTTCATGCTGCATTACAATTTCCCGCCCTTCTCGGTCGGTGAGACCGGACGGATCGGTGCGACCGGTCGTCGCGAGATCGGACACGGCATGCTGGCCGAACGGGCCCTGGCCGGGATCATCCCCGACAGTGTGAGCTTCCCCTACGTTGTGCGGATCGTCTCCGAAATCCTCGAGTCCAATGGTTCCTCCTCGATGGCTTCGGTCTGTGGTGGCTGTCTCGCCCTGATGGATGCCGGCGTTCCCGTCAAGGATGTGGTGGCCGGTGTCGCCATGGGGCTTGTGATGGGAGACAACGGAAAATACAGCATTCTCTCGGATATCCAGGGCGTTGAGGATCATCTGGGCGATATGGATTTCAAGGTCACAGGTACGAGAACCGGTATCACGGCCTTCCAGATGGATATCAAGGTCAAGGGAATCACCTTCCAGATCTTCAGGGATGCCCTGGATCAGGCCCGCATGAGCCGGTTGTTCATTCTCGACAAAATGGTCGAGGCTCTTCCGGCGGCAAGGCCCGATATTTCCAAGTATGCACCACGTATTCTCTCCATGAAAATTGATGAGGACAAGATCGGTGCGGTTATCGGAAAGGGTGGTGAGACCATCCGTGGGATCCAGGAGAGTACAGAGACTGTCATCAATATTGCCGATGACGGTACCATCACCGTAGCCTCGCCCGATCTGACCAACGCCGAAAAGGCGATTGCCATCATCAAAGGTCTGACCTCCGATGTCGAAGTGGGCGAGATCTACAATGGAATTGTCAAAAAGATCATGGATTTTGGCGCCTTTATCGAGATTCTTCCAGGCAAGGATGGACTCTGTCACATCTCGAAGCTGGCCAGCAAGAGAGTCAACAAGGTCAGCGATGTTGTCCGCGAGGGTGAACGGATCCGGGTGCGTGTTGTCGAGGTTGACAAGCTTGGCCGTATCAATCTGAGCGCTGTCAACGTCGATGATCCCGAATAATCGGCTTCTGGCGTGAGAAAGTATGTCTTTTCAAACGGCATAACTCTTGTTGTCGAACGGATGCCGAGGGTCGAGACGGTCTCCTTTGGTCTCTGGCAACGTGTGGGGTCCTCGAATGAGAGCCCCTTGACCAATGGTCTGACGCATTTTCTCGAGCATATGCTCTTCAAGGGAACGAGCGAGCACTCCGCGAGTGATATCGCGATCCGGATGGATTCCGTTGGCGCGCACATGAACGCCTTCACAACTCGTGAGAAGACGTGTTTTTACGCCAACGTTGTTGCCCGTCATGCGCCGATGGTGATCGGTCTCCTCAAGGCCATGTATTACGATTCCGTCTTTCCCCCAAAAGAGATTCAGAGAGAAAAGCAGGTCGTGATCCAGGAGATCCATATGTACGACGATTCTCCTGATGATTATATCCACGACCGGTTTGTCGAACAGCTCTGGCCCGACCACCCTCTCGGATTCTCCATTTCGGGCAAGGTCGAGAATATCGAGGCCATCACCCGGGCTCGCTTGCTGGATTTTTTCAACAAGCACTACCGGACCGACCGGCTTGTGATCTCCGCGGCGGGCATGATCGATCCCGATACCCTGGCGCGCGAGATCGAGACCTGGCCCCTCCGGGGGAGCGGGGATCCCGCCCTGCCGACCCAGCCCCCCGAGCCGCGCTTTACCCTGGCGGCACAAAAGAAAAAGCTGGAGCAGGTGCAGCTTCTGATCGGGATGCCCGGGGTCCACAAACGCCATCCCTGGCGAGTGGCAATCGCCCTGGTCAACCAGCTCTGGGGCGGGAGCATGAGCTCACGGCTCTTCCAGAAGATCCGTGAAGAGCACGGAATCTGCTATTCGATTTATACCTTCCCTGCACTGATGCAGGAAACCGGGTACTTCGGGATTTCCTGTGCGACCTCCGCCGAGTATCTGGATACCGTTCTGACCCTGATCCGTCGCGAAAACGAGCTTCTTCTCAAAAAGGGGATTTCCAGCGAAGAATTTCTCCGCTCCAAGGAACAATTGAAGAGTTCCCTCCTGATCGGCCGGGAGAGTGTCGAATCGAGAATGAATTACATCGCCATGCAGGAACTTGTTTTTGGAAGGGGCGAACCACTGAGCGCCGTTCTCAAGCGGATCGATGCCGTCACCATGGAGGATATCCGGGATGTGATCTCCTATATTCTGGGGAGCGAACGCTTTGCCGTCCGGACACTCGGTCGGATTGATGCCATGCCGATTCTCAAAAAGCATTTTCCCGCCGGGGAGACGCATCGTGGATGAATCGGTCCGCTTCCGGCTTGTCACTCCGGGTGCTGCCATCCCGGTCCGTGCGACGCCCCATGCCGCCGGGTATGACTGTGTTGCTGCCATGGAGACTGCTGTCACCCTTCAGCCGGGCGAGCGCTACCTCGTCCCGCTCGGCTTCGAGATGGCCCTCCCTGCAACGATGGAAGCACAGATCCGGCCCCGGAGCGGGCTGGCCCTCAAGCATGGGGTGACGCTGGCCAACGCCCCCGGAACGATTGATGCGGATTATCGTGGTGAGGTGCGGGTGATTCTCGTCAACCTGGGAACGGAGCCGTTTACGGTCGAACCTGGCATGCGGATTGCCCAGATGGTCTTTGCCCGGGTTGAACACCCCGCCGTCCTCACGGTCAACGAGCTGGATGCCACCGTTCGCGGAGCGGGCGGGTTCGGACACAGCGGTGTCTGACCCGCTGATCGTCCATCCCCTTGGCGGACTGGATGCGATCGGGACCAGTTCCTTTCTGCTCGATGATGGCGAGACAGCCATACTGATTGATGCCGGTCGCAGTTTCCCGTCCTCTGGCGGTCTTCTCGTCCCCGAGAGTCCCCTCCTTGACAAAGCACTCCCCAGACTGGCGGCCCTGGCTTGCACCCATGGACATTTTGACCATGCCGCCGCCGTCAGCCTGATCCTCGAAGGGGCTCCTCGCTGCACGGTTCTGGCGTCGGAGGAGACGATCGCCTTTCTCTCCATCCGCTACGGACTTCCCGCGGAGGCGCGGACCAGAAAGGTCCGGCATGCGTCCAGTGAGCGCTTTGGCCGGTTCACCCTGACAGCCCTCCGGGTGGAACACTCCATTCCCGGGGCCTTGGCCTGGCTCGTCGAGCATGAGCGGGGGAGCATTCTCTATACGGGCGATTTTTCGGGCATGCCGGCGGAGACCCGTGACATCCTCGGAGAAAAACACATCGGGCTGGCGTTTTGTGATTGTACCAATGCACCCATCCCCCGGCCCGGTCCCGGCGAAGCGGATGTTGTTGCGGGAATCGGCGACTGGATCGGACGGCATGCGGACGGACGTGTCTTGATGACGACGTTCAGCAGTAATCTCGGGAGGATCAAGGCCGCTCTCGCGGCGGGACGCCAAGCGGGGATGCTGCTCTTTGTTGACGGGGAGGCGATGCTTGGCGCGATCGGGATCATCCGCAGTCTGGACCGGGACGCGGTCCGGGGCGTTGCTGCCCTCGAAGGGAGTCTTCCGGAATCTCCTGCCCTGATTTTGGCGAGCGGGTGTCAGGGCGAGGAGAGCTCGGCCTTCATGCGGCTTCTTTCGGGTGCCTCCAGCTTGACAGACCGGGATGCCATCGTCATCTCCGCCAGTCCGGTTCCGGGAAACGAGGAGGATTGGCGGGCCATGCTCCGCCTGGCGGCTTCCTCACGGGCCAGCCTGGCCGTTCCTCCTCTCGAACCGGTCCATGCCAGCGGGCACGCGGTTCGATCCGTCCTTGGGGAGATCATCGGGTGCATCCGCCCAAGGATCCTTGTTCCGGTCCACGGTGATGCCTTCCAGCGCAGGGCCTTGGCCGGGTTGGGTACGGAATGCGGGATCAAGACTGTCCTTCCGGGAAACGGGGATCAGGTCCGCTGGGATGAAGTTCCCGGTCTCGTCTTTTTGGGGAACAGTCTCCAGTCCGGCAAACACAGGCGACTCCCCGAAGTCGGCGCGTATGAGCGCTCCCTGATGGCCCGGCACGGGGTTGCCTGCTTTGTGCTCAGGCTCAATCCCCCATCAGGATTTGCCCATGTCTCCCTGACCATGCGGGGCTGTCTGCGCGCCGACCAGCACCAGAAGGATCTCGAGAGCCTGAGGGATGCCTGCGAGGTCGAGATATTGGACGGGTACCAGTCCGGGACCCTGGGAATGAGTGCCATTCGGCGGAAGATCCAGGCATGGGCCGAACTGGAACTCGAAGAACGCTTCGGGCTGCGCCCCCTGGTGATTGTCAGCCTTGTGAACGAATCCTGATCTGGTTCCTCTCCGTTCCCGGCATCAGGGCGATTTGTCCGACTGTATCGCCTGGTTTCGCCAGCCGCCGGATGGAATTCCCGGGATGACGAGCTACTCAGTATACCCGAAGAATCCTCCGATACTGAAGGAGGGTTCCTGTCCCCGCGTGGCTGGAATCGTTAGAGGAGAGGGGAGTCTGGCATGAAACCGGTGGTGCGAAACCTTCTGGTCGGGTTGCGGGATTTTGTGATTGTCCTCGCCCTCCTGGTCTGGCTGGCGAGGAGCGACCAGATGCCCCAGGTTGTTCCGCCCCAGGTCACGGATTTTCTGGTCGACATGACGGACATCGTCTTCGGGTCGGGCGGGGGTGGTGCCGGAGCGGCAGCGACCGATCTGGCGGATCTGGCCCTCTATGGAGAAACGGACAGGGAAGCCCGCCGTGACCTCGAACTCTACAAGGTCCGGATTGAAAACTGGTTTGCCCGGGTGCTGGACAATGTTGACGGAATCGTCACGCACCCTCTTGTCCGGCGCGCTTTGCCCGATTTTGGCCAGGAACTCTCCCTGATGTTTGCCGAGGACTATCTGGGTGGACTCATCACCCGCTATGGCGACATTGACGAGATTCTCCTTCATGGTCCGGGTGGCGTCTTCCTGCGGACAACACGGGAAAACCGCGAACCTCTCCCGCCCGAGGTTGTTCCTCAAAAAATTCTTGAAAAAGCACGAACCGCTCGAAGCGCCATCCTCGAGCCCCTCCCGGGCCAGCGCTTCATGCTCCTGGCCTCCTTTCTGTCGCCGATGCGGGAGCGTCAGGGGACTGTCGTTGTTGTCCTGAATGCCTCGACTCTGAAAAAATTGGTTGCCGAATATCCCGGATCCGGAGACTCGAGGCTCTACCTCCATGTGCGCGGGAATGATCCCCTTATCGAGTCCGGTCAGGGTTCATGGGGGGCTCTCCCGGAACGGGCTTTGCGGCACGAACGTTTTCTTGATACCCGTGCCGGCCGGAAGCGGAATCTGGCCCTCCCTGTCAGGATAGCCGGTTCAGAAAGCGGGATCTTCATCGGGCTTCTTTCTCCACCCGTCGATTCATCCAAACTCCTGCTTCTGGGAGTCCGCTTCCTGATACTCGTCCTGACGATTTTTGTGACACTCTGGCTGGTCCGCCGGATTCTCTCAGGGATCTGGAAAATCATCAGGACACACGGGATGCGCGAACAATTGCTGCTCCATGCCCTTGATGCATCCCTTGGCCACGGGAAAAAAATTCTCGAAGGGGCCAAGCGGATCACAACCGTCAGGCCAAGGGTGGAGCGGCGAATCATCCGGACCGAAGCTCCACGGACCGAAAGTGTCCGGCCCAAGGTCGCTCCGGGTGCCGGAATGCCCGCCGATTTTCAGGCCAGCGGTGAGCCGGATCTGCGCAGGTATGAACGGTTTCATCTCGATCCCCGGACTCCGGTTGCTGAAGGGGAATTTGTCATCATTGACGGCCCTGTGGATTTGCCCATGGATGCTGATGGCTTGACACTTCCCGATATGGAACCCGCAGCACCGGCACCGATTGACGATTGATCCCCCGGGATGGGATATACTCGAGAGTGGAGGACGATGATCATGAAAGTACGGGGTGTGTTTGTTTGCGTCTGGCTTTTCGCGCTCATTTCTCCGGCCATTCTCGGTGTCGGGAATATCGGGACGGCCAGTCCCAATCCTCTCCTCCTTGACGGAACAACCACGACAACCAGTATTACCGTCAAGACGCCCTCGGATTTGCCTTCCTTCGATGCCCGTGTGATCATTCAAGACTTGAGCGGCCGCAGGGTCAGGGAGTATTCCCGCGGGAGTTTCGGGACGAGCGACTATGTCGTTTCCTGGGATGGCCGGAACGAAGCGGGCCGCCTGGTCAAGAGCGGAGTCTACATCGTCACAGTCATCAGACGCTATCAGGATGTCTCCCGGGGCGAAGAGACGGAACGCTTCCGTCTTGGCCTGGTCAGGAACCAATAATATGACGAGCCGGATTCTTGTACTCTTCTTTGTTGTCACACTCTCCATTCAGGGCTTTGCCCTGGCCAACGAGACACAGGCCTGGGCCGTCCCGGATCCCTGGATGGCTGACGCCGGGCTCCTGCGGATCAATGTTCCGTCCGGTCATGAACGTGTCACCATCGGGATTTACCGGGATGACGGCGCTTTTGTCCGGGAGCTTGTTCCTTCCGTGCTGGAAAAAGGGGAAGAACTCTGGCAGTGGGACGGAAAGGATGACGAGGGCATGCGGATGCCGGCCGGGGTCTATTACATCCGGGTTCTCTCGGTTGTGAACGGATACCGGATAAGCCAGATTCTGCCCCTGCGAATCCTGCGGAGGGCCCGATGAACCGGAAGACCCTGGCACTCTCTCTCCTCTGTACCTTCCTGGCCGCCGGTTTGCATGGCCGGCCGGGAGGGGATACCGCTCCCGTCATCGAGATGGGTGTGGGCGGAAGAGCCCTCGCCCTTGGTGGGGCCTATACCGCTCTGGCCGATGATGCGACCGCCATTGTCTTCAATCCGGCGGGGCTGTACGCTGTGGACGGTGACGAGCTGACCCTCTCCTGGAATGCGATGGGCGGGTTCTTCTGGAATATGGGGTTCGCCGGCTATGCCCACCGGTTTGGAGAGATCCTGACCATGGGAATCGGGACCAAATTTCTCCTCTCCGGTGCCCAGGAGAGCTGGGATTCGATCAGCGAGTTCAACAGCTTTGACGAGAACCAGTACATGCTTCTCCTCTCGGCCTCCCTCGATCTGCCCCTGGCCCTGAAACTCGGCGCCAGTTTCAAATTTGCCTGGAGGGATTTTTCGTGGAACTCCAGTTCGGGTGACCAGGCACGTTCAAAAACCTTCGCCAATGCCGATCTGGGAGTCATCCTTCCGGTGGCTCGCGAGTTACAATTCGGACTCCGGATTGAAAACGTCATTCCCTCGGTGGACTTCGGACTTGGTGACGCGAAAGAACCGGTCGAGACCCGGATCGTGACCGGAGCGGCCCTGTGCCTTCTGGACGAGAAGCTCGTTGTCAGTACCGATTTTGACTGGTATCCGGGGTTGGGCGAGGTTGATTTCAGACTCGGTCTGGGATACAGGGTCATTGCCGGCTGGACTCTCTATACCGGGCTTGACAGCGGACGGTTTGATTTCGGGATCGGTGTCGATGTCAGTGATTTTTCATTTCATTCAAGCATCCTCCTCGAGGCCGAGAGTGAACCATCGGCACGGTTTGCCGTCCACTACCGGGTCGGAAAGGACAAGCAGGAGTATCGCTCGATCGAACAGCAGCTGCTGGCCCTCAACAAGGGGATCGAGAGTTTCACCAAAGGCGACTATGCCGAAGCCCGCAAACAGTTCAGAAGTGTCCTTCAGGAAAATCCGAAAAACGAGAGTGCTCGGAGACTCGACCAGATCGCCGAGACCCGGATCCGGGGCGAAGCGTGGAAGACGGACGATGACCGCGAACGGATAAAAAGTTACGTCCAAAAAGCCGAGAATCTTGCCAAGAACGGATCCTGGGCAGAGGCACGCAAGGCTGCGACCGCCGCCCTGGACATTGATCCGCTTGAATGGAAGGCCCGGGATCTCGTCGAAAAAATAGACCGCAGCGTCGATGAATTGGTGGAAAACCATTGGCGGGACGGGGTCGCCGCCTTTGTCCGGAATGACCTCGAGGAATCCCGGAAAAAAATTGATGCACTCCTGTCTCTCAGACCGGAACACCGCGAGGCCCGGGATCTTCTGGAACGCATCAAACGGATCCAGAAGGACAACTGGGAGCGGAAGACCAACGAAGAACGCAAGCTCAATGCGGCGGAGCTCTACCGGAAACGGGGGATGGAACTCTTCAAGCGCAAGATCTATGTCGATGCCATTGACAGCTTCAAGGTCTCGCTCGAATACGGGGAGAATGCCAGCACCCGCTATTACCTCAATCTGGCGATGCAGCGCTATCAGGATCTCAAGATCAGCGGACAGAGCATGAGCCGGTCCGGGGAATTTTTGGCGATTGCGCGCGACCAGATCAAAAACAAAAAAATCCGCGAGGCGATTGCTTCTCTCGAGAAAGCGCTCAATTACTGGCCGCAAAACGCCGAGGCCGAGCGCGAGCTTGAGACGACCCGGACCGCACTGGAAGCCATGGTCAAGGGCCCCTACGAGGAAGGACTGAAAGCCTACAAGGACGGGAAGTATGTCGAGGCGATCAAGAAATGGCGCGAGGCCATCGCCATCGATCCGGACCATGAACCGTCAAAAAAAGCATTGGCGGATTCGGCCCGCGAGATGCGGGAGCGTTCGCTTTACAATCTCCAGCTTGCCGAAACCTGGGTCAGGCGCGGGAGTGACAAGGATCTTTTGGAGGCCCTCAAGTATTTCCGGATTGCGAGCGAACTTGATCCGGCCAACGAGGATGCGAAAAAAGGGTTTGCGCGCACCAGTGCCCGCTTCGAAGATCTGGCAAAATCCCTCTTTGACAAAGGATTCGATGCCCTCAAGAGCGGAAAACTGGAGCGTTTGAGTGAAGCAATCGACTCGTTTGAACGCTATCTTGTGATCAAGCCCGATGACAAGCAGGCCAGGGATTTTCTTGACGAGTCAGTCAAAAAACGGTCCCAGCAGCAGTCCTGGCTCACGATGCGCCAGCGAAGAAGCGAGGGGATCGATTTTTACAACAACAGGGAATACGAGCGGGCCGCGGTCAAATTCCGCGAAGCCCTGGCGATGGCTCCCAATGACAGGGAGATCAGCGACTATCTGAAAAAGTGCGAGGAACGGATCAAACTCTCGGCTTCCCGCAACCGTGTTCTCGAGAACTTCAATACCGGGATCCAGGCTTTCAAAAAACGGGAGTACGACAAGGCGATCGAAACCTGGAAACAGATCGACGGCATGCCGGATGCAACCGAGAGCGACCGGCAGATGGTCCAGGGGTACATCAAGACGGCCGAGGAAGTCCGCGTGTACAACCAGAACCGGTACTTCATCCTTGGCGAAGAGTCCGCCAAAGCCGGTCGTCTCCTCCAGGCACGCGAGGCCCTCGAAGAGGCCCTCAAGATCAACAAGTATCACGAGAAGGCCCGGACACTCCTGGCGGATGTCAAGGACAGGATCACAGCCTATGCCTTCGCCCAGTTGCGTCGTGGAGAGTCACTCTACGAGACCGGGAATTATACAAATGCGGTCACCGTTCTCGAAAGTGCAAAACTGCACAACGAGAGTGACGACAGGATCCAGAACAAACTGGACGAAGCCGGCGACAACCTCAAGCTCCTGCAAGAGGCGATCACCCTCGAGCAACAGGGGAAACCGGCCGATGCGATTGTCCTCTACCAGAAAATCGTGCAAAACAATCCCAAGGACCAGAATACCAGGACCAGGATCAATGGCCTCTCGAGGAGACTCTCGGAAGAGACGGACCAGATGATCAAAAAGGCAGAGAAACAGATTGCCGAAAAGATGTACAACGACGCCCTGCTCGGACTCGAACTCGTGTTGCAGATTGTCCAGTACAAACAGAGTTCCCAGGCACGGGAAACGACAACACGCTATGCCAGACAGCTTCAAGGTCAGGCCAGGGACTTGATGGCCAAGGCCCTGGCTGATGCCTGGGCGCAGGGGATGCGGTTGTATCAGGCCGGAAATTTTGAAGGATCACTCCCGTTTTTCGAACAGGTCTGGATCTACGACAGGAATTACCGCGAGATCAGGACAGTCCGGCGCGTGGCGATGAACAAGGTGGCCGAGGCCCGGGCGGCCGTGGCCAAACGGAATGAAGCCCAGATCCAGCAGCTTCTGTACAGCGGCATGAGCTTCTACCAGCAGGGCAATTATCAGGGGGCCATCAATGCCTGGTCCCAGATTCTGGCGATCTCCCCGGGGCATTCAGCTGCCGTGAGCTATATCGCCCGGGCCCGTTTCAAGTTGGGCCAGTGAGGGATGCGGGGAGAAAGGATTCCATGAAGGGGTATGGCGTGCGCAGGACGGTTTTGATCATGCTGGGAGTGACGCTGCTGGGATGCCTTGGTGCCGCCCGGGCGCTTTTTGCCGCCCCACCGGTGGATCTCGTCAGGAATTTTCCCCGGGCGGAATTTTTTCAACGTTCCGGCTACGTCAAGGATATTGCCGTTCTTGGCGATGTCGTCTGGTATGCGACGGCCAACGGACTCGTCTCCTATGATGTCGGTCGTGACGCCTGGGGTGTGTTTCACGATGGAAACTCCCCGCTTCCCGCCAACTATGTCTCAAAACTGGCTGTCGATCAGGGTGAGGGGAGTCTCTGGATGGCCACAGCCCAGGGTGTGGCCAGGTATCGTCCAGCTGAACAGACTCCTGGCCTGCGCTGGAAGGTCTATACAAAACGGGATGGCCTGGCTGACGAGGAGACAACCTCGGTCGCCGTCGATGAGGAGTTTGTCTGGGTCGGAACCCGCTACTGGGGTGTGATACGTTTTGACAAGCGACAACAGATCTGGAGAAGCGCCCCCTACACACCGATTGACGGCTTGGGGGCCAACAGGATCCATGCTCTTGCCGTTGACGGTGACCAGATCTGGGCCGGGACGGACGACGGCCTCTCGGTCTATGACCGCTATGCCGATCTCTGGACGACCTATGATGCATCCCAGGGCTTGACGGCCAAACAGGTGACCTGTGTGGACAGTGACGGGAAGAATGTCTGGGTAGGGACCTACGGCGGCGGACTGCTCCGTTTTGACAAGGACAGCATGCGTTTCCAGGCCTACCGGGTCCGGGATGGTCTGGCCGACGATACGGTGTTTGCCGTGCGATCGGACGGAGAGCATGTCTGGGCCGGGACCTTTGGCGGGGTCTCCCGTCTCGACCGCAGTGCCGGTGGAAGCGAGTGGACCACCATCACCAAGGCCAGCCATGGGTTGCTGGACAATTCCGTCAGTGCGATTGCCCTGTACGGAAGCCAGCTGTTTTTGGGAACGGACGGCGAGGGCGGGATGATGCTCGACAAGAAAACCCCCCAGGTCTGGGTCCATCCAAAAACCGGCTACGAAAAGCCTGGGAGCATCCTTATCCAGGCCGGTCTGCGCAGTACCCAGCCGGTGGTGACGGCCGGTGCCTCCTGGCGACCATCCATCTACGTGACGCAACCCTATTCGACAGCCGGACTGGTCTTGCTCGGTCAGGAGAAAATCCGCGGGGCCAGGAGTATGGGGGCTCTCGACGTGGCGCGGCTGGATGCGGGAAACCTGAAGGAAGGCTTGACATACGATCTTGTCTTCGAAATTACCGACGCCTCCGGTTTCAAAAACAGGGCTGTCTGGCCCCTGGTGATCGATGCAACCAAACCGGTCATCACGGTCGACGATGCTCCCGAAACCGTCAAGACACGGGAGTATACCCTGCGGGGACGCTATCTTGAACTCTATCCCCGGGAGTTCGAGTATGCACAGAACGGGGGAAGTTTCACCCGGCTTCAGGAGGTCGACCGCAAGATGCGGACCTGGAAGCAGACCCTGAACCTCGTTCCCGGAGACAACAGGATCCAGGTCAGGATTCTCGACATTGCCAGGCAGGATGCGGTTGCGACCCGGAGCATTTTTCTTGATGAACAACCTCCGATCATCGGATTGACGCCGGATCGCGGAGCGCTGGTCAGCAGTGAAGAAAAATACGTACTCAAATTCCCTGTTGCTGACGAGACCCTTGATGAAGTCTATCTGATGCCCGGCCGCATCCGCGGGAAACTCGTCCAGAAAGAAAAGGGGAAGTGGGAATTCGAGAGCACTCTCTCGCTGGCAAGGGGTGTCAACAAATTCCAGATTGTCGCCGTTGACAAAGCGGGCAGCAGGACGACAAAGGATCTGACGGTCACCTTCAATACCGAAGCACCCAGTCTCGAGTTTGCGGTGGATATGGCGAGTGAATCCTTCAGCGAATTTTTTACGGTCAAGGGAACATGGGATGACAAGGATCTTCGCGAGATCATTGTCGAACCAGGTTCCGTACCGGCAACGATCGACCGGACCAAAAAAACATTCGAAGCCCGGATCAAGCTGGAGAGCGGGTTCAATACGGTCAGGGCAAAGGCTGTCGACGAACAGGAGAATGCCCGGACAATCGAGTTTCAGGTGATCCTCAGGAAATCCGATGAAGCCGATCCGGCCGCCCTCTTGCGGGACTCCGCTGAAAACTACAGGCTCTATGTCGAGTACCGGAAGAAGTACGAAGACCTGCAGGAGAAGTACCGGCAACTTCTTCTCCAGACGGAAAAACTGAAAAATGGCGAGAAGCTCGACCAGGAGACCGGACCCTGGATGCCTCCCGGTGATGCCCTCTATCATGTTGCCTATAACAGGGCGGCAGGGGATAGCATGGAATCACTGGCGGTCCGTCTCTACGGAAACGAGAGCGCCAAGGGTATCATAGCCAGATATAATTCCCAGGCATCCGACCGTGCGGCCCTGGTTGTCCCGACGCTATCCCTTGTCCGGCTTTGTCTGACCGTTCCCGAGAGAAATGCCCTCAACGCGATAGTCGAGGCGTCGGCCGTGGTCATGGGGAGTCTCGGGACCGGAGGCTCCTGGTGGCAGTTCTCGGCGGGCTTTTCTGGAGCCTTGGCCGGAAGAGGAGGGCAGGCCATTGCCGGCGAGAACGGGATGTTCCTCGCACCCGGGAATGTTCCGGTTCTCCTGCACACCGGAGACTGGGCCGGTGGTGTTGAACGGATCCGGCGCAAGAGGCTTGCACTCGGGGTGCGATCGGGATATATTGTTCTTTTCCAGGGAAACTGGGCGCAATTCATCAGGGTGGAATGACGTGAAACGATATCTGGGACACATTTTCTTGACCATCCTGTCCTGCGCCTGCTTTGTATTCGTCTATTACACGGCCAGCAGGGGTCTTCTCTTCTTTGAGGACTCGAGACTTTCCGATCAGGTGGCCGGGATTGAGACAATACTCAAGGTCGTCGAAGAGGACGGGAAAGAGATCCTGCGCCGTCTCAATCTTCTGGCAAGCGATGATGTGATCATTCATACCCTGGCCCAGTACGAGTTGGGCGAGTCTCTCGAAAAGGGCGCCCTGGCCTTGCGCCGACTGGCAAACGGCATCTCCGGTTGTGAATCACTCCGTCTGATTGGCATCGACGATACGATCGTGATTGATTCCGCCAGTGATGCTCTTGAGGGAAAACCTCTCAAGGATGACGAAAAACAGAGGATGCGTGTTCTCCTGCGCAAGCCGGGGAGTTTCGAGTTTTTTGCCGATGGTCGGGCGGAAGCCGTTGTCCGTTGTCTTTCCAGGGCAGGCATGGATGTCGGTATTCTCCGGGTGGTGCTCGCTCCTTCATTTTTGACAAGCCGTTTTTATGGTGGCCATTGCCGTGCCTCCGTTGTCGACGGCGTTGTTTTCCTCGCCGAAGACGGCTTGCTCCCCAAACGTGATGCACTGACCGGTCTGGCGTCGGAGATTCGCAGGAATATGCAGGAAATCCGGACTTCGGATGCCATTCTGGTTCCGGTCCGGAGCGGCTTCTCTTCGCAGGTCTTTGCCGGAATCTCTTCCCGGGACGGGCAGGGACTGCCCGGTATCGCCGGCCAGATCCTGGTTCTGAATGGACTCGTCATCGTGGCACTGGTCCTCCTCCTGATTCTCCGGGTGATCAACCATTGGGAGCATGGCCGGCTCGAACTCGTTCGCGAGCGGATTGATGCTCACGAATCCTCCATGCAGGAGATCCAGGCGACGGCCGAGGACATCATCAAGGCGACGGATACTATGTACGTCACCGAAGAGGTCGAGTATCATCCGGAGCCCGAAACACATGTACCCGAACCTGTGGATGAACCCTCCGACGAGATGCCGACCCTCAGTGCTGTTCTGGCTCGCTCCCGCCAGACCCCGGTCGATCAGGGCGAGTTCGAGACCCGGGGACATGATGATGAGTTGCAGACGATCATTGACAGGGTCGCTTTTCAGCAGGATGTGATTCCGCATGAAGGAGAAAATCCCGAGGAAGATTCCGTTTTGGCCCAAGATGACTCTTCTGGGAGCGGGCTTGATGTATGGTTTGAAAAAATCGTCGCCATGCTTGAGCGTTCTCTCGACGTCAAGGATGTTCTCCTGCTGGAGAACGCCGGGGATGGGATCTACCGGGTCACACAACGCAGCGGGTTTTCCGCCGCCTGTGATTCGGCCTGCACCCTGGCAGCCTCCGAAAAGCTTTTTACGATGTTTCTGGCCAGGCACAAGGTTCTCTTCATCCGTGAGTCCGCCTTGAGCAACCCCAATATGAAAAAGCGCTTTCCCGATGTTGATCCCGACGAGATCAGTCAATTGGCCTATATACCGGTCCTGAAAGACGGACAGATCCTGGCCATTCTGGTATTTGGATGCACCGGAAACGGCCGCGGCTCATTGGATCAACCGGCCCTGCAGGAAATCCAGTTTTTGTCCATGTTGTGAGAAGGTGGATGTCCGCGTCCCTCAGAGGGATGAGGTGACCACTCGTTCCTGTTCGCTGAGAGCGGACCGCATGCGGCGCTGTGTCTGTCCCGAAAGACGTCTCTCCCTTCCCCCTTCGAGCAGAGGGGAAACCGAGAGATACGCCGAGCAGCGCTCGCAGCGCATGGCATGGGAAACCAGGGCCGCTCCGTCTCCTGTTCCATGCCGGGCGAGGAGAATCTCAAGTTGGCCAAAGCAGTGCCTGTCTTTGGGGATGGCAAGGCGCAAGAGTCGCTCCGACGCGAGAAGGACATCGTACCGGTTGAAGTAGACGGCTTCACTGTCCGCTCCGGCCGAGGCTGGCTCTTCCGGCAAAGACCTTTTTTTCAGCCTGAGACTGTCGATGCTCTCCTCCGAAAGAACCGGTGCCGGATCGGGCAGGGGTTTCGAGAAAAAGCGCTTCCTGACATGTTCACAGTCCGCAAAACGCTCGAGCAGGGAGAAATTGAGCGTGTGTTCCCGGTCCTCTTCCGTGACAAGATGCTTGAGGTGTTCCAGACGAAGGACGGCAATCAGACCGGCCAGGAGTCCCGGGGATGGCTCATCACGCAGCGGGTGCAAGCTGTCCAGTCGTGTCAGGAGTGCGAGGGGGGCATCATGCTTGTCGGTCAGAGCCGCCAGATCCCGCGGACGGAGGGCTGCGACGGGAGCGTACTTGACCCGCAGGAAGATGCCCACATCATCGGGAAGACGGGAGAGCGTGCGCAGTCCCGAGGCGAGATGGTTGAGCCCGGAAACCAGAAACTCCGGCTGCTTTTTTTGCAGCCCGGCATGGATGGCCTGGATGTTGAACTGGCAGGCCTTGGCATGAACGGGCCAAAAATCCAACAGAAGGGCTGAGAGCAGGCTGGAAACCTGGAGGCCGGCCGGCATGAGGCTCGTCATCTGGCCGGGGACAAGGGTGTGCAGCGAATTGACAAAGGCCGCCAGCAAAAGATTGCGCTCGGATTCGGGAAGAGAGAGAATCGAATCGGCCGTAAGGGCCAGGCGGGAACCGAAACGCCGCAAGACCTCCCTGCCGACCCCCGGTCTTTGCTCGGGAATCAGCGAAAGCAGACTGTGATCGGTATGAAAACGATAGCGCACAGTTGTAGATACCCTGTTTTTCAAGCGTTGTCAAGTTTTTCGGGTCTTGCGCTTCCTTTTCCGGACTGAAATCCGGATCAGCAGAGCAAGGCTTCGACTTTCGTTCCGGTACCCGTATACTTGCAGGATGGATATCTCGATAACACCCATGCTGGATTGCTATTGGATGGAGCAGGCTTTGCGGGAAGCCAGGGGGACTCTGGGCCGGACCTGGCCCAATCCTCCGGTCGGTGCCGTTCTCGTCAAGGACGGATTGTGCATTGCCAGGGGGGCGACACAGATTCCCGGTCACAACCATGCCGAACGTGAATGCCTGGCCCGGGCCGGGGACTCGGCACATGGCGCAACCCTCTATGTGACACTTGAACCGTGCAGCCATCATGGGAGAACCCCTCCCTGTACGGAAGCCGTCATTCAGTCCCGGGTTGCCCGGGTTGTCGTCGCTACGCTGGACCCGAATCCCCTTGTTTCCGGTCAGGGGATCCGTTCCCTTCGGGATGCGGGAATAGCTGTTGAAACCGGGTGCCTCGAGGAGGAAGCCCGGAACCTGATGCAACCCTTTTTCAAGTACATCACGACCGGCAGGCCATGGATAGTGGCAAAGTATGCGATGACTCTGGACGGCCGGATGGCACTCGATTCGGGGGATTCCTTCTGGATCAGCGGAGAGAAGGCCAGGGCTGAAGTCCAGGTTCTCCGCAAGGATGCCCAGGCCATACTGGTTGGCGGAAACACCGTGCGACAGGACAACCCGAGACTGGATTGCCGGATTGCCTCCGGGGAATGGCAGCCGGCCCGGATCATCCTCACGGCACAGGGAATTCCGCCCGATGCCCGGCTCTTTTCAGGCGGGGGCCCGGTCCATATTCTTGCCCCGGAGGACAAGGTCAGCGGGATTCTCGCAGGGCTGGGCACACGGGCCAGTGTGCATGGTCTTTCGTCCCTTGATCCCGGCCCGGTCATTGCCTGGCTTGGTGAACACGGATTTGCCTCCGTGCTTGTTGAAGCCGGCCCGGGTATCCTGACCGGGCTTGTCAGGGAGGGGTATGTCGATCGGGTCAGGGTCTATATCGCTCCGGTGATGGCCGGTGGGACCGGGATGCAGCCCATCCGGGATATCGGGACAAGCCTGATGCAGATGGCACCCCGGCTCAGGGGAACATGGCGCAATGTCGGTTCGGACATCTGTTTTGAAGGCGATTTTGTACCGGAAGAGGAATGATCCGGGCCGGAGTGAAGGCTTTTTCGCGAAAGTTGCACTCCTTGACTGCCGTTAATTGAAGAAGAAACACAATGGAACGTGGTTGGTGGCGGTGTGATGGCTGGAGTCCGTACAACAGGACAGAATGATGCCTTGATCAGCAAGTCTGAGATGGCTTGGCGTACAGCCCAGGATGCGTTTGAAGCGGGAAACATCCGGGAAGCCCGCCGTCAGGCTTTCATTGCTGCCGATAAAGGGATGCCGATCGCCAGGATGAAACTCCTGCTGGCGGCCACGGCTTGGTATCAGGGCCGACGGCGGGATGCTCAGGAAATTCTGGACAATGCCCTGGCCTGCGGTCAGGTCGGTCCCGAAGCCTATTATTACATTGCCAATAATTACAGACTCCAGGGGAACCTCAAGGCCGCCCTCGAAAACTATCGACTGGTTCTCAAAGGTTCGCAGGATATCCTCTACCGCGCGCTGACACTGCGCGAGATTGAACAGATGCACATGCTCGAGAATCTGCAGTTCTCTCGTCTGGTTGCACTCTGCAGCAGGGAAATCGACAGCGAGGACAGCTATGCGACGCTCTCCGAGCGGCGAGGGTACGCCATTCTGGCCATGCTCCGGGGCGATACCCATGGCGCCTTCATCCGGTTGAGAAATCTCCAGCGGGATTGGCCGGACACGGCGGAGATTTACCGCGATTTTGCGATGCTCCATATCCGGGACGGGGAGTGGCTCCGGGCCATCATTGACCTCAAAAAAGGGTGCCGGCTCTATCCGGGTGATTACGAGATGCATGTCGAACTCGCCCGATGTCTTCACCGGGTGGGGAGACTCGAAGAAGCCCTGGCAGTCCTGCGTTCGATGAAGGGTGACGCACTGCTCAATCCGGCCATCTTTGTCAATATGGGGAACATCCATATCCGGCAGGGCCGGAGTGTCGGTGCCATCCGGGCATTCCGCAAAGCCCTGGAGCTTCGCGACGACTATATACCGGCTCTGTTTAATCTTGGAACCGTGTACCATCAGGCCGGGAGTCTTGATCTCGCCGAGCAGTACTATCGCAGGATCCTGACGATCGAGTCCCATCATGCCTGGGCCATGTACAACCTGGCACTGCTCTATTACGAGTCCGGTGACTATGCAACGGCTGTACGCATGCTCAAGCGGTGTCATGACGACAATCCCGGGTTTGAACCGGCCATGCGCAATCTGCGTTTCATTAATCTGGCTCGGGTCTGCTTCCCGAATGAGGGTCCGGAGGAACTGAAGACTCGGACCGAGCATGCCTGGTGGATCGGGGCAGCCTCGCTCGGAATCGTCGTCATTTTTTCAATACTCAAAGGCTGGGTATGAGCATGGGAAACGAAGAAGCTGTCATGCATCTTGCCGAGGTCAACCGGATCTTCGGTGATGTGATGAAGGACTGCACACCGACCATGCTTCCCGATGAACGGTTCCGGGCAGCGCTCTCGGCCTTGATCGTGATGGACGATGAGGATGCGGCAGACGCTTTCGCCAGTGTTTTGGGCGCGATCAACCAGAAGAGGAACATCCATTTTTTGAACTACCTCCTCCAGAGAGCGGAACCCTTTGTCAAGCGCTGGCTCTTCTTCCTGCTGGACGAGCTCAATACGACCCTCGAGATCTATTTTTCGGGGAACAATCTCAAACGGGCGTTCCGCATCCTTGAGATCATCTCCGGGTACAGCGATGCTCGAACCCTGGCCATCCTGCAAAGCTATATCGAGGGCTGTCGTGACTCCCGGATTGTCAGGATGCTCGAGGAATACCGGAAAAAGGCCGAAGAACGGATCTCGATGTGCATGAAGAGGATCGAATACCTGGATGTTGATCCGATCATCACCCACTATGAGGAGTGGCAGTCCTGAGAGCGTGCGCCTGCTCGTATCCTGTCACCCACACAGAAACACTCTGATCCAAAAGGATCCGTGAGACGGCATGACGGACCTTGGAGCGCATCTGCGTGTTCTATTGACCGGCACTGCGTGTACAGCGGACTGCTCAAGGGAGTGATCAGGGATCGCGCAAGTCCGGGAAATAGTCGAAGTTGCTGTACGTCTTTTCCTGACCCTGATCCGTCTTTTCAGAAAGAGTCTCCTCGATGATTTGGACCTGTTCCTCAAGATCCCGGGTCTCCCGTTCCCACCAGGCATCCGTGCCAAAATCGGGAAAGGCGAGCATGAAGGCGGGGTCTTCTCTTCTCCTGGCGATCCAGGCGGCGTAATGGACAAAGCGCATCCCGCGCAGGATTTCGATCAGCCGGAACCAGGCTGGATCGAAGGTGGCGAAGAGGGTATAGCCTTCAAGGAAGGCGGTTTTCAAGCGGGATGAAGCGTCACCACGGTCCGGGAGGAGCATCCAGAGATCCTGGACAACCGGCCCGGTCAGGCAGTCATCGAAATCGAGAAAAAAGATGTTCGAACCATCGATCAGGAGGTTTCCCGGATGACAATCCCCATGAATCCTCTGGACCGGGACACCCTGCGACTCGGTGGTATAGAGCTCGGCAATTCTCCGGGCGGCGTTCCGGTATCGTGGCCGGCAATGAACGGGCATGAGCGGCTCGAGGAAGGCCTGAGGGCGTTCAACATAGCTCAGAGCTGAAAACTCCACACGGGAAGCGAATCCCTGCCTGGAACCGGCCGCGTGGATTCGACCCAGGAGGCGGCCAATCTGGCGCATGGTATCCTCATCGGGATCTTCAAGTCCACGTCCTCCGGTCAGCGGCCAGACAGCGTAGAAGATGCCCTGGTATTCATGAAGACTGGTGCCATGGGAGAGGAGTGGTGCACAGACCGGTATCTCGTGGGCAGCCAGCTCAAACAGGAAGGCGTGCTCTTCAAGGATGGTCTCCCGGGACCAACGCCCCGGCCGGTAGAATTTGGCAACACAGGAGCCGGAATCGGAAAGCGCGACACTGATGACCCTGTTCTCGAGACTGTTGCGCATGAGAAAACGGCCTTCAGGATGATAGCCGGCTTGCTCAAGAGCCGTCAGCATGGCGTCAGGGGTGAGCTGGTAAAAAAACTCATTGGGTTGCATGGCTTCCTCTGGGCAAAGTATACGCATGGAGCACCAAAGAAAAAACATCCCCCCGATTCAACGAACCGGGGGGATGACCACAAAAAGGAGGATTGTGCATGAAATGCGTACTGCCGCTTGCCACTGAACTATATTGCAAGGTATATGCCAATCGCAGGAAATTTGCCGAAAAATGATAATTTGCAGAAGTATAAGCAGATAACAGCGTTGTCAGGATGGAAGGATTTTTTTTGGAGAACAGGAGGCTGTCAAACTGACACGTCGGAAGGGCGTAAGACGCTCTTTTGCCATTATGGCACAGTTTCCCGGGAAACACCGCATTCAAGGAGAGCGGCATCGAAGCGCGCTTCGTAGCGGGCCAACAAGGTGTGCCGGACATCATCCGGCTGAAACGCACCCTCAAGGCTGTAGCGGTTGATGGTGCGGAAATCCTCGATGGTCATCTGGTACAGACTGGCTGCATGGCCATAGTCGTCATTCAGATCACTCTGCTGGATCTGGGGATCATCGGAGTTGAGCGTGACACGGACGCCCTGTTTGAAAAATTTGGGGAAGGGGTGCTTCTTGAGCGAGGAAACCGTCCCGGTCTGGAGGTTGCTGGTCAGACACATCTCCAGGGGGATCTTCTTCTCCAGAATGAGGTCCATGGCTGCCTGGTCCTCGATCGTGCGTACACCATGCCCGATCCGGTGGGCATCAAGATCACGGACGGCAGTCACCACGCTTTCGGGACCAAGAGCTTCTCCGGCATGGATCGTGGATTTGAAGCCTGTCCGTTCATACAGCCCTTTGAAGACGGAGGAAAAGAGTTCAGCCGGGTAATGACTCTCGTCACCGGCCAGATCGATTCCGACGACACCGTGATCGAGATAGGGCTGACAGACCTTGATATAGCGCTTCATTTCGTCCGCATCCAGTTTTTCCCGTCCCAGGGTCACCAGAAAAGCGATCATGATTCCGGTTTCATCGGCAGCCTGCTTGGCTCCCGCGATGACCGTTTCGATGACCGCCTCAAGGGCAAAACCACTCTTCCGGGCATAGTGCTCGGGAGAGAAGCGCATTTCGAAATACAGGATGTTTTCTTTGGCCGCGTCGATCACGGCTTCGTAAGCGACGCGCCGGGGATCCTCGAGTGTTGAATACCAGTCGGCCCGGAATTTGGACAGGAACGTCAAAAAATCGGGCAGATCGTGTTCCGTCATCTGGACAACACGCCGGAAGGCGTCAACATCGTCCAGAGGGAGGTCAACGAGATTGCGTTTTCGTGCCAGATCCAGCAGGGTCTCGAGTCTGAAGGCACCTTCGAGATGCCGGTGCAGCTCAACCTTGGGAAGGGCCCTGATGATCTCGGCACTGGGTCCCTTCGGTTTGTTCTTATGCATTCGTCCGGTCCTGTATCGAACAGCAAGCGCTGTTCCTGGTATCTGCTCTTATACTTATCGATCAAACACGGACAAAGCTTGAACAAAACGTTTCCCCAAGGGCGGGCGGGAGGATTGGCTTATTGGCCACGGGTCACCTTGACGAGGCTTCCGACGATATCGATGTCATAGCCGTACACCTTGAAGGTCCCGACGGTGATCGAGACGGGGACGCGATTGGCGTCATCGGTCATGCGGACACGCACACCCTGGCCGCCGAGCTGTTCGAAGAGCAAGGTCGGGACAGACCGGCCTCCAACCGGCAGGGGATCGGCTCTCCGGACTGCGATGTTGGCATCCTTGACCCCTTGCTTGTTGTCCACGATGTAATCGGCTGAAAGCATGGTCCCGGGTTGTGCTTGCTGTGCACGGACATAGTAGACCAGCGAAAGGATGTCCAGTGTTGCCCGCCGCAGGGGGATCCGGACGCCATTGGGGTTCCGTTTGTCTCTGTACAGGGCGGTGCGGTTGTTCTGGTCGATATCGATCGTCACCTTGTCCGTCCATGAGCCTTCCTGGATGTCCTTGTAGACGCGGATCGGGAGGAGGGTAACCGGATCCATCCAGACTTCGATCACATCATGGAGGCTGTAGTTGAAAGCCGACTTGATCGATTCAAGGGATCTGGTATCGGCGACTGCATGCAACACCCTTCGACCGTTGAGCATGACCGGTCCGGTGAACTTCATGTCCTGGTAGCCGACATGCAGCCCGAAGACCTTGATCTGGAACCGGATGACTTCTCCCGGGGAGAACGGAAAGGCCGCCGCTTTGGAAGGACTCAGGATGAGAATGAGCGTCATCAAGGGTACAACCAGTGTGAGGAGGGAGAAGCTTCGGGATTTCATGCAAGTGACTCCTGTTCAGCGAGGGAAGAGTGTGCTACATTTGACTCTACGAGGATATATAACAATAAAGTTCCCAAGGAGTTACTCCCTCATGTCCTGTCTCCACCCTTTTCGAAGTGTTCGACCAAGGCCCGATCTTGCCCGTGAGGTGGCCAGTCCTCCATACGACGTCCTCTCCAGTGAAGAGGCCAGGGCGATGGCCGGTTCCAATCCCCATTCGTTTTTGCACATCAACAAGTCCGAGATCGATCTTCCCGAGGGGACGGATCTCTATTCCGACGCGGTCTATGCCCGCGCCAAAGAAAATTTCGCACGGATGCGTTCCGAGGGAATCTTTGTGCAGGACGAAAAGCCCTGTCTCTATGTGTACACCCTTGAAGAGGGGAGCCACCGTCAGAGCGGGATTGCCGGATGCTTTTCGGCCCAGGAATATCTGGACAACCATATCCGCAAGCACGAACACACCCGCAAGGACAAAGAGGAAGACCGGACACGGCATATCGACGAGACCAATGCCCAGACCGGTGTTGTGCTCCTGACCTTCAAGGCGCACGCGGATGTGAAGAGTCTTGTTGAGAAGGTGACGGCGCGCAAGCCACTCTACGATTTCACGGCCGAGGACGGGATCCGCCATATTGTCCACCTGATCGATGATGCCGGCGAAATCTCGGCTCTCGTCAAGTATTTTGAGGGAATCAACCCCCTCTACATCGCTGACGGCCATCATCGCAGTGCCGGCGCTTCCATTGTGTATGAGCGGCGCAAGGCGGCCAATCCCGGGCATACCGGGAATGAGGAGTATGCCTACTTCCTCGCGGTTGCCTTCCCCGACAACGAGATGCGCATTCTGCCCTATAACCGCGTGCTCGTTGACCTGAACGGCATGACCAAAGAGGGCTTTTTTGCAAAACTCGGCGAAAAGTTCGAGATTGCACCGACACAGGACAAGGCTCCAAAGCAGGACAAAGAGGTCTCGATGTATATCGGTGGCGAGTGGTTCGGGTTGCGCTATAATGGCAGTCTTCCGGCTGATCCATTGGCACGCCTTGATGTGGCCATCATGCAGAACGAGGTTTTGGGACCACTTTTCGGAATCGAGGATCCCAAAAAAGACAAACGGATTGACTTTGTCGGTGGAACACGCGGAACGGCCGAACTCGAAAAGCTGGTTGACAGCGGGAAATTTGCCGTGGCCTTCTCGATGTTTCCGACCTCGATCGGCGAGCTGATGGCGGTGGCCGAAGAAAAAAAGATCATGCCGCCCAAGTCAACCTGGTTCGCACCGAAACTCCGTGACGGGCTTCTCGTTCATGTCCTTGAATAAGGCCGGCTTGATACTTGTGGTGCTCATGGCCTGCGGCTTTTCCTTCGCCGCAGGCGGGCTGGCTGTCTGGCTCGCCGGTCCGGAGCACGCCGGTCCGGAGATGTACAGGATTGCAGGCCGGTCCTACGGGCGGGATGCCGCTCTTGCCGAGTTTGCCGTGACCATGAAGATGAGCAGCCAGTTTTCCCCGGCCCAGAGGACGCGATTTTCGACCAATACCGCCTTCCGCAATCTCTGGCTGCGCAACCGCTATCTCTCGGATATTCTGGCGGCCCACGCCGGATCATCTGGTTGGCTTGATTCCGCAGAGTGTCAGGCCTGGTTGCGCCTGGCTGTCCGGGAGGCCGTCCGGCAATACGTTCTGGTGCGGCATCTCGATGATGTGACTGTTTCCAGCAATGAGGTCATCCGTTGGTATGATGCGCATGCGCGAAGCCTGCAGCAATTACCCCTCGATGAGGCCATGGTCTATGCGGGTGAACGGGCACTTCTTGAAAAACGGCAGGATGCGCTCATGGAGCGGACCCTGGAATACGCCAAGAAATTGGATGCGATATTCAAAACGACGAATCTCTAGGGTGGAGGTGCAGAATGGCTTCTTCGGAAACGGGACAGATCCGGGTCATCTGGCGCCCCGTGTTTTTGCTGCCTCGGGAGGCACGTCGGATCCTGGTGGAGGCGGCCGATGCCGACTCTGACAGACGGTACGGGATCTGGCGCCCCTCTCTGCTTGTGGGAGGCACGGTTGCCCTCTTTGCCCTGTTGTTTTTGGGTGGTTCCGGCCTGACCGCATCGAATATCTTTATCACGGAAACAGTCCCGGCCACACCCCTGCGGGTCTTGCTGCTCCTGATTGCCGGGTGTATCGGGATCCTGTTTTTTTTCTTTGCCATCCGGATCCTCGCCAAGAGACTCGGTCATTCCCGGTATTATCTCTATCTCGGGGATGAATGGCTGGTCGAGAGGAATCTCTGGCATGTGAGCATCATTCCGGCTTCGGATCTTGTCTACGCCTGGGGACGGAGGGAGTTCCGCACACGGGGCGCCGATCTTGAGTATGAGAGTCTTGTCTGGCGTGACGGAAACGGGAGTCTCAAGGTCTATGATCTCCATGACCACTACTGGCATGGCGCAGGCCATGGACGCCAGGTCGCGTCAAGCTGGAATCTCATCCGCAAGCAGTACCGGATCGGCGGCCCGCCGGCCGGGTTTGGAGCAGGAAAGATGCATCGGAAGGAAACTTGATGGACAATGCTCTTGTACTGGCCAGCGGCGGGCTGGATTCGACGACTGTCCTGGCGCAGGCTGTTGCGGACGGGTTTGCGGTGACGACCCTCTCGTTCCGGTATGGCCAAAAACATGATATTGAACTCTCGCGGGCGCGCGAGATCTCCTCACGATATGGAGCGGTGCGCCATCTTGAGCTCGAACTCGATCCGCGCCCCTTTGCCTCGTCGGCCCTGACCTCCGGGGGAGAGATTCCGTTGGATCGCACCCACGAGTCGATGGGGGCTGCCATCGCACCGACCTATGTCCCGGCCCGCAACATGTTGTTTTTGACGATGGCCCTGGCCCTGGCCGAGGGCCTGCCCGCGCGGGACATCTTTATCGGGGTCAACCACGTTGACTATTCGGGATACCCCGACTGCCGCCCGGCCTTTATCGAGGCCTTTGAAAAGGCCGCCAATCTGGGGACGAGCGCGGCCGACGGGGGGCGTCCTTTCAGGATCCATGCGCCCCTGATGCAGCTTTCAAAGGCGGGCATCATTCAATTGGGGATCTCGCTTGGGGTGGACTACAGCCATACGGTGAGCTGTTATCTGGCGGACGATCAAGGGCGGGCCTGCGGACACTGCGACGCCTGTCTCCTGCGCAAGCAGGGCTTTGCCGAGGCCGGTGTGCCCGACCCGACCCGCTATCGCCGGTAAGCCGGGCCTGTCAACGAGATCCAACCATCAGCTTGCTGTATGATGCATACGCCAGTATCTGGCAGTATGCCGCTATCCTGCAGCGCAATGTTGATGTGGTGCCCGCCTGTCGGTACCAAAACATGATACTGCAATCTCTATCCGGGATAAACAGGATGATATTGCACAACAGTAATCGCACTCCCGGAGTCGCATGATTATTTCATGATTTAGTGATGCGACTCCGGGAGTGGCATGACGAGATCATGATATTCGCGGGTGTATCCCGGATTGATGCGGGCGGCCGTCTGTTCACCATAAAAAACCGGCTCAGGCAACCGGACTTGCTCTGGCAA
>DAIREN010000023.1:0-1916 GCA_036795535.1 Spirochaetota bacterium
ACATCTGATTGCGCAATCCGGGATTGCAAATTGAACAAAATTGTATCGTTTTGACTCAGCTTTTGAGGGGGCGAAGTCCCCGGAGGGGAGTAGCCGAACGAGTTGCGAGAGCGAGGCATGTGTTGCCGGGCAGGCGCGCTCAGTATTGACAGGCTGCGTGCCCGGGTGCATCCTCTTCGGGTCGGGATGAAAGTCCGGCGCAGGAGGACGGGTATGTTCAGGTCAGTGTGTCTTGCAGGTACGGTTTGTCTCATGTTGGGGCTGCTGTCCTGTGCCGGGGGCTCGTCCTCCCGGCCGGGTGCCGCGATGGATGCGTCGGGTTTTTCCCTCCAGCTTGATTCGCAGGGCTCGGAGTATCCGGTGACGACGAAGATCACGCTTGACGGTGAAGGCCGCTACGCACGGGAGGTCAGGCGGAATCCGTACGCCGGCGCACCCACCGCGTCCGAGATGGTCGGGGGCACTGTACCGCGCGAAAAATTGCAGGAATTTATCCATGAGGCCGTGACGGTGCGCAAGTTTTTCTCAATGCCCGAGCGCTATGAACACACGGGACCCCAAAAGATGGACATGGCCACGAGTCATCTGCGGATTACGTGGCAGGGGCGCACGCACCGGATCGGGGGCTATGATGTCTGGGGCGTTGCGGAGTACAAGGGCCTCTTCCAGCTCGTGCGCGATCTCGAAAAGACCTTCGTGATCGTCACCAGCCCGGGCCTGGCGCGCTGATTGCTCAGCGCTTTTTCCGCAGGTGGAAGGCGAGCCTGAGGAGGAGGGCCGCCATGTTTCCGAAAAAAAGCGCGGATCCCGTGTGCCGGCCGAGGGCATAGAGGCGATCCGACTCCGTGGGTCCGTACATGAGCAGGCCAAAGGTGAGCATTCCCGCGATCAGCAGGAGATTGCCTGCGAGCAGCCAGAGAATGAAACGCGTGCGACTGGAAGCCATCTGTTCCTCCTGAAAAAGCTGTCCACATTGTGTCCAGACACTCATTCGAACAGTCCGTGTCTGCACGACATGCCCTCCGGTGGAATGCCTGATACAGCCGTATCGGGCGGTGGACATAAGCAAAATACTCACAGCTCCCGCATGCGCTGCACAAAAATCTGGCAAACCACTAATCCGGGATTGCAAAGTGTATCCTTTACCCGGTTTCTGTCGCGGGAAGAGCGAATGTGCCGGGGGATATGCAAGATGCTTGTGCGGGTGTGCACAATAGGCAGTATGAAATCAGGCAAAACGGTACATCCCCGGCGGGATCTTCACTGGAAGTGCGTGCAAGTCAAAAAAACGGGTTTTGCAATTATTGCACGAGTATGGCAGGCAGGATATCCGCGCGGGTGGCCTGTTTGCCAATATCATCCGGGGTATTGTTGTACATACGGAACATACCGGGAATACTCTCACCCTGGAGGGGCATGAGGCTGTTCACCAAAAAAAACAAGACGAATTGCATGGGTACGGTGGTTAAGCCCATTCTGTATGATGTTGCCTGTCGAGACACCGTCTTTCATCAGCCCTTGTGTCTCCGCAGGGCTGCGAGAAGCGGGAGCATCAGGGGGAGGGCAAGCAGGGCGACGATCCCGGCGGAGAGGCCAAAGGCGGCATCCAGAGACCAGTCGCGTGCGGCATAGCCCACGACGGGGCCGAAGGTGAAATAGAGCAGGCGGAAGAGCCAGCTTTCGAGGGAAAACACGGTGGCCCGTTTGTCGCTCCAGGTCTCTTCGTGCACAAAGCGTGCGAGGACCGGATGGGCCAGCCCGCGCAGCACGGGCACGAGATAGACGGCGCAGAGTGCCGTCCAGCCCGGGAGCACCGCCATGAGCAGATAGCCTGTTATTGGAAAGAGCGGCATCAGCATGATCAGTCTGCGGGTACCGAGTTTTTGCTCGAGGTGGTGGGCCCAGTGTCCGGCCAG
>DAIREN010000023.1:2016-26590 GCA_036795535.1 Spirochaetota bacterium
GAAAAACTGCACCATAGCGCACCTGCCCGCCGCAGCACCTCGAAAATCCGCTGTCATGGCAACGAATTTCAGGAAAAAGTCACCATGGTGGTGCGGCGAGCGATGTCAGGTGTTGTGCCGGGATACTTCAGCTCCAGCTACTCCCCGCTCAGCCGGATCAGTACGATCTCCGGACGGGAACTGGTCCGGACCTGGGGCCCCCAGACGGATACACCGCTGGTTGTTATACAGGTTGTTCCCTCTTTTTGGATCATGCCATGACTGTTTTCAAAGATCGCCG
Source organism: Spirochaetota bacterium (assembly GCA_036795535.1). Taxonomy (GTDB): domain Bacteria; phylum Spirochaetota; class JAGLSM01; order JAGLSM01; family JAKPMW01; genus JAKPMW01. The sequence goes on from DAIREN010000023.1 coordinate 2,297, forward strand.
ATGTGATCCAGTTGATCGGCCAGAGCTGGCCGTGGTGTGTGTGGCCAGAGAGGACGAGCCGGGCGCTGCTCTGTGCCGCCTCATCCAGTGCCTTGGGCTGGTGGTCCAGCACGATCAGAGGTTGCGGGTTTGTATTGCTTGTCTCACCAAGGATGGCACGCAGGGAGCGGCGTCGCAGACCGTATCGGGCTCCTGCCCAGTCGCGCCGGCCGACAATGCGGATGGGTCCGGCGCTGACTGCCGCATCATCCAGGAGGCGGATGCCCGCGCGACTGATCCAGGAAAATGAGATCTTCGGGTCGAGGATGTACTCATGGTTTCCCGGGCAGGCGAAGACGCCGTGCCGTGCCCGGAATCCGCGCAGGATGGTGCCGGCAGCGAATCCCTTGTCCTCTTCGGGTGACATGTCGATGATGTCTCCGCCAATCAGGATCAGGTCAGGCTTGAGGGCGTTGACTGTTTCGACGATGGTGTGCAGGCGGTCAAGGGATGTTGATGTTCCGATGTGCAGGTCGGAGAGAAAGGCCAGTCTTACGGCTTCGCCCTCAGGAGGAACAGCCTCGGGTCCGCCAATGGCCTGTATTGTCGCGATGGGTAGGGTGTACTCGCGCACGACCAGCCCGCGGGCGTTGATGGCCCCGCCCAGGGTCACGAGGAGGGCCAGCCCTCCGGCGATCAGCAGCCGGTGTCCCGCTGTGAGGAATCCCGCGATGGTTTGCAGGCGGTCCGTCTGGTCGCTGGCCAGGCGGACGGCCCACAGGATGACCAGTGTCAGGACAAAGTACAGGAAAAAGGCCAGCCAGTAGCTTCCGGCTTGATGAAGCACGCCGACCAGCCAGCCATCCACGCCGCTTCTGATCAGCAGAGATGAGACGATCCACCCCGATCCGAGCAGGACGAAGACGGCCAGGGCGATGCTCCGGGCCCAGGTCGTGTCATGCAGGCTCTGCAGGATCGATCGTCCGACAAAGGCGTGGATGGCAATGTAGCAGACAAGGATTGTGATCAGGACGGGTATCATCGGGCGGACCTTCATGCCGGGCTGCGCCGGAAGTGGAGACAATCCAGTGTTGTGGGCCGGTTTGGCTGGCGGGCTTGTGTCATTGCACAGCGGCTCTGGCTTTGCGGCGTTCATGGCGCAGGGCACGCAGGATCCGGTTGAGCCGGTGGAGATTGCGCTGGTACATGGTTGCCGCGCAGGTCGAGCCGATGATCCGGCGTGGGGAGCCATCACGGTTGCGAACGGTCACGCTCCCTACGCTGATGCACCAGATCAGGAGCCCGTCGGAGGTGCGCAGCCTGTGGCGGATCTTGAAAAACGGGGTGTGTCCAAGGAGGTGTTCGTTCAAACGGAGGCGGACGTTCTCGAAATCATCGGGCGGGAAGAGCGGGGAGAGATCCCTGAATCGGGAGGGCATGGCTTCGGGTGTGAAGCTGAGCATCTCCAGAAAACCGCTGCCCGGCTTGAACCCTCCGGTTTTGAGATCGATCTCCCAGAGTGCGACCCCGGGGATGTCGATCCGCAGTTCGCGATATTTTTTTTTGATGCTCCGGATTTCGTCAGGAACGAGCGCAAACGCGATTCGGCGCGAACGAAACACTTTTCCCGCACCATGTCCGTCAGTCGGCTGTCCTCGCATCATGGCACCGGCCGCTTACTCTTGGGGCCGGGTCTGGGCTGCGGCCTGACGGGCGACTTCCTTGAGGGAGAAGATTTCTTCCGTCGAGAGGAGCGTATCGGCATCCAACAGCATGATCACCTTTTCCTTGGTCCGACCGATACCGATGATCATGTGCGTATCCAGGGCCGAGCCGAAGGACGGTGCCGGCTGGAGCTCGTCCTGGTTGAGATCGATCACCTCGGAGACCTCGTCAACGACGGCTCCGATGATCACCTGCCTGGTATCCACACTCACCTGGAGCACGATGATGCAGGTCCGTCTCGTGTCCTCTTTGTGCTCCATGTCGAACTTGAGACGCAGGTCGATGATGGGGATGACCCTGTCTCGGAGATTGATCATCCCGCGGACATATTGCGGGGTCTTGGGAATGCGGATCACACTCTGCATCCCGATGATCTCCTGCACTTTGAGGATGTCGACGGCGTAGAGTTCTTCACCCAGCTTGAAGGTGAGGTATTTCCCCGGTCTCGCCAGGATCGTGCGTTGCTGTTCCCTGTTTGTTGCTGCTGAGGTTGTCGCCATGACTCCCGCCTCCATACTTGAGTAGGTGGATACAGCCGAAGTATAGAACCTTTCTCTTCGGCTGTCAACGAGACTTCGCGGGATTTGCGGGTTGCGTCGCTTCTTTAACGAGCAAGAAGCCGGCAGATGCAGGATCTGGCCGGGCAAGATTGGTTTCTGCTGTCAATCTGTCGCCTGCGGCGGGTCTTCCTGTCCACTTTCGTCGCGGTCGCATGGATCTTCCGCTGGCGACATACGATTTTGTTTGATGAACAGTCGGCCATCCAGTGGCTGGAGATTGTTCCCCAAAAAAAGTCTGATCAGGCTGCACGCATTCCGCTTGACAAAACTTTGTCAATATGGGTAGTGTATTGGTATTCGATCATGTGTCCGAAGAAAAATGTGTTTCGGGTATTGCATTGACGCGCCGTATACGGTAACGTATAGGCCACTATCCGTGGAGGTTGCTATGCAGGGCAAACTGCAGGAGTTGACAGAAAAGCTGTATGCCGAGGGTGTCGCCAAGGCCAATGACGAGGCCGGTCGCATCACGGCGGAAGCCAGACAAAAGGCAGATTCGATTCTCGCTGCGGCACGTGCCGAGGCGGACTCGATCAAGTCACAGGCGGAGCGCGAGGTGGCAGACCTCAAACGCAACGTCGAATCCGAACTCAAGATGGCGGCACAGCAGGCCGTCAGTGCACTCAAGGACCGGATCTCCCGTCTCGTGACGGCCGGTCTCGCGGACGCGCCTGTCGGACAGGCCATGTCGGATGTTGAGTTTGTCAAACAGCTCATTACGGCCATCGTCGGGAATGCCGGTTCCGATCTGGCTTCCCTCAAGCTCGAATTGCCTGGGGCGATGGAGGGCAAGGTCCAGGATTTCCTCAAGACCGGGTCTCTCGCCAAGCTGGGGAAGGGTCTGGAAGTTGTCTTTGACCGGACCTTGTCGGGCGGATTCCGTGTCGGCCCGGCCGATCAGGGCTTTGTTGTTTCGTTCACGGATGAGGGCTTCGCCGAGTTTTTCCGGGAATACCTCAGGCCCCGCACCCGCCAGTTTCTCTACGGCGATGAGGGGTGAGGTCAGATGGCACGTGCCTACTACTGTCTGGTAGCCGGCTTTCCCGATTTCGCACTGGACGAGGCCAAGTTGCCGTTGACGACGGCATCGCTTCGGGCGGATCTTGAGGAACAGCTGGCCCCTGAGGACAGGGCGTATCTGGCCATGCTCTTCTGGCCGGTCGATTGCCGCAATCTCTTGTCGGTCCTGACCGGAAAGCCGGAGCATGATGCCAGCGGGAATTTTGCCCGTGATGTCCTCGAAGAGGAAGTGCGCACCCCGGTTCTCCTGCCCCTCTATATGCGCGAGTTTCTTGATCTGTATCGTGCGGGGCTGTCTGCAGGTGTCCACCCCGAAAACGTTCTGGCCGATCTCATGTATCGCGAGAAGGCCGGGTGTTCCAACGCCTTTATCCGTGGCTGGTCGGCGTTTGACCGGGATCTGCGTAATATCGTCGCGGCTCTCGGGTGCCGGCGGACCGGTGCGGAACCGGAGCGGGAGATCGTCGGTGAAGGGCTGGTTGCCGAAGCTGTCCGGCGCGCCAGCGGCTCCGATTTCGGTCTTGCCCGTGAGCTGGTCTGGCTTGAGCCCCTGATCCGTTCCTGGGGGCAGACCCTCCTGGACCGCGAGCTGGCCATTGACCGCATCAAGATGGATGTACTGGACGAGTTGACCGTTTCAAGCGGCTTCTCGATTGACAAGGTGCTGGCCTTTGTCCTGCGTTTGGGTATTGCCGAACGCTGGCTGGCACTGGATGCCGCGACGGGCCGGGAGATGCTGCGGCGCATCCTCACCGATATGGAGTCCGGCCTGGTTTTCCCTGAAGAGTTCAGCATACGCGGAGGAAGCAAGCATGGCGACAACAGGTAAGGTGGCGGGTATCATCGCCAACCTCGTGATGGTCGAAGTGGACGGGCCGGTCTCGCAAAACGAGATCTGCTACATTGATGTGGGCGGCACCAAGCTCATGTCCGAGACGATCAAGGTTGTGGGCAACACGGCCTATGTTCAGGTCTTCGAGAGTACCCGGCGGATGCGCGTCGGGAATCCGGTCGAATTCGCAGGGCACATGCTTGAAGTGACCCTCGGTCCCGGTATTCTTTCCAGAAACTATGACGGTCTGCAAAACGACCTTGACAAGATGAAGGATGTGTTTCTGCAGCGGGGCGAGTACACCTATCCGCTGGACGAGAGCGCAAAGTGGGACTTCGTTCCCCTGGCCAAGGTCGGGGAGGGGGTTTCTGCCGGATCCTGGTTGGGCGAGGTCAAGGAGAACTGGATCGGTCACAAGATCATGGTGCCATTTTCCTTCGAGGGGAAGTACACGGTCGCCTCGATAGTTAGCGCCGGGAGTTACGGTATCAACGATACGATAGCTGTCCTCAAGGATGAAAAGGGCGGGGAACACACAGTCACCATGGTGCAAAAGTGGCCCGTCAAGCTGGCTGTCCGTGCCTACAAGGACAAGAAGCGCCCCTTCAAGATCATGGAGACCGGGACGCGCACCATCGACACGCTCAACCCGATTGCCGAGGGTGGGACGGGTTTCATCCCCGGTCCTTTTGGTTGCGGCAAGACCGTGTTGCAGCACTCCCTGGCGAAATTTGCCGAAGCCGACATGATCATCGTGGCAGCCTGCGGCGAACGCGCCAACGAGGTCGTCGAAATCTTTACCGAGTTCCCCGAACTGGATGACCCCCGGACCGGCCGCAAGCTGATGGAGCGTACCACGATCATCTGCAACACCTCCAATATGCCTGTTGCCGCGCGTGAAGCCTCGGTCTATACGGCCATGACCATTGCCGAGTACTACCGCTCGATGGGCTTGCGGGTCCTTCTCCTGGCTGACTCCACCTCCCGCTGGGCACAGGCCCTCCGCGAGATGTCCAACCGTCTTGAGGAACTTCCCGGTCCGGATGCCTTCCCGATGGACCTTTCGGCGATTGTAGCCAACTTTTACGCCCGGGCGGGATACGTCATTCTCAACAATGATCAGCCCGGTTCGATCACCTTCATCGGAACTGTGTCCCCTGCCGGTGGAAACCTCAAGGAGCCGGTCACCGAGTCGACCAAAAAGGCCGCCCGCTGCTTCTATGCCTTGGCCCAGCCCCGCGCGGATTCCAAGCGCTATCCGGCCATCGATCCGATCGATAGCTACTCCAAGTATCTCGAATACGACGAGGTCCAGCAGTACCTCAACGAGAAGATCTCGCCGGAATGGGTCTCCAATGTCTACCTGGCCAAGGATATTCTCCTGCGCGGTCGGGAGGCTTTCGAGCAGATCAACATCCTCGGAGACGATGGTGTTCCGATCGAGTACCACGAACGCTACTGGAAGTCGGAGATCATCGACTTTGTCATCCTGCAACAGGACGGGTTCGACAAGATCGACCAGTCTACTCCGATCGAGCGGCAGCGCTTCATGCTCGACCGTGTTCTCGGGATTTGCAAAGGCGCGTTCAAATTCGAGAGCTTCGAAGAGGTCAACCCGTATTTCAAACGCATCATCAATACATTCAAGCAGATGAATTATTCCGAATACAACTCAGACAAGTTCAAGACACTCGACGCTGATCTTGGAAAGATCCTCGCCGAGCGGGAGGTTGTTCATGCAAACTAAGGCCGGGCAGAAGATATATTCAAAAATCACCCAGATCACCAAGGCCACATGCAGTCTGCAGGCTACCGGCGTGGGATACGAGGAAATGGCCATGGTGCATGGCCGGCTTGCCCAGGTCGTCAAGATCGTCGGTGACCGTGTCACGCTACAGATCTTTTCAGGAACAGAGGGGATTCCCACAAACGCCGAGGTTGTTTTCCTGGGTCATCCGCCCACGGTCAAGGTCAGCGAGGAACTGGCGGGCCGCTTCTTCGATGCCTACGGCAAGCCGATCGACGGGAAGCCCGAGATCAATGGTGAAGAGCGCGAGATCGGTGGGCCTTCGGTCAACCCGGTCCGCCGCAAGCAGCCTTCCGAGTTGATTGCGACCGGTATCGCCGGTATTGACCTCAACAACACGCTTGTGACCGGGCAGAAGATTCCGTTTTTTGCCGACCCCGACCAGCCCTATAACCAGGTCATGGCCATGGTGGCCATGCGCGCCAAGGCTGACCGGATCATTCTGGGAGGCATGGGTCTCTCCAATGACGACTACCTCTTCTTCAAGAGCGTCTTTGAAAATGCCGGAGCGCTGGATCGCATCATCGCCTTTGTCAACACGACCGAGAATCCTCCGGTCGAACGGCTCCTGGTTCCACAGACAGCGCTGACGGCCGCCGAGTATTTCGCCGTGGACCGCAACGAAAAGGTTCTCGTGCTCCTGACCGACATGACGCTCTATTGCGATGCACTCTCCATTGTTTCCAACCGAATGGACCAGATTCCTTCCAAGGACAGCATGCCGGGTTCTCTCTACAGTGATCTGGCCAGCATTTACGAAAAGGCCGTCCAGTTCCCGTCCGGTGGCTCGATCACCATTATCGCGGTCACCACCCTCTCCGGTGGCGATATTACCCATGCCATCCCGGACAACACGGGGTATATCACCGAGGGGCAGCTCTTCCTCCGGCGTGATACCGATATCGGAAAGGTTATCGTTGACCCCTTCCGCTCGCTCTCCCGCCTCAAGCAGCTCGTTATCGGAAAGAAGACCAGAAACGACCATCCCCAGGTGATGAACGCCGCGGTCCGCCTCTTTGCCGATGCGGCCAATGCCCGCACCAAGATGGAAAACGGCTTCGACCTCTCGGATTATGATGAGCGGACCCTGCGCTTCGCCAAGGAGTATTCCAACTCCCTGCTGGCGATCGACGTGAATGTCGACGTCGATACGATGCTCGATACCGGCTGGAAGCTCTTCTCCCGGCACTTTACCCAGGCCGAGGTCGGTATCAAGCAGGAACTGATGCAAAAATACTGGCCGGCCGATTCGCGGGAGGCTTGATCCATGGCGATACGGTTCCAGTACAACAAGACCTCCCTTCAGGACTTGGGCAAACAGCTCAAGGTGCGCCAGCGGGCGCTGCCGACCCTCCAGAACAAGGAGTCGGCCCTGCGGATGGAGGTCAAAAAGGCCAAGGATCAGGCGGCAAAGATCAATGCCGACTTCGATGCCAAGCTGGCCGAGCTCGAGGGTATCTCGCGCCTCTGGAACGAATTCGACTCCAGTCTGCTTGTGGTCAGTGATGTCCGCTTCGGGGTGAAGAAGATCGCGGGTGTCAAGACTCCGGTTCTTGAAGAGGTGGTGTTCGCCGAAACTTCCTTCCCCCTCTTTACGGCTCCGGCCTGGTATCCTGACGGTCTGTCTCTCGTGCGTGAACTGGCCAAGCTGGCGTTTGAGCGCGAGTTCTTCCTGCGCAAGATGCATCTTCTGGATTTTGCGCGGAAAAAAACTACCCAAAAGGTCAATCTCTACGAAAAGGTGCAGATTCCCGGTTTTGCCGATGCCATTCGCAAGATCAAACGCTTCCTTGAGGATGAGGACAATCTTTCCAAATCGGCCCAGAAGATCGTCAAGAGCCGGGCCAGGGAATCGGAGGCTGCCGGATGATCACACCTATGCGGAAGTATGCCTTTGTGGTCTTTCATCAGGACTATGCGCCGCTCTTGCGCAGTCTCCAGGATCTTGGGGTTGTCCATGTTGTCGAGAAAAAGGGCGTCGGGGATGATGAGGCGGTTCGTGCCCTGACTTCCCGGGCGACGCGCCTCAGTCGGGCCGTGCGCCTCCTGTCTCAACGCTTACCGGTAGATGATATTCAACCGGCGTCCGCCCTTGGGCCGGACGAAATTCTCGAAGAGCTTGACCGGATTCAGCGTGAGAGCGAGCAGTTGGAACAGGCCCGGACGGTCTTGGCCAAGGAGATCGCCCTCGTCGAGCCTTGGGGTGATATCCCCACGGACATTCTGTCCCGGCTTTCCGGTGCTGGTATCACGGTGCGCACCTTTGTGGTGGCTGAGAAGAAATTCAACCGGGACCTGCTGAATGACTATCCGCTCGCGGTTGTTGGTGAGTATGGCTCAAGATTGTGTTTGGCTGCATTTCTCCGGAGCGGTGAGGAACTCCCGCCGATCGATGGATTGGAGGAGGTCCGTTTACCGCACCGTGGGTTGTCGCAAGCACTGGCTGAACGAGAGGAAGCCGAGGAAAAACGGCAGGTTCTTGATCTCAGGCTCGATGCTCTGGCTGCCGGAACAGCCGGAGATGTCCTTCGTGCAGAACTTTCACGAGTGGTGGCTGAGGCGGATTATGCCCGGGCTGAACTTTCCGCCGAACGTGATGTCGAAGAGCGGGTCAGAATCCTTCAAGGCTGGGTGCCCCGTCCGGCTGAAGCTGCGGTTCAGGCGGCCTGCGATGCCTGCGGTGTTGTGACGATTGCCGAGGATCCCCAGCCCGGCGATGATGTTCCCATCCAGTTGAAAAACGGGCGTTTTGCGAGGCTCTTTGAGCCGATTACCCGGCTGTTTTCACTTCCGAGTTACGCCGAGCTTGATCTGACAGGCTTGTTTGCCCCGTTTTTTACCCTGTTTTTCGGTTTTTGTCTTGGTGACGCCGGGTACGGACTGGTCATCATGCTGGCCTCATTCATTGCCCGTTTCAAGGTCAAGCCTGAGATGAAGCCGTTTACGACGCTCGGTATGCTTTTTGGGTTTTCGACCATGCTCGTGGGTATTCTGACCGGAACCTTGTTTGGTGTCAGTCTTGTCGACTTGCCCCAGCTCAAGCAGTATGTCTTGATCAGTGATCAGGGGATGTTGTTCAATCTGGCCCTCGGGTTGGGTCTCTTGCAGATCCTTTTCGGGATGTGTGTTCAGGTTGTCAACAGGGTACGGCAGTATGGTTTTTCGTCGGCGATTTCGACCATTGGCTGGATCATTCTGCTGCTGAGTATTGTAGGGTTGGCCGCTGGGGATGCTTTTGGACCCGAGACCGGACCGCTGGTCAGCTCGGTCGCCGGGTATACGGCGCTGGTTGGTGTGGCCTTGATTCTCTTCTTTAACGATCTCAAGGTGAACATCTTTGTGCGCATCGGCAAGGGTGTGTATGAGCTCTACAACATCACCGGGGTCTTTGGAGATCTGCTTTCCTATGTGCGCCTGTTCGCACTGGGGATTTCAAGCGGAATCCTCGGGGCCGTGATCAACCAGTTGTCCGGTCAGCTTCTCGGGATTCCGGTTGTTGGCGTTGTACTGTACGCCGTTGCCCTTGTTGTCGGACATACCGGGAATATGCTGCTGGGAATGCTTGGTTCTTTTGTTCACCCGATGCGTCTGACTTTTGTCGAGTTTTACAAGAGTGCTGGATTCTCCGGGGGCGGTAAGGAATACAAACCGCTTGCCGCAAAAAAATGAAGCCCGTTGCTGGGCATAACGAAAACAGGAAGATCTTGAAAGGAGCGTTTCAATGAAAAAAACAATACAGGCTTTGGTCCTCGGTGCTCTCTTGTGCGTCACCCTTGCCATGGTGCTCCAGGCTGCCCCGGCAGATGAGACCAACAAGGCAGCCGCCAATGTGGCGGCAACCACAGCAGCGGTCAAGACTGAGGCCAAGGCTGAGCCGAATACCCTGGCGCTTGTCCTGGCCTATATCGGGTTTGGTTTGATGATCGGTTTGTCGGGTGCCGGGAGCGCTATCGGTTGTTCCATCGGTGGAAGCGCAACGGTGGGTGCCCTCAAAAAGCGTGATGATGCGTTCGGTTCCTATATGCTTCTTGCAGCCCTCCCGGGTACGCAGGGTCTCTATGGCTTCGGCGGTTTCTTCATTTTGAGTGGCGTGATCGGCGCTCAGGCCGGTGGTTGGGCGGCTATCACCATTCTCCAGGGTGCGGCCATCCTTGGCGCAGGCATCTTTATGGGTCTGGCTTGTCTCATTTCGGCCATCAAGCAGGGTCAGGTTTGTGCGGATGGTATCGCCGGAATCGCCAGCGGCCATGACGTGTTCGGAAAGACCATGATCCTCGCGGTGTTCCCTGAACTCTACGCCATCGTGTCGTTCGCGGCGGCCTTTTTGGTCAGCGGTTTCATCAAATAAGAACGGTTCTCCGTTTCAAAAAACCCCGGCCCTCAGCCGGGGTTTTTTGTGGGCTTCGGGTTGCAGAGACTGTCCCCGGCATGGTGAACAAGGGTGCCGGTTTGTGGGTGTGAGCCCTTTCACCGACAAGGCGAGGCTCAGTCTTTGGTGGAGGGGGCGGGAAGCATTCCGGGGTGGCACCGAAGCGCTCCTCAGGCATGCTGCTTTGTGTTCTGTATCCCGGACGATGCATGTTCAAGAAGCGATGGGAGTATGCGGGCGGAGTGGTGGCAACGCAGGGGTAAAAAACCGGTGCCTGTCGGCACCGGCCAAGGGTACGGCACAGGGTCATTCGCCCGACTTCGTTCCGTTCCAGTCGCCACCGTCGGAATCGGACTCTCCCGATCCCCACTTTCCGGTGAACGCGTTGTTGCCGTCATTCAAGGTAAAGAAGCCGTGGCCCTTTTCTCCGGTCTGGATCCACTCGAATTTGAGTGTTTTCTCCTCGACTGTTCCGCTGATCAGTCCCTTGTACTGCCCGTTGTAGAGACCCATGACCTGATTTCCAAGCTGGAGGAGCGCCACACGACCCCATGCGGTTTCCCATCTCCCGAAAAATGGACCGGTTCCGGATTCGGGGCGTGATTCGAGATTCGCGTTCCAGTCGCCGCCGTCATCTTCCGAATTCCCGTTCCCCCATTTTCCGGTCAGTCCGTTTTCGGAGAGGCTGAACCAGCCCCGGCCGCTTTCTCCGTTCAATTGATTCCAGCGGAAATGGAACTTGCCGCCGTTGACTTGTCCCTCCAGCGAACCCTGGAACTGTCCGGCATAGACACCCAGGACCTTGTTGTCCTTTTGGACAAGCATGATCTGTCCCCACTCGGAACTGTAGATTCCCGTGAATGAGGCGTTTTCGCCCGCAATAGCCATCAATGCAGAGGCGAGCAGGGCACACAATATGAAAGATGTTTTTTTCATGGTCTCCTCCTGTGTCAACCGATTCCCGGAATGTAGCGCAGAATTATGGTTTTGTCATTGAGTGAGAAAATTTTTTGGAGCAAGATCGGGGGAGTGGTGCAGACAAAAAGCACAACCAACATGACGGAAATGGCCCGGGTTCCATCATGACGGAAAAGCCGCAGGCTGCGGGCTTGAGGCTGTTCACCAAAAACACAATCCTGTACAAAGCGCAGATTCTCCAGGATCGTGCTCTTGCTCAATCAGGCCGGGGCGTCTGGTGTTTCCATCAGAGGTTGTCGACACGTTGCGTGCGCGGGATGCGGGAGGCTCCGACAAACATGCTGGAAAATTCGGTGGCTTTCCACAAGCCATTGCTGTTTTTGCGCAGGGTGATCGGGCGTGCCATGTTTCCGCTGGTTGTCAGCGCGTAAAGACTGACTGTGTCTTCGCCCCGGACGGTTGCCTGACGGAACTCGATGGTGGCCGGGAGACTGACCGCGTAGCTGTTCTCGACTGTTGTACCGACAATGTAGATGCCCGGGAGATAGGGGCGCGTGTCAAGCTGCCGCACGAGCGACATGGTATTGCCGTTGGGGACATAGCCCTGGACGTTGAGAGGGTTGCCCGGATTGCGGGCCAACACGTCCATGTCCATGATCAGAGTGAAAAACTTTATCCCGAGATCCTTGTTTTTGGCGTAGGTCAGCATGGCAATCACGAACATGGCATACCCGCCTTTCGGGGAGCGCGCCAGGGTATTGCGCATATTGGTAAAATCCTCGACCGTTGCCGGCAGTGCGTCGATGCGGATTGTCTCGTCATTCAGGCTGTACCGGCCGTTGCCGGAAGCCATTGCGGATTCGAGGCTGACGGTTCCGGCAGCAAAAACACCCGATACGATCAGGAGAGCTAGGCTGGAAAGAAAGATACGTTTCATGGTGAACATCCTCCGGCGGTTTGTTTGGGCATATTGTACAATCAGTATACCGCAAAACATATCGAGCTACATGCGGGGTAAGGGATGTTTTTTTCTGCTCACCCAGTGTATTATCTGCGGAGCGGACCCTGTATCTCCGCTCAGGGGTTAATGTATGGATGCTCGGCGATTGCACTTCAACTGGTTCCTGCTGGTGTCCAGTCTTGCTTTTTTTGGCCCGGGGTGCGCCACGGAAGAGATCCAGATCGGATTTGTCGGGAATCTCGGCGGCCCAAATTCCGAGATCGCAGTCTGTGGCCGGCGCGCGGTCGAGCTTGTGTTTTCAACAGCGCCGTTTAAGGTCCGCCTCCATGTTGCTGATGACAGCAATACCCTGGTTGGCGGACAGAATGCTGTCAAACGGCTGGCTGGTCTGGGGTGTCGGGTGATCATCGGCCCCTTCATGACAACCGCCGGCGAGGGAGCCGTTCCCGAAGCCAGGAAACTGCGTATCCCCTTGATCTCTCCGACTGTAGGCGGGATTCCACGGCTCTCCCGGGAGGACTGTTTTCTGTCACTGAATGTCCCGGCGAGGATTGTCGGGAGAGAAATCGGAGCATGGTGCAAGGCGGCAGGGCATGGCAGGGTGGTCGCCGCCCTGGACAGATCAAACACGACATATGCGACAGCCATTCTCGAAGGCGTCCAGTCCGTTGTCGGTGACGGCGTTGTTGTCAGGATTGTCGAGTATTCCGGGAAATGCCGGTTCGATGCCGGTGAGATCGCCGGGGCCATTATTCGCGAGTCTCCGGATGCCGTTCTTGTGGCGGGTTCAGGAGCTGACCTGGCCAGTCTTGTCCAGGCTTTCGGGAAAAGAGGAAGAGAAATTCCGGTCTACACGCCGGCTTGGTCTCTGACCGGGGACCTGCCGGCCAGCGGCGGTCGTTTTGCCGGGTTGGTCCGTGGTACGACGATCTGGAATCCTGAGTGCTCCCGGTCGGCCTGGCTGCATTTTGCCGTCCAATACAGGATGCTCTATGGGGTCGCGCCCGGTTTTGTCGAGGCGCAGGCCGCTGATGCGGCCGGTATTGCCATCGAGATTTTCAGTACACCCCGTCGCGAAGACGGAACAATGAGCATGCAGGAGATTTCCAGGTATCAGGGCCTCCAGAGCCAGTTGCTCATTGATGAACATGGCGTTCTCTCCCGTCCGTTTTTTCGATTGCGTGTACAAAAGGGGACCTTTGTCCTTGCGGAGGGAATCTGATGCGCTCTTCCAGTCTGAGAAGACGGTTCATTGCGGTGATCGCGATCACCTGCATCGGGGCCCTTGGCGTCTCCCTGCTCGGGGCAGGGATTCTCAGCAAGCGCCTGCACAGGGAGATGATTGCCCAAAACAGCATTTTTGCCAGAACGATTGCGGTCATGGTCGAGAGGGTGCTCCAGGAACCTTTTTCCGTTCTGCAACAACTGACCATTGCGCTCGGAATAGATCCCGCCTGGTGGAGTGAGCGGATCGAGACCCGGTTGCGGATCTGGAGCTATTTCGAGAGCATCCGGGTTCTCGACCAGAACGGGAAGATCATCATGGTTGTTCCCCCGGATCCAGCCTTGTTCGGGAATGATTGCTCGCAGGAGGAGTCATTCCGGATACCGTGGCAGAGCGGGATGCCATGGTGGTCGGCTGTCACAATATCGCATCCCAAAGGGTCTCCGGTCATGACCATTTCAATCCCCTCTGGGGTCGGAGTTGTTGTTGGCGTTGTCCATCTGGACGGACTGGCGCGCTATCTGGATACCATGCATACAATCATGGGTGGCCATGTTTCGATTGTGGATCGCACCGGCTCGTACATCGTGCATCGGGATGCGGTCAAGGTCAGGCAACGTGAGAGTGCGACCCGTTTTCTTCACGCAAGGCAAACCGGCGGGAGCGGTCCGGGGATTGTGCAGTACAAGGATACCGAGAACGGGACGAATCTTCTTGTCCTGGCGCAACCGCTTTCTAAAGGAGGCTGGACTGTTCTGGTATCACGAACCGAGGATCTGGTCAACGCCCCGTACAGTGTCATTCTGAATCTGGCCGTCCCTTTTCTCGTTGTTTTTGTCATCGTTGTCTGGTTCGTTTTGCGCCGGATTTTCAAGGATGTCCTCGAAGCGATCGCTGCATTTACGTCCGAGGCCAGTCTCCTGTCTGTGGGCGCGCATTCCGGTGGGAGGGTGTCTGTTCCGATCGAAGAATTCAGCGGTCTGGCCGGGATCTTCAACGAGATGCAGATGCGAATCCACCAGCGGACTGGTGAGATTCAGGAGAGCAGGGAACGGTACCGGATTCTGGTCGAGCTTTTACCCGAAGCGGTGATTGTTGTCCGGCAGGACGTTTTTGTCTATGCCAATCCTGCTGCGATCCGGGTTTTTGGTGCAGGTCAAACCGGGGTTCTCGCCGGCATGTCTCTTGATACCTTTCTGCCCCCGGAGGGACTGGGGCGGTATTCTCCTTTCACGGCTGGCACGGACGGGGTTTCAGCTCCGTTGAAGGCCTCCGTTTCCCTCCATCGTCTCGATGGATCGCGTTTTGAAGCGGAGGTTTCTTCAATTACTCTGGAGTATGAGGGGCAACTCTCTGTACTCGCGATCATCAATGACATCAGTGAGCGGAGGCGGATTGAGCGGGAGCTGGATGCCATGAACCACCGCTTCCGGAATGCGGTCGAATCTATGGAGGATGGTCTCTGGGACTGGAATCTCCACGATGGCTCGCATACGGTCAGCGGACGCTATTGCCAGATTCTCGGATTTACCGAGGAAGAGATCCCGCGTGCGCATGGTGTTCTGGACTGGAAGGCTCTGGTGCACCCCGATGACCGGAACATGGTTGAAGAGACGGTGGCCGGGTTCATGGCCCATCCCGAGCAGGGATATCGCTGCGAAATGAGGATGCGGCACAGGGATGGACGCTGGTTGGAGATCCTTTCCCGCGGAAGAGTTGTCGAGAAGGATTCGATCGGGAGAGCGACACGCATCATGGGCACGATCATGGACATGACCCCGGTCCGGCAGGCCGAGAAAGAAAGAAGACGTCTGGAATCACAGCTTCGTCAGGAACAGAAACTCTCCTCCGTCGGGACGTTGGCCAACGGCGTTGCACACGAGATCAACAATCCTCTGATGGGAATGATCAACTACGCGCAATTGCTGCAGGATCGTCTTCCGGCTGGCGAAGAAACATGGCATCTTTGGAGTTCTGAGATCATCCATGAAGGCATGCGGATTGCGGAGATTGTGCGGAATCTTCTGACGTTCTCCCGGCAGAGTGATGTCCGGCGGATTCCGGTCGCTCCGGGAGAGGTTGTGGGCGGGATTCTGTCTCTCAGCAGAAAACTTCTTGAAAAGGACGAAATTCAGACTGATGTGCATTTCGATCCGGATCTTCCCGCTGTCTGTTGCTCGTCGGCGCAGATCCAGCAGGTCATTCTCAACCTCCTGACCAATGCCCGGGATGCCCTCAATGAGCGATTCCCCGGGTATGACAAGGATAAAAAGATCACAATGCATGTAACCCGGGTTTGTGACGAGGAGGGAAACTGGGTCAGGATACGGGTTGCGGATCGGGGGTGCGGTATTCCGTCCGGGATTCTGGATCGTGTTTTCGATCCCTTTTATACGTCGAAGCCGACCGGCAAGGGGACGGGGCTGGGTTTGTCCATCAGTTATGGCATTGTCAAGGAACACGGCGGCCGGCTCTCGTACGAGAAAAATGAACCGGATGGTGCTGCTTTCTCGATTGACCTTCCTGTTTTGGCGGATGGTCAATCGTGTGGAGAAGGAACGGCTCCGCAACCTGCTTGACTTCAAGCAGGTTGCGGAAGGTGAGGCGTTATGGAGCGAGCATGGTGGTCGTGTACTGCCAGCTTTTTGGAGCACCATCGACGGTGATGCCATCGATGAAGACATGAATGGGTTTGTTTCGCCATTTGAGCCTGAAGCCTTCGAGATTCTCGTTGGCTGGAAGAATTTCCCATGTAATGCCCGGGTCTCCGTATTGACTGACGGGATTGAGGCGGACGGTGATGGAGCTTCCGTCACTGCCCTGCATTCGGACACGGGCGCCAGCCAGCTTGACGGCGCTGGCCGGTTTCGGGATAGAGAACGAACCGCGGGGAAAGAAGAGCGGATCCGGGATGTACCCCTTGGGTGGCCAGGCGATGAATTCCGGCAGGTTGGAAATCGCTTGGCGATTGCCCGAGACATGGAGGGCCTCCGCGGCGAAGGTGTAATGCGACTTGTCGTGGGCAGCACCAAACCCGAATTCGGATGCCCCAGAATAGAGAACCCAGCGGCGGTGGCCACAAGGGGCATTGTTGCTGCCCGGGTCCTCAATGAACTCGGTGATGATCCGGTCCAGTGTTGTCAGGCCGAGGTTGGAGGATCCGGCGCCCTCTTTGCCCGCTTGACTGAAGCAGCGCCAATTGGCGTCGGGATAGTGCGAGAGCTGCTTGTTGGCCAGCATAATCAGTGCTGCATGCTGGGCCTTGGTGTTGCGTTCACTGGTAAACCGGACCGGTGGAAGGCCTGTCAGCGACCGGAAATAATTGATTCTGGCCAGAACCTTGTCGAGCACCGACCGGGGGAGTGTTCCTGCATTGCATCCCGAGATGCTGCCGGTCCAGCCCAGACTCGTGATGGTGCTTTCGAGATACACGTTTCTGTATTGTTCCAGAACGCGCTTCGCTTCGCTTGACAGGACAAGAGGTTTGTGGGTGTATCCGCTGACCCGTACGGTGAGCGTTCCGGTTGTTGCAAGGTGCGCATATTTGGCCCGGTGGGGATACAAGACGAGGTAGCCACTGGCAGTGCTGGTCCAGACGGATCCGCTGGTGACCGGGAAAGGTTGCCCGCCCTCGACCGAGGCCATCAGGCGACCAAGGTGTTGTCCGGAACCGGGATTGAAAAAGGTATGACCACGCCAATCAACCGGGGCCCAATTTGGGTGCCACATGCTCCAGCTTCCGCTGACATCCAGACGGATTTGGGCGCCTTTTTCGATCCAGACGGGGGGATAGCTGGTCGCTTGTTGAGAGGATTTGACCGTCAGGGTGGTTGTTGCTGCGGTGAGGCTTGTCGCAAGGGCAAGCTGGCAAAAAACGGCAAGTGCGAAAGTCCTGGTCATTGGTGGCTCCATGCAGTGATATCCCGGTAAGACACTTTTTTTCTGTCCGGGTTTCCGGGAGATTCCAGCGAGTTTTGTGATGATTTGACAGGCATATTCCGAAAATTGAAGTATCTTCACGGTATCATTCTTGCTGTACAAGAATCACTGTTCTTCGCAGGATGAGACTCAGTGAGGAGTCGAGAGGGGTTTCGAGATGAGGGGACTAGTGGTCTACGCCAGTCACTATGGCACAACACGGCAGTACGCTGTCTGGATTGCAACCGAGCTTGGATTTGAATGCATCGAGGCGGTCAAGGGGATTCCTGATCCGTCCGGGTATGATTGCATCATCATGGGAGGTTCAGTCTATGCCGGGGGCTGGCTTTTGCGGAAATGGGTTGAACAACATGCCGGAATTCTCGTCAGGAAGCGTGTCTACGGGTTTACGGTTTCGACGACTCCGCCGGAAAAGACAGGGGAGCATGATGCGGTTGTGCTGAAGAATCTGCCAAAAAACCTTCAGGAGGGGACGCCGTTTTGGCATTTTGGCGGGGCGATTGACGTCGGCAAACTCCGGTTTTTTCACCGGATTTTGTTCCGTATGGTGATGAGCATGTCCAAGTCGCCCGATGCCGGAGAGCATAAGCGGAACGGGGTTGATTATGTCAGCCGGGGATCCATTCTGCCTCTTCTTGAGAGGGTCAAGGACGATTGTCGCCAGAGTTGATATTGCTGAGTTCGGGGAGTTCTTCCAGGATGCGTCGGATGGCCGGGTCTTTTGGAGAACAGCGTTCCGCCTCATCCAGTCTGCGGAGGGCATCCGGTGCGTCCCCATTCGCGATGGCGATAATCGCCCGCTCGATATGGGGTGCCGCCGCCAGGCGGGCTGCGCGGATGTCTGCGGGCCAGGCAGCATCCAGTAATTCAAATACGGCCAGAGGTTCAGCGCGGCCCTTGACGTGCGCCCTTCCAAGAAAGCGTCGGGAAAATTTTTCGGGTGTATCCAGTCTGCGCAGGATCTCCTCACTAAAAACGATTCGTGCGCCGAATTCCTTGGTGAGTCCCTCCATTCGTGAGGCGGCGTTGACTGCATCCCCGATGACTGTGAATTCGAGTCGCTCGGCCGATCCGATATTTCCAGCCAAAACCTCTCCAGCGTGTAGCCCTATCCCGATCGAGAGGGGGGGGAGTTTCAGTGCTTCTCTTTCCGTGTTGAGAAGCGTCAGTTCTTCGTGCATTTCGGTGGCACAGAGCAGGGCTCTGTCGGCAGCGTTTTCGATTGCGGATGGGACGCCAAAAAGTGCCATCATTCCGTCACCAAGATATTTGTTCACTACCCCACGAGCCCGCGTGACACAGGCTGCCATTCTTGAAAAGTACGAGTTCAGGAGATTGACGATATCTTCAGGCCGCATGGTTTCCGAGAGGCCTGTGAAATTCCTGATGTCGCTGAAGAGGATGACCGCATCCCTGATTTCACCACCCAGTGTGATTTTTCCACGGAGAAGGTGATCCCGTATGGCTGGATCGACGATTCGCCCCAGGGTATCCTTGATGAATTCTTTTTCCCTCAGGCCTCCTGCCATCTCGTTGATTCCTTCGCCGAGATGACCGGCTTCGTCAACAGAGCGGACACCGACCGTGATGTTGTAGTCCCCCGCCCGGATATTGTCCGTGGCCTGCTTCATTTCGATCAGCGGTTTTTGCCAGGTGCCGGCCAAAAGATGGGTGATCAGTGATCCGAGAAAGAGGAGGATCAGGCCCAGGTTGATGGCCACGGGCACCAGCTCGTTGGCCCCGGCGCGGGGAAGGAGGGAGAGCGTGATCGTTATCCATATGGCGGAGGGAAACACCATGATGGCCAGCCAGAAGATAAACAGGCGGGCCCTGATTGACAGCCTGATGACGCCTGGGACCTCGGTCAGCTTGTTGTCCGGAAAAAATCGGGGTACAAGCCAGCGACGGGCCATCAGTTCAAGCGAGTAAAAGGTGAGCACAAAGCAGAAGACACCCGTTAAAAATGCGATGACAATATTTTTTCCCATGATCGAAAGAAGGTTGCCCTCGGATTGCAGGATCAGTCCGTGCAGGATGACGATTTCAACAATGGCAATGATCCAGCCAACGAGACTGCAGATGGAGATCACCAAGGGCGCGTTCAGAACATGCCGTCTGGCGCGGGGATCTGTGATCAAACCGCTGCGCAGAGCCCGGTGAATCGGGCGGATATAGAGCATGACCAGCAGGGTCGGGATGCCGAATGAGAGGATTTGCATGGCGGCTTCGTAATCCAGGCTGAGATCGACCGCCCTCATGAACTGGACATGTTCTTCAGGAGAGAGAAAGAGGCCATAGGACATGAGGATCGTATTGCCGATGACGGCCAGCAGATTGGCCCCGATAGTCACAGCCAGGTAGGAAAAGCCGATGACCCAAGGTTTGAAAGTGTGTTGCCTATGCATATGGAGTCCTTTTCGCATGATCAGGTCTAGAAACGCAAACAGCAGCGCAAAGCGCTGCCGTCGGATCGAGCAAAGGGAAACAGAGCGGTCAGCCTGTGGGTTTGGTCGAGTCGTAGATCCACTTGAGATATTTTTTATTCCATTCCTGGACTTCAATGGCCGCAACTTCCGGCATCTCGAAGGAGTTGATTTCGAGGATGCGGCTTTCAAGCTGCCAGACAAGCTCAGCCCTGGTTCTCATGATCAGGATGGATTCCTGCTCGGTCTGAATCTCGCCCTTCCAGTGTGCTTTGGTGGTGATACTGGGAAGGATGTTACAGCTTGATATGAGCTGTTCGGAAAGCAAGGTGTCAACGATGCGATCAGCCTCTTCCGGTCTGCAGTTTGAGATGACAATACGCATACGGCTCGTCCTTTGAGTGTATTTCTGGATGCTCTGTCTGTGATTGTATGGGGGTTTATCTCCGCTGTCAAGAGGCAATCCGGACTCTTTGGAAACCTTTTTGGAACGTTGAGCAGGATGGAATCTCCAGCCCGTTTGTGGTAAAGTGGAACGAATATACATGATGGTTGGTGGTCAGGTGAATCTGTTCGATTTGACACTTGCAGGACTGATCGGGATCAGCCTTTTTCAGGGTGTCCATGTTTTACGCCGTGATCCCCGGGGCTCTCTGAACCGGATTCATGCTGCGCTCTGCCTGGCCAACGTCATCTGGACGATGAGTCTCCTGGCTGTGACCCTCCTTGATGCAAGAACGGACAGTGTCGCACTCTGGGGCTGGTATCGTTTCGGCGCCCTCGGGTGGAGTTTGATTCCGGCGCTTTTCCTGCATTTCTCACTCCGCCTGGTTGGTCACGGGGGATGGCGGCTTGTCGTGCCGGCCTATCTCGCCGGATTTGTGTTTTTTTTGTGCAATCTGTCCGATCCTGTCCTTGTTTCCGGGTTTGCCGGAGGACCATGGGGAACAGTTCTTGTCCATGATCCTGCCAGGTTGTCCTACATCGTTTTTGTTGTCTATAATTCCTCGTCGATTGTTGCGGCAGCAATCCACTTGCTCCGGTGGGGCCGCAAAGGTCGGGAGAGAAAGCAGGCCCGGATCATTGCCTGGTCGGGATTGGTGACCCTTGTCGCTGTCTATTCAGCCAATCTTGTGCTGCCCGAACTGGCGCCTGGGCTCCCGGCTCCCGGGGCAATCCTGACCTTGATCACGCTCTTCGGGATCTGGTATGCCGTCCGGCGGCACCGGTTGCTGGCAATGGATCCGGGGATTGCCGCAGGCGAGATCATGATGCGCATGATGGACATGCTCTTTGTTCTTGATGACGACGCACGGATTGTCGATGCCAACCCCCAGGTTGTACAAAATCTCGGATATCGGGTTTCGGAGTTGCGGAAGCGTCCCGTCAGGGATCTGCTCGTCGAGAGGGAAGAGTTTGACAGGGAGCTCGGAAACATCCGCGTTCAGCCCACGCTTTGTGCGCGGTTTGTGGCGCATTTCCATGCTTCCTCGGGGATACAGGTTCCTGTAGTCCTGTTTTTGTCCCTCGTTGCCGATCGCTACAAGTCGATCGCGGGCGGTGTGCTGGTGGCGCACGACTTGCGGGGGACGCTCCAGCTTGAAGAGGAGATCGCTGAACGACGCAGGGCCGAGTCCAGTCTCAAGACCCTCATGCACGAACTGGAAAACGAACGCAATCTCCTCAGGCGGCGGAATGAGACCATGGAGCAGGAACTCGATCTGGCACGCAGAATCCAGATGCAGATTGTTCCCCGGGCCGTCCCGGGACCCGGAATCGCCTTCGCCTATCTTCCGATGAGCAAGGTTGGCGGGGATTATTTCGATTTCCTTCAGACCGGCGACCCGGATGAGGTGGGCTGCTTCATCAGTGATGTTTCTGGGCACGGAGTCCCGGCGGCGCTGATTACCAGCATGATCAAGGCGTTTCTTCTTCAGGCGGGCAGTCTGGCCCGGGATCCGGCAGCCCTGATGGATGCACTGAATACCGTTTTGAACGGTCAAACCGGGGGGAATTTCGTGACGGCCTGGTACGGAATTGTGAACTACCGGTCTCGAACCCTGGTCTGGACGAATGCCGGTCATGGTGACCCCTGGCTTGTCGCGTCCGGAACCGTATCAAAGCTGGAGGGGCCCTGGCATAATCTCCCTCTGGCGGTCATGTCCGGGGGTGGCCTCGCCGGAATCGGCAGGGAGTACAAAAGTGCACGATCAGTATTGCCCGGGTATTGCCGCATCTTTCTCTGTACCGATGGGCTTCTTGAATCGGCGCCACATGAGAACCCGGAGGATCTCTTTGGTGGATCAGCCATGGACGGTGTCCTCCAGAGGACAGCCGGTCTCGATTCCTCAGCCTGTGTGGATGCCATTCTTGCCGAGCTGAGTGAATTCAGGGGTGGACTGGATTACGAGGACGATATCTGTGTGGTCTGTCTGGACATCCCGCCCGAGGGCAGGCCCTGAGCCCGGATGCTGAACACCCCGGCGAGTTGCCGGGGTGTGATCAAGACTGACCCGTGTTGCGGGACGTACTCAGACGGCGATGCTCTCGCGGATCCCGGCCGGACAGTTTTCGAGTAGCTTCTGCTTGAATCCCAGAAGGAGTTCTTCGGCTTTGCGGTACTCGCCCTGGGACATGTACACGATACCCAGTTTCGAGACCATGTCTGTACTCTGCCAAGGGTCGAGTTTTTCGCTCCCGCTCATGATGGCATCGCAAGCCCGCTCCAGTTCGACACGGTCGCCGGCTTCGGACGCGAGCTGTCCGAAGGTCTTCCGGGGTGGAAGGGCGAGTCCGGGCACACTCTGTCCCAAGAGTTTGTGATAGGTCTCGAACTCTGCTTGTGCTTTGTCGAGCATGTCGAGCTTGAGGTAGATCAGAACCAGGATTTCATGAACCTTGGGATTCTCCGGGTTTGTTTCGGCCAGATCGAGGAATTTTTCCAGGGCCTTCCCGTATTCACGGTTGTTGAAGTCCTCGACGGCCTCGAATGTCATTTCCTTATATTCGTCATAGCTGTAGATTCGCGTCATGCGGTTCCCTCCGGGCTGCAATCCGGCAACAAACAATCTGGGCGCGCCTGTGCAGCAAGATACCTTCTGAATATCGACACTGGACAAAAAAAGTTTAGCCCCGCGGGTGGAGGAGGATCTGGCGGACCGTCATCAGGAGTTCGCTGCCGGTAAAGGGTTTTTGCAGGAGTCTGGGTTGGCTCTTCTCCTGGCCGGTCCGGGATCTCGAGTCACCATAGCCGGAAATGAAAAGAACAGCTGTCTCCGGATGGTTGGCCTGGATCTGTTTGGCGATTTTTTCACCGGATTGGTCGGGCAGAATCATGTCGGTCAGCAGAAGATCGAGCCGTCCCTGCTGTGTTTGGGCCATGGCCAGTCCGGTCGAGCCGCTGTCGGCTTCCAGGACGACGTAGCCGTTTCTGCGGAGGAAGGTTGCTGCGAGAGACCGTACCATCGCGTCGTCTTCGATCAAGAGGACTGTCTCGTTGTGGATGCCGTGGGTGTCGGTATCAATCGGGGATGTTTGCGGGGTGATCAGGGACGGGTCAGCGGCGGGAAAGAATATCCGGAAGGTGGTTCCCGCGCCTGGGCTGCTCTGGACCGAGATGGTTCCGCCCGTCTGCGTGATGATCCCGTATACGGTCGAGAGACCGAGTCCGGTTCCCTGTCCGGGCGCCTTGGTGGTGTAGAACGGTTCAAAAAGATGGCGGCGAATGTCTTCGGACATGCCGCATCCATTGTCGCTCACGAGCAATTCGACTCCCGACAGGGTTTTTGGCGTGGACGAATTGCGTATCTCGATTGTCAGCGTACCGCCCTCAGGCATGGCATCCCGGGCATTGACTGCAAGATTGATGACAACCTGTTGCATCTGGCTGGCGTCCGCGAGAATCGGTGAAACCTCCGGGTCGGTATTGATGATCAGTTCGATGTTTTCACCGATCACCCGGCGCAGGAGTTTTTCCATCTCGCTGACAATCAGGACCGGATCGAGGAGTTTGCGCTGCAGAACCTGGCGCCGGCTGAATGCCAGAAGCTGGCGGGTCAGGCCACTGGCCCGGTCCGCAGCCTGGCGGATCTGCTCGATTTCTTCCCGTCCAGGGTATTCGTCAGGAATCTGGAGCTGCGCCAGTTCACAGTACCCGAGAATGGCCGTCAGGATGTTGTTGAAATCATGGGCAATGCCACCGGCAAGCCGGCCTATGGCCTCCATTTTGTGGGCCTGTCGCTCGGAATCCATCCGCTGCTTCCGGGCGGTGATATTTTGGCAGAGGAGTTGGATGCATGGCCGTCCGCGGAAGGTGATGGCTGTCGCGAGGATTTCTGTATCAATCGATCCGCCGGAGGGGAGGATCAGGGTCGTTTCGACAGCCTGCGACCAGTCGGAACCGGCGTCCCGGATGGCAATCCCTTCGAAGAGTCGGGAGGCGCCGGGAGCCCGACCGTTCGGGGGGAGATTGAGGAGCCGTTTTCCGGCCGCATTCATGAAGACAATCTCCCCCCGAACGGTCGGGCTCCCGGCGCC
>DAIREN010000024.1:0-24022 GCA_036795535.1 Spirochaetota bacterium
GGCATGCTTGAAAACTCCATCTACCGCGAAGCCCGCCTCGAATCCGAACGGGTGGCCATGCTTGTCCAGGACACCCTCAGCCCGGCCCTGGTCGCGGCCGAGACCCTGGCCGGAATCGGATCGGGCTATGGGCGTTTCCCTGCCGCCGAGCGCCGACAGGTTTTTTCGACCATCATGCGAAACATCCTCGAGCGGAGTGAACACTTCTTTGGCATCTGGAATGTCTGGGAACCCAACGCCATCGACGGGCAGGATGCCCGCCAGCGCGGGACACCCGGGAATACCCCCGATGGACGCTTTGCCGGCTACTGGAACAAAACCGATACGGGCCTCAATTACGAGGCCTGTGTTGATTTTGAGGCCGAAAAGGAAAACTCGGCCTATTACCAGACCCCGCTCAAAACTGGCCTGGTATACGTGACACCGCCTACCGTCTACCAGATTGCGGGCAAGGACACCATGGTGGTCAGTTTTTGCGCCCCGATCAAGGACGGACAAAAGACCGTTGGGGTCGCCGGCATCGACATCTCGATGGACCGCTTCCAGCAGATGATAGCCGCCACAAAACCCTTTGCCGGCCAGGCGTATGTCTTTTTGATTGCCAACAACGGGATGCGGGTTGCACACCCAAAAAAGGAACAGGTCGGCAAGATCGTTGGCGATGACTCGCCCGAGCACAAGACAGCCCTCCTGGCTGCCATCAGGGAAGGAAAGTCCTACTCCCTCCTCAAGCCCTCGGCCATCACCGGAACCAGTTCGTACCAGTACTATGCCCCGATCACCTTCGGGTCCTCAAAAGAGCCCTGGTCTCTCTGCGTTGTGATCACCATGGATGTCTTTCAAAAGGACATCAACAACCTGATCCTCTTTACCAGCCTCCTCTCACTTGGGGGGATGGCCCTTCTGGTCCTGGTCCTCCAGATCTTTATCAGAAAATCCATCATCCGCCCCCTGGCACGGATATCGATCCAGCTCAATGACGCCTCAGGCTACGTCTCGGCCTCGGCCGGCCAGCTTGCCACTGCCAGCCAGAGCCTCTCCTCGGGAGCCTCGACCCAGGCGGCCGCCATTGAGGAGACCGCCAGCCATGCCCGTCACAGTGCCGAAAGCGCAGCCCAGACCAACCGGGTCATGCTTGAAGAGGTCGGGCCGACCTTTCAGGCCATCAGCGACCGCCTCGGCGAAATGAATGTCGCGATGCAAAATGTTCAGCGCACGAGTGCCGAAACCGCAAAGGTCCTGAAAACGATTGACGAAATATCATTCCAGACCAATCTCCTCGCCCTCAATGCCGCAGTCGAGGCAGCAAGAGCCGGCGAGGCCGGTGCCGGCTTTGCCGTGGTGGCCTCCGAAGTCCGTGCCCTGGCCCAGCGGGCCGCCACGGCCACAACGGATACAAACCGGCTGGTCGAGGATTCGGTCAACGCGGCACGGACATCCTCCGAGGCCTTTGCCGAAGTCAGCAAGGCCCTTTCGGCCAACCAAACTCTCTCACAAAAGGTTGTGCAGCTTGTGGCCGACATCACGACCATGAACCGCGAGCAGGCCCAGGGGATCGAGCAGGTCAACAAAGCAGTCTCCGAGATGGAGATCATTGTCCAGCAGAATGCCGCCAATGCCGAGGAGACAGCAGCCTCGACCGAGGAGCTCTCCGGCCAAGCCGGTGACCTCAAGTCGATGGCCGGTGATCTGGCCGGACTGATCGGACAGACCGAACACCTCGAGCTGGCCGCCCCTGTCCGGGGCCCGGTCCGGCAGGGAGCGCAGCACCGGCCTGCGCCACCCGTCCAGAGGCAGGAGGGCACCGATACGGTCCGTCCGCTGGACCAGGACGATCTCGATTCATTTTGACCTCTGACTGAAAGGATCCGGCATGGCCTCGAGTCCCGACTTTGTCACCCTTGTTGCCGAGGCCTGCCGTCTGGCAGGCCAGATAACGACCCACAAGATGTTTGGCGAATACGCCCTCTACCTGGACGGAATCCTTGTTGGCCTGATCTGTGACAACAGGTTGTTTGTCAAATCAACCGAAGCCGGTCGTGTTCTTCTCGGCAACCCGACCGAGGCCCCTCCCTACCCGGGAGCCAAAACCGCCTTTGTGATCGAACACCAGCTGGATGACCGGGATTTTCTCCGGCGGCTTCTGCAAGCTAGTCGGGACGAACTCGGTGCAGCAAAAAAACCGTCTCCCCGAAAACCCCCGTCAAAAAAATCTTCTCTGCCGAAAACGGAAGCGCCGGACAGAACCTGCACACCCCGTCTCGAACCGGGTCAACCGGCCCCGGCTCTGGATATTCCGGATCAGGATGGCACCATGGTGCACCTCCCGGACTGGCGAGGGCGTTGGCTGGTGGTCTATTTCTATCCCAAGGACAACACCCCGGGATGCACCCTTGAAGGACAGGCATTCAGCCAACTCTCCGGGGATTTCTCAGCGCTGGGCGTTGAAATTCTTGGCATCAGTGGTGATTCCCCGGCCAGCCACTGCCGGTTCCGCTCCTCAAAAGGAATCACCCTGCGTCTCCTCTCCGACATCGGGCACACGATTCAAGAGCGGTGGGGTGTCTGGCAAAAGAAAGTCAATTACGGGAAAGAGTATATGGGGACCGTCCGCTCGACTTTTCTAGTCAATCCGGACGGGATGATCGCCCATGTCTGGTCCAACGTCAAAGTCGCCGGGCACGCCACGGCCGTCCTCTCGAAAATCCGGGAACTCCGGGCTATTGAACACTGAAAAATGCTTTCGTGGACGATACCGCTCCTGCATTCTCATGCCGGGTACGCCGGACTCCAAAAAGCACCATAGTCCGCAGCCGGAATCGTTGCTGTGAAGGAAAATGCACCATGGCGAGGCTCCAAAAGACGGCAGCACGCGAAACTGTCACCATAGTTGCATGTCAGTAGCCTTAGCTGAACGAAAAATGCACCATGGCGAAGGCCAAAAGAGCGCAAAAACAGGAAAATGCACCATGGTTGCATGTCCAGCCGGGTCAGCACGCAACACCGACATTGAAAAAACCGGTCCGTCGCTCCGGCCCTGGGCTGACGACCTAAAAACTGCACCATGGCGGTGGAAAGGCATCGCTCCGGGCCCGGCCGGACAACAAAGCAGGCCATAAACAAAAATGGCCGTCCGGCCGGGGAGCCCCGACTGGACGGCCACTGAAGGACGGAGACGGTCCAACGGACGCGTCTTGATGCAAAACCCACAAGGAGTCATATATCTCCTTGAGTATCGCACCATTTTTCAAAAAATGGAATGGGAAAAAGTACCTATTTCCAACTTTGTCCGCTTCATGCGAGAATCTGTCTGACAATATCCAGAAACTGTGCCCCGTGAAAGGGCTTCACAATCCAGCCATTCGCGCCGGCATCGACCCCTTTGTTTCGCATCTCCACGTCGGACTCGGATGTGAGTGCAAGAATCGGCACGTCCTCATCCATCTTCCGGATTTCGCTGATCAAGGTGATCCCGTCCATCACAGGCATGTTGATGTCGGTAATGATCAGATCCACCGAGCCGGCCGAAGACCGCCATGCCTCCAGCCCCTGCATCCCGTCATTCGCCAAGACAACCTCATATCCGCCCGATGAGAGTGTCTGCCGCACCAGATTCCGCATGATCGCAGAATCATCGACAATCAGTACCTTCTCAGCCATTTCGTTCCTCCAACTTGGCATGCGGTCGCCCGTGTGCAACCGCCGAATTCTCCATACGCCTGCTTATCCGGGCGAACCGGTACTCTTTCGCTTGAATATGTACACCCCTGATGCATTGACCTCGTAGTATCGTGCCAGCCCGAACTCGCGGATCACAAAATTCTCGAGGTAGCCGGAGAGTGACTCGGCAGAACCGAGCACCAGAATTCCGTCTGGCTTCAATGCTTCCTTCAATCGCCTGTAGAGTATCTTCTTCTGCTCTTCCGTGAAATAAATCGATACGTTCCGGCAGAAGATGATATCCTGACCGGTCGGGAAGGGATCGCTGATCAGGTTCACCGGCCGGAAAACGATCGCATTCCTCATGGTCTCATTGATCCTGAACTTTTCCCCATCCGCAGTGAAGTAGCGCTTGCGGTAGTTTTCCGGCAACCCCCTGTCGATCTCAAACCGGGTATACACGCCTTCCCTCGCCCGACGCAAGGTATCCTGGCTGATATCGCTCGCCAGGATGCTCGCAATGGCCGAGACTCTCGGCATCTTCTCTGCCAACATCATCGCTATCGAATAGGGCTCCTGACCGGTCGAGCAGGCGGCGCACCAGATCTTCAACCCGCCCGCTCCGACTCCGCCCATAGGATTCATGCTGCTGCTGATCGTCGTTCCTGCATCACTCGCCCAGACGTTCATCGTATTCCCGAAGATCCCGTCCACCGCGAGCCCGTTCCTCTTGAGCCACTCCGGAATGATCTGCATCACCAGGGCATCGAAGATGCTTTCATCGCGGAAAAATCGGGTCTCATGGGTTGTGATCCGGTCCACGAGTCCGTCAATGAACTCCTTGTCCGTCCCCGCTTCGAGTTTTTGCGCTGCATCGTCCCAATTCCGCACTCCGGATTTTTTGAGCAGCTCCCCGAGCCTGCTGTCGAGGAGATAGAGTTTGTCATCCTCCAGATACACCTCTGTCAGCTTGTGGATCGCAGCCACCAGTCTCGCGTGTTCAAGTGCCATGGGCCTTCTCCTTCATCAGGATCCCCCCATGAGATAATTGATCCGTGCTGCGAGTCCGTCAATATCCAACGAATCATCGACAATACCCTCGCGTGTCGCTTGGGCCGGCATTCCAAAAATCAGGCAACTCTTCTCGGACTGACCAAGCACCAGCGAGCCTTGTGATTTCATCACCTGCAACCCTTCGTATCCGTCATTCCCCATCCCGGTCATGATCACACCAAGTGCTTTTCCGCCATAGGTCTTTGCCACCGACCGGAACAGGACGTTCACCGCCGGTTTGCAGTTGTTCTCCGCAGGGCCGTCAAAAACCCTCAATCGGGCCGCCCCGTCCCTGCCCTGCACAACTTCCATCTGCAGCCCGCCGGGGGCGATATAAACCGTCCCTTTTTCAAGCGTCATCCCGTCGGCTCCTTCGACCACATGCACCTTCGAGATTCCGTCCAGACTGTCCGCCAGCTGCTTCGTGAAGAGCTTCGGCATGTGCTGTACGATCACCACAGGCCCACGGATGGATACCGAAAGTTTCGGCACGAGAATGTGCAACGCGGCCGGACCTCCGGTGGAAATCCCGAGGGCACAACACGTGCAGGCTCCGAAAATCCCCTTTGTCACCGGAGCCGGCTCGCCGGTCGCCTGCACCTCTTTTTGCCCGGCAGGCCAGGCCACACCGATATCGGACAATTCCACGACAAGGGGAATCAGTGTCCGTCTGATATAGGCTGCGGCATCTCCCTTGGCCGGATCGGGCTTGGTCACGAAATCCAGCGCGCCCAGTTCAAGTGCCCGGATCGTCACCCGGGCGCCTTCAACGGTATGCGAACTGAACATGATCACCCCGATCTCGGGGAAATCCTTATGCAAAAGCTCCAATGTCTCCAACCCGTTGAGTTCGGGCATCTCCTGGTCAAGAATCACAATATCGGGTTGATAATGGCGGATCCGGGGCAAGGCCAGCTTCCCGTTTACCGCCTGTGTCACCACTTCGATTCTTCCGTCATCTCCGAGCACATCCCTGAGAAGTGTCCTGAACACAAGGGAATCATCGACGATCATCACCCGGATTTTTTTTCTGTTTCCCGTTGTCATCCTCTCAGGATGCTCCTCTCAAAATCTCGTCCGGGTTCAGAATCACCACCAAACCCTTGGGTGTCATCGCCACGGACTGGATATACCGCGCCTCGATTTCCGACAGATGCGCAGGTGTCCCTTCAAACTGGTCATTCGTCACAGAGAGGACGTCATAGATGGAATCGGCCTTGAGTGCCACATGCTGATTCCGGCACTTGAGCCTGATGATCACCGACATCTGGTCATCTGCAGCCTTCGCCGCCTCACCGCCCAGGAGAACCCTGAGATCGATCACTGTCACAACATCACCCCGCAGGTTGACAATCCCCGCGATCTCTTTTCTCGAATGCGGAACCGCCACGATCACTTTGTCTTTGTCAACCTCCCGGCAATGTCCGATATCCATTCCGAACAGGCGCTCCCCGATCTTCCAGGTCAGAATCTGCCGGCCGCCAACAATCGTCGAATCATCAATTTTCATGGGTCTCAGGCCTCCGTCGTTTCCATGGCTGACGCGCTGTCCGGCGCGCCCTTTTCAATATAGGCCCGGAGCTCCCGGAACTTTGTCTGCTGCATCCGTCCGATCAGGTCGATCACATCAAGCACAACCGTCTTTTCGCCGTTCACGATCGCCTGCCCGTTGACGGACTCTCCCAGATAGGCACCGGTTTCGACATGTCCGATACTTCCTACCACACTCTTGATGCTGTCCACCACGATTCCGACACGCATCCCGTGCACATTGAAGATCAGCACATAGAGATCAGTTCCGACGGCTTCCCGACGGGCCAACCGGTACACCGTCTGCAACCGGAGAAGGGGCACAATCTCGTCATTGAAGATGAGCGTCTCGATCCCCATGAAAGACTCGATCCTCTCGCTCGTGATCTTCTCGATCCTCGGCACGGAACTGACCGGCATGGCGAACTGGTTTCCCGCCACACCGACCAGAAGATAGCCGCTTTCTTTCTCGTCGGCAGCAGCCTGGTCCCTTGATGCTTCAAGATCTTCACGCATATTGCTTTGCAGATTCGTAAAACGGGCAACTCCCGGGATGTCGAGAATCAGGACCGCTTCCCCGTCTCCAAGGATGGCCGCTCCCGAGAAGATCGTCAGATCCGAGAAATGCTCTCCGAGCGGCTTGACCACTATCTCCTCGGGATTGATGATATCGTCGATCATCATCCCGAAGCGGTGCCTGTCCGAACGGACAACAGCGATATACCTCGGCTCCTGCTCCGCTTGCCTCCCGGGATAGAGCACCTCACCAATCTTCACGAGTGGCAAGAGATGTCCCCGCAAGCGGTACATGATGTGGGATTCGACTGTCGTCAACTGCTCCGGATCGATCAGGATCAGTTCCTCGATATTCTGCTGTGGCATCGCGTACCGCTTCGCTGCAATCTCCACCATCAGACAGGTGATGATCGAGAGTGTCTGGGGAAGCGTCGCCGTGATGGTCGTCCCCCTGCCCTTCTCGCTCGACACGTCAACCGTTCCGCCAACCCGCTTGAAATTGGTCCGGACAACATCCATCCCGACACCCCGGCCCGAGGTCTGGGTAATCGTCTCGGCCGTGCTGAAACCCGGCTCGAAAATCAGTTCGAACAATTCCTCGTTTGTCGCCTCTGCCGCCTGTCGTTCGGTAATCAAACCTTTTGCCAGTGCCTTGTTCCGGATGGCATCGGCATCGAGCCCCTTCCCGTCATCAATGATCCTCAGGATCACGTTTCCGCCTCTGAGCGTTGCCGAGAGTTTGAGGATTCCCTTTTCAGGCTTTCCCGCCCGGATCCGGATCTCGGGCGCTTCAATTCCGTGGTCAATCGAGTTCCGCACCATGTGCATCACCGGATCGACGATGGCATCGATCAGGGTCTTGTCCAGCTCGACATCCCCGCCCTCGGTGACCAACTCGACCTGCTTGCCCGTCAACAACGAAATATCCCGCACGAGCCTCGGCAAACGCTGGAAAATCGTTCCGATCTCCTGGAGCCTTGTCCGCATGATACTCTCCTGCAGCTTCGTCACCAGGTAGCTCACTTTTTTTGAAGTCACCGCCAGTGCCGGGTCCTTGATCCTTTCCACCTTTTGCATCAGATCATTCCGCGCAATGATGGTTTCCCCTGCAAGATTGATCAGTTCATCAAGCAGAGTCACACTCACTTTGAGATGCGTCTCGCTGGACGACTCTCTCATCGACTGGATAGCCTGATTGGCATTCTTTAATGAAGGACTTTCTTTCGGTTCAGCGGGAGGCATCGCGGACGGAGGCGCTTCGACTGCGGATTGTTTTGTTTTTTTGGCAGGCATCTTGACAATCATGCCTGCCGTTCCCCGTCCCTCATCGAGAAGAACACCCTCCTCGGCATTCCTGTCGTCACGGATCGCATTCTCCCCAGCCAGCAACGGAGCCGGAACAGCCGGTGTGGCCCCGCCGGTCCCCACTTCTCCGGAAACACCCGCGTCATCCTCGACCAGATCGACCGGAACGGCCGCCCCCCCCACCGGAACGGCATTCTGTCCCTTCGGGGTGTGCAGCACCCGCAGGACTTTCCCGCCAATCCCGTGGTGTTCCAAAAATGGTTCAACAGGACCTTGTGTTGCCAACACCATGTAATACGGGAGGAGCGAACCATCGGCTCCCGGCCCACGTCCCGGCAGCATGTTTTCGAGCACACCCTGCATCAACAGGCTCCCCTGATCCTCGAGGTTGTCGAGAATCTGCCTGATCTCGAGAAGCGAAGAAATTCCCTGCGCGTACAGATCAACGTAGACAAGGCTGAGATAGTGCCCTCTCGCCTCGGCATCGAGACGATAGCGCTTGGGAACCCTGAGGGAAAAACTCCCGCCTTCTCCGACGGAATTCTGCCTGACAATCGTCTGGGGCTTTTTCACCGGAACCTGACGATCCCCGGCAATCGCCTTGTGCAGGGTATCCAGCAATGTCTTGACATCACCATCGCTGGAAAGCTGCACACCGCCCGGACCAACCCGTGCGGCGGCAATCATCTGTCTCAGCCGGTCAATCCCTGTCAGCAGGAGATCAATCCGCTCCATGGAAACTTCGAGTTTTTCAGCCCGCATCAGATCCAGCATGTTTTCCAGTGCATGGGCCGTATCCGTGATTTCCTGAAGGCCGAAGATTCCGGAATCCCCTTTGATCGTATGAAATGCCCGGAAAATGTCATTCACGACTTCTTTATTGAAGCCCTTCTCAAGCTCGAGGACGGAGCCCTCGGCTCTGTCCAGCATCTCGGACGACTCGGCCACAAAACTCTCGAAGAGCCCCTCGAAATCCACCGACATTGCATCTCCTCCTGCCCCACACCGTCAATCCGGAGTCAGTATATCATATCTGGTTGATGTTACCAGTCTTTGCCCTACGAAAACCTGTTCATCAGCCGAACCTCCTCCAGCTTGCGCTATTCCGCCGCTGCTGTAAATACGTATAAATACTGATTTGGAGTCCGCTCCGATTTTCCCGAATATTTCATTTTCGTAGACTAGTACTTGCAGTTTCGCATACCATAGGGTACTCTATACCAACTACTTGATATGCCAGTGGAGCACGCCTCGTGGAAGACTACAGCGTATGTCACCAGACGTTCGGCGAGGGAGACGGGAATGATGGACTGCTCCATGCAGCCCATGCTCTCTGCTCCCTCTTCATGCCTTTTGCCTCCCTTCTCGCCGATGCGGACAGGCTCAGCCTGCCTGAGGCCCTCCGCAGGCTGACCACCCACCTCCGGGAGTATTTTGCCTGCGGGCTGGTCAGGATCCTTGTCAGCACGGACTCGGGAGCGAATATTGAAGACATGCGGGAGCTGGCATCCTTTGCTGCCCGGCGGATTTACGATACAGCCATGCCCCTCAACCACGAACTCTTTCCGGCCATCACGGGATCTCGCTCTCCTTTTCAATCCCCGGCCAAACTCCTCCCGGAAGCCGGCCCCCGGGAAGGGGATATCCTCTCCCGGATCTCGAACGAAGACTGCCGCCTGATCATTCTCTCCCTGGACGAGAACGCTGTCGGTCTTCTTGTCCTGGCCAATCTCCCGGCATCCGTGCATTCCCGCCTCTCGGCCGAAGAAGGCTGGCTGGCCTCCCGCTTGAGTGAACTGATTGCCCGCTTTATCAGCCAGCAACGCCGGCGCCTCCTCTCGGCTATCGAAGCCCGGCTCCTGCACGCTTTTTCGGACGAATTGCCCTATGGCGCCTGCATCCTGAGCGGGGATCCGGCGACCGCCCCTCTTCTCATCACGGAGGTCAATCCGGCGGCCTGCCACCTCCTCGGATACTCCAAAGACGAGCTCCTCCATCAGCCTGTATCGAAAATCCAGGATCCCGAAGCGACCCGCGATACCCTCGAACGGATCTCCAAGCTGACCGATTCCCACCCGCACATCTGGGAAGGGCGGCTGAGCCGCCACAATACCGGGGTCTTTCCGGCCGAGATGACGGCCAGCCGAATGCGGATCTCCGGCGAAGACCTGATTCTCCTGGTCTGCCGTGACATCACACAGCGCCACCGGACGGAGCAGGCCCTGCGGGACAGTGAAGAACGCTATGCACTGGCGGCACGGGCCACCAATGACGGGCTCTGGGATTGGGATCTTGCCAGTGGCGTCGTCTATTACGGCCAGCGCTGGTACGAGATGCTCGGCTACACATCCCGCGATATCCGCCCCGATCTCGACACGTGGTACGATCTCGTCCACAACGAAGACCTCCCCCGGTTGAAGTCCGCCATCGCGGCCCATCTCCAGGGCGAAAGCGAATGCATCGAAGTGGAATACCGCATCAGGCACAAGGATGGCGGCTGGCGCTGGATGATCTGCCACGGGCTGGCGGTCCGTGACCAGGCCGGTGCGGTCACCCGGGTTGCCGGCTCGCAGTCCGACATTACCCAACGCAAACACGCTGAATTTACCCTCCTGCACGATGCCTTCCACGATCCGCTCACGAATCTCCCCAATCGCTCGCTCTTTATGGACCGTCTCAAGCTCGCGATGGCCCGCTCCCGCAGGAGCAACGACTCCGGATTTGCCATTCTCTACATCGATATTGACCGGTTCAAACTGATCAACGACAGCCTGGGCCATTCCGGCGGCGATGCCCTGCTTGTCCGGGTAGCTGCCCGTCTGCAGGCCTATCTCCGCTCCGAAGACACCCTGGCTCGCCTGGGTGGTGACGAATTCGCCATCCTCTTCGAGAGTGTCCAGAGCATCGTCTTTGCGACCCGTCTCTCCCGCCGGATCCAAGAAGCACTCTCCCTGCCGATCGTTATCAACCA
This sequence comes from Spirochaetota bacterium, assembly GCA_036795535.1. Classification (GTDB taxonomy): domain Bacteria; phylum Spirochaetota; class JAGLSM01; order JAGLSM01; family JAKPMW01; genus JAKPMW01. Next base: position 11,036 of record DAIREN010000024.1, read on the forward strand.
CAGCAAGATCTATCCCACGATCAGCATCGGCCTGACCATGTATCAACAGGATTATACCCGCCCCGAAGAGATGCTCCGGGATGCCGAGACAGCCATGTACCGCGCCAAGGCCGCCGGAGGTGCCCGCTACATCGTGTTTGACAAGGGCATGCACAGCCAGGCCCTACACGCGCTCCAGGTCGAAAACGATCTGCGGCTGGCCCTCGAAAACCACGAATTCGAGCTCTTCTTCCAGCCGATGGTCGCCCTCCCCGAACGCCGGATCAAAGGTTTTGAGGCATTGATCCGCTGGCGCCACCCCACACGGGGCCTGGTCTCACCTTTGGACTTCATTCCCACGGCCGAAGAAACCGGTTTAATCATCAGCATCGGAGAGTGGGTCCTGACCCAGGCCTGTGAGCATATCTCGGCCTGGCGGCTGGACGGACATACGGATATCCATGTTGCCATCAATTTCTCCGCCAGGCAGTTCGAAAACAGGAACATGCTGGATCTGGTCGGTGCTGTCATGCAACGGACCGGAACCCCGCCCCAGGCTCTCGAGATCGAGATCACCGAGACAGTGGCGATGAAAAACTACGACACGAGCATCCATCTCCTGAACGAACTCCACGGTATGGGAATCCGGATATCCATTGATGATTTCGGGACAGGATACTCGTCTCTGGGGTACCTCAAGCATTTCCCGATCAATATGCTCAAGATCGACCGCTCCTTTGTGAACGATATCCCGGGCAGCCGTGAAGACATGTCGATCACCCGGGCCATCATCGCCATGGCCCGCAGCCTCGGTTTGGACATCATCGCCGAGGGGGTCGAGACACCCGAACAACTCGCCTTCCTCGAGGAGGCCGGGTGCAACTTCATCCAGGGCTTCCTCTTCGGGCAGCCCCTGGACGCCAGGACGGCAACCACTCTGCTGGAGCAGGGCTTGCCTGCCATCAATTGACACCCCGCACCTCCCGGAGAGGCTTGCGCTCCCGCCGTGAAGGTGTCGCCGGGCGGGAGATGCCGAACGCGGTACCCGGATACTTGAAACCGTCAAACTTGCGCAACAGGGCATGGTCGCGGTAGGATAGGAAAAGAAGGAGGATCGACGATGTCCCACAAATTCGATTATGCGAAGTTTCGTTCAGAGTACAAAGTGGAGTATCCGGAATATTTCAATTTTGCGTTTGACGTGATCGACCGGCATGCCCGCGAGAACGGAAACCGGGTGGCTCTCCATTTTGTGGACGAGGACTGCTCGGAGGAGCGACTGACCTTCCGGGATCTCAGGATACAGTCTAATCGCATAGCGAATTTTCTTCAAGGTCTCGGGGTCGAACGAGGCGATCGTGTCCTGGTGATGCTTCCTCGAATCCCGGCCTGGTGGCTGGTCATGATTGCCTTGGCCAAACTGGGCGCTGTCTCTGTCCCCACCGCCACCACACTCCAGCCCAAGGATATCGCCTACAGGATCACCCGTGCCTCGATCCGGATGGTGATTGCCAGCGCCCACGACACATCCAAATTCGATTCCGTCCGAGACGATCTCGATCCGGTCAAGGACTTCGTCTGCGTCGGAGAGGACAGACCGGGATGGATCAATTTCTGGGCCGGGATGTCCCCGGCATCACCGGAGTATGTTCCTCTCGACGGCCCCCGCTCGACAAAAATCGATGAACCACTTCTCATGTACTTCACATCCGGCACGACCGGATATCCCAAGATCGTCACCCACACCCACGCCTACTCCCTCGCCCACCGCTCGACGGCCGAGCTCTGGCATGATCTCAAACCGAATGACGTGATCTGGACGATCACGGACACCGGGTGGGCCAAGATCGCCTGGGGTGCACTCTTCGGCCAGTGGCATGTCGGAGCAACAATCTTCGTCCACCAGTATGCCCAGTTCCGCCCCGAGCGCGCCCTCTCCTTCCTCGAACGGTACGGGATTACGGTTTTCTGCGCGCCTCCGACCGCCTGGCGCATGCTGATCCTCGAGGACCTCAAGAAGCATGACCTCGCGGAGCTCCGCCGTTGCACCAGTGCCGGGGAGCCTCTCAATCCCGAGGTGATCGAGGCCTGGAAACGCACGATCGGTCTCGAGATCAACGAGGGGTACGGACAGACCGAGTCGGTGCTCCTGATCGGGACCTTTGCCGGAATGCCACCCCGCTACGGCTCCATGGGGAAGCCCACTCCGCTCTTCGAGATTTCCGTCATCGACAACGACCTGAATCCCGTCCCGGCAGGGGCCGAGGGCGACATCGCTGTCAGGGTCAAACCGGACCATCCCCGCGGGCTCTTTACCGGGTATCTTGATGATGACGACCTGAATGCCGAAGTCTTCCGTGGGGACTGGTACCTGACCGGAGACCGGGCCACAATCGACTCCGACGGCTATTTCTGGTTTGTCGGCCGCTCGGATGACGTCATCAAGAGCTGTGGCTACCGGATCGGTCCCTTCGAGGTCGAGAGCGCCCTGGTCGAGCACGAGGCCGTTGCGGAAGCGGCCGTGATCGGTGTCCCCGACCGGATGAAGGGCCAACGTGTCAAGGCCTTTGTCATCCTGAAGAAGGAATTCGAGCCCTCACCCGCCCTGGCACGCCGTCTCCAGGAGCATGTCCTCTCGGTGACCGCCTCGTACAAATGTCCGAAGGAAATCGAATTCGTCACGGAACTTCCCAAGACGATCAGCGGAAAGATCCGCCGCGTCGAGCTCCGTGAACGGGAAGCCGAAAAACACAGGCAGTCCTGATCAATCCCTGGCCCGCATGATCATGAATATTTTGGTCATGCGGTGTTCCCGGTAGCGCCCGGGCTCCGGCCGGTTCATCCCGACATGGTCCAGCGTCCGGGCCAGCGCCCGCTCCCTGTCGATCCAGTCGATAAAGATCGAACTGTGGTCAACATTCCCGAACTCGAGATTGTAATGCAGGACCCAGTCGCCCGGCTCGAGAATGCCGGGGTCCGCATAGGACCCGTTCCCTTCCCTCCGAAAAACCACCTGCCGTTTTCCTTCCGGGTAACCGGCGGCCTGGTATACCCCGGTCACAAAATCCCAGCAACTCCCGCGGAAAATCCTCTTTTCGTCAAACGAGAGCCGCTTCCCAGTCTCGACCACCCTGTTGCCGGCCGGACTTGTTCTGCCAGCCCCGGCTCCGCCACTTCCCGCACCGCTCCTCTCGCCGGCGCTTGCCGGCCCGCGAAAGATGCTGCATCCCGTCAACACCAGAAACCCGAGTACAACCCGCATGATCCCCTGTTTCATGACACCCTCCAGCTCCGGCTCATGCTACCGGCCTGCCGTCCGGCTGTCAAGCGCGAGAATTTCCGCCCTTGCCTCTCCATCCGGTGCCACCTCTCCCGGTTCTTTTTTCTGAACAGCCTCAGGCCATGCACCCGCCGGCAGCCTCTCCTCAGGCTGCCCACACCAGTTTCCTCTCCTGTCAGACGATTCCGGTCCATCCCGGTGGAAAATGAATCCGTCAAGTCGGCTTTTTCCCGCGTCACCCGTCTTGACCTGAATGCTCCTTCCATCTATACTGTCATGGTGATTCTGGCAGTGTTCAGGATGGGGGAGATCGTATGGCCGAGATGGAGCTTGCACTTGAGGATCTTCGGGCCCAGGTCAAACAAGGGAGGGAGTACACTCTCGCCGAGAGTTTTTACTTCAACAACAGCATTCTGATCGGAACCGAGCGGGTGCTCTCCGAAAAAGATCTCGACCGGATGGACGGGAAATGCGGCGGGTTTGTCCGGGTCAAGGAGTACAAGACTGCCGGAATCGAAAACAGTCTGGTCAACGAAGTTATCCAGCTCTGCATCAAGATTCTCAAGGAGCACAAGGACTACGCCGGTCTGCATTCCGAAAAGCGCAAGCGCATCGAAATGACGATTGTCAACATCCTGCCCGGCTATGACTATCTGATCATGCGGCTGGCCCAGATGCGCAAGGTGATCCCCAGAATCTTTGTCCACTCCGTCAACACGGGCATCAAGGCCCTCCTGATCGACAACGCCTGGCAGCTCAAATACAATCAGGGGATGCAAAACAGCCTCCGCTCTGAAGAGATCCTCGTCGGTTCGATCCTGCGCAATATCGGCTTCCTTCGCACCAGCAAGGAGGTTGTGGCCGCCAAAATCGGCGAACTCCGCCTTGCCCGCAACCCGCTCTATCTCAAGGTCCCCGATTTCTCGGCGGAGATCATCGAGAAGGACCGGGACAAACACGAAATCGACCAAAACATCCTCACGATTGTCCGTCAGAGCTTCGAGTACGCTGACGGAACCGGTTTTCCCAAAAGCCTCAAGGGCGAGGAGATCTACCCCCTGGCCCTCCTGGTTTCGCTCGCCGCCGAATTCGATCTCCTGCTCTCGGGAGAACTCTCCCAGAACAACCGCTCCTTCCCCGAAGTCCTCCGCCGGCTGATGTCCATCGCCAACCGCTTCGACAAGGCCCAGATCACGATCATCAGTGAGGAATTCCGCTATCTTCTCTCGGCCCGTGCCTGAGGGGCCGGTCCCTGCATTACTCCAGGGAGTACCACTCCCCTGAAGCGCGCTCCACCAGGTTTGGAACCTCGTCTTTGTGGATGGCCGCGTGTTCACAAAAAGACTTTGAAAGCCAGAGTCCCGCAGCATTCTGGTCACGGATGCACCCCGACAGACTCTGCAGCACCCCGGGCTCGATCATGAAACCGATCCTGGATCCGGACTGGACCCGTGCCCAGGAGATCCCGTCGTACGTGCACAGGCAAACCGGTGTGACCCCTTCCAGCCCCGCTTCCTCACAGACCGCCACACACTGCGCCAGCCATTTTTTACAGAGGCCGGGAAGCCGTTTCCGGACAGACTGCTTCCCGGCAAAAGGAACGTCCGCCAGCAGGACCGACACATCCAGTGAGAACACGCCCAGCATCATCCCCGATGACCGGGCCAGCATCTGGACCTTGCCCAGATATTTCTTCAGGAAGGAAGCCGCCTGTGCGCCGCTCCCGGTATCCTCCTCCCGACCGAGCACCATCCTGCTCAAACCCGGTACGAAGAGGTATACCTGCACACATTCCTTGGACTTGCCCTTGAGGGTAGCCGATGTCTCGTCATCCAGAATCCTCTCGAGCTGATCCTGCGGCATGAACCAGCCGTAGCGGGAGACCGCCAGCAAACGCTCGCGCTCCTGCCCGAGCACACTGTCCCGCCGCTCATCCAGAAATCCGGCCAAACGCTCCTCAAGCTGCTCAAACTCGAGGCGGAGCGCCAGCCTGCGCCCCTGTTGCCCGCTCGTCCCGGCCACGGCGTCCATCCGGTCCAGCCCGCCGATCAGTCTCCCGAGAATCATGGCCCGCATGAGGACAACCATCACGACGGCAATCAATGCGCCAATCACGGCAAAAATGCCCGCGATGTGGAGATTCCCCTCAAAAGGAATCCCCATTCCGGACATCGCCACCAGTCCGAGTCCGGCGGCGACACTGGCAAGCAAAATCACGGAGGCCGCCAGGGTGCGCCAAATAAAATGCCGGCCATTGATCCTGGCCGATTCAGTAATGCGGGTACACAGCCTGTCCATCATGATCCCGTCTCCCCGGCCTTGATACTGGCCACCAGTCTCGAGGAGAGCCGTAGCCCTCCCTCAAACCCGGTATTTCCCGCTGCAAGCCGAAGAACCGCAATCTCGGGTGCCTCGATATGGTAGCGCAGCCCTCCGGAAACCTGGACCATACTCTCGACCGCCTGAAAGACATCACCGGCCATTCGGACCGTGCTGCCCGGATACTCGGCAGCGAGCAATTCCTGGATACTGCGCGCCGTCTTGACGGCGCGGATGGCCAGAGTCCGTTCATCACTCCCCAGGGAAAACACGAGCAGGAGAACCCGCCCCATGACGAGGGCAACGAATCCACCGTTCTCCTCGGCCATCCCGGCAATACTCCCGGAGACCTCGGCCATCCACTCAAACCGCTTCCGGATGCCTGTTTCCTCTCCGGGGGGTGCAATGAAGACGGCAAGACACGCAAGCCGCCGGACTTGAGTGTACCCTTTGGCTTTTTTCAGTTCGTTCGATTTGAGCTGGTAGACCCGTGACCGACCAGCCCAGGGAAACCGGGCCTGCGGCTCAAGCGACCAGAGCCCCGCAACACCCGCGAGCCGGTCACGGGAAACAGCGACCTCCTGCTTCCAGGATGCAAGCACCCCCGTCAACATCTCGAGCTCCTGCCCGGAGTGGAAGAGGAAAAATGGAGTCGCGTCTCCCTCGTCTCCTTCGAGTCCCGCTGTCTGCCGGATTCTCCGGGTCACCCCGCTATAAAACCCGAACACAACCGCACGGGAAACGACCAGCAAAACACAGGCCAGCGCAAGGGGCGGCACAAGAAAGAGCACGAGAAGCCAGGCGGGTGGAAAGACAATCGCGTTCAGGGAAAAACAGAGGACAGCCCACCACGCCACCAGCGCGACAAGGGGAGCCAACAGGAGCACCAGGGTCTGACGGGCCGTACCATGGGATCGCCTGACGCTCCCCGGGGAATCACTCCTCATGCTCGCTCTCCACTCAACCGGACTGATGCGGGTCCCTGCAATCCGGATGGCCCGCTCTCCCCAGTCTATCCCCTCATGGACCAGCCTGTCAAAGGATACATAAATTGGTATTCCCCGCTCTGCGAGTGCTATTTTTTCCCGACAAGACTCCGAGAAATCAACAATTTGGAAGGAATCCCCCACGATGTACAGGAATGAATACTGTGGTACGCTCACAAAAAAAGACGTTGGCCGCGAGGTCGAACTTGCCGGCTGGGTTCTGCGCCGACGTGATCACGGTGGTGTGATCTTTGTCGACCTCAGGGACCGCTCTGGATACTCCCAAATTGTCTTCAACCCGGATGCATCCAGCGACGCCCATGCGCAGGCCGAGCATCTGCACAACGAGTATGTGATCCGCGTCCGCGGAAAAGTCGTCGACCGCCAGGAGAATATCAATCCGAAGATTCCGACCGGCGAGATCGAGGTGATCGCCTCCAGTCTGGAAATCCTCTCCACCAGCGAAACCCCGCCCTTCCAGCTTGACGGACACGCCTCGGTCAACGATGAGCTCCGCCTCAAGTACCGCTTCCTCGACCTGCGTCAGCCCGAGATGCTCGAGAACATGGTCCGCCGGCACCAGTTGGCCCAGGCCGCCAGAGAGGTTCTCAACACCGAGGGCTTCCTCGAAATCGAGACGCCGATCCTCAACAAGTCCACTCCCGAAGGCGCACGCGACTTTCTCGTCCCCTGCCGCCTCCAGCCGGGCTCCTTCTATGCCCTCCCCCAGTCACCCCAGATCTTCAAGCAGATCCTGATGGTGGCCGGCATGGACCGCTACTACCAGATCGTCAAATGCTTCCGCGATGAGGATCTGCGGGCCGATCGCCAGCCCGAGTTCACCCAGATCGATATCGAAATGTCTTTCATTCACCAAGAGGACATCTTGGCGCTGGTTGAGAAGCTGATCGCCCATGTTATCGGCAAGGTCTACGGCAAGACCGTCCCGACCCCTTTCCCCCGGCTGGACTACCGCGATGCGATGGCCCGCTATGGTTCGGACAAACCGGACACCCGGTTCGGCCTTGAGCTGGTCGAGATCACCGACATCGGCAAAGCTTCGTCGTTCAAGGTCTTCCAGTCCCTGGCGGAGTCCGGCGGCATCATCAAGGGCTTCAACGCCAAAGGCGGTGCCAAATTCTCGCGCAAGGACATTGAAGAAGAGTTTACCGGGTACGCCGGGGTCTTTGGCGCCAAGGGCCTGGCCTGGATGAAGGTCAGCGAAGCGGGTCTCGAATCCAATATTGTCAAGTTCTTCTCGGAGGAGCAGCAGGCCGAGCTCAAAAAGCGGATGCAGGCCGAGCCGGGCGACCTCCTGCTCTTTGTCGCCGACAAACCGAAGGTCACCAACGACGCGCTGGCCAACCTGCGCATCAAACTCGGACACAAGCTCGGCCTGATCGACCCGGAGGCGATGAACCTCCTCTGGGTGGTCGATTTCCCCCTCTTCGAATACAACGAGGACGAGAAGCGCTGGGACTCGGTCCATCATCCCTTCACCGCCCCCAAGGCCGAGGACATCCCGCTTCTGGACAGCGATATCGGGCGTGTCCGCTCTGACTCATACGACGTTGTGATGAACGGCGTCGAGCTTGGGGGCGGCAGTATCCGTATCCATGACTCTGCGATCCAGGCCAAGATGTTCCAGCTGATGGGGATCACCGACGAGGACGCCAAAGTCAAATTCGGCTTCCTGCTGGATGCCCTCAAGTATGGGGCCCCGCCCCATGGTGGCCTGGCCATCGGGTTCGACCGCCTGGTGATGCTGCTGCAGAAGTGCGAGTCACTGCGCGAGGTCATCGCCTTCCCCAAAACCCAAAAGGGAAGCTGTCCGATGTCCGAGGCACCCTCGCCAGTCACGGATGCCCAGCTCAAGGAACTCTACCTGCGGACCGTCAGCACCCAGGGCTGATCCGGCGCATAGACCGAGCACACAACAAGGGCGAACGATCGCCCTTGTTGTGCTTCATGCAGACTTGGCATTGGTCAGGCCAAAACTGACCACACATCCGTGATATGTCCCACCCGGCGGTGTCATGCCACTCATGCTTGCCCGAGCCTGCACTGGATGCAGGCTATCCTGAATCCCGGAGCCCTGCCATGAAACACTTGTCCCGCATCATCCTCGCAACACTCATCTGCACGCTGACCATCGCCCTGTCCGCCGAAGTCATCGAACAACGCTATCATGACGGGTCCGGCTGGAGACGCCCCAACCCCGGTCCGGATGCAACCGAAATAGCCAGAGTCTCCGGCTCCTGGCTGATCGAAACCAGTGACACGACGAATATGTGGAACACCCGGGTCCTGACCGTCAGCGGCCTGAAGGTGGTCCCGGTCAAGGACATCTATCCCCGCCTGCAATACAAACTCTCGATCACGACACCGGTCTATTGGGATACCGTCGAGATGATGGAACTTCCGCAGACCGGCATGGATCAGTTTTTTGATGCCCGTCTCGAAAAAACAAGAATAACAGCAATAACTTTTACCATCTCGGCCAATCTGAAAGACCGTGGCCTCCATACGTGGGTTTTTTCGGGATCATTTATCCCGTCGCGCAACATTCTGGCGGGGACAGTCACACTCAACGGACAGCCTGCCGGAAGTTTCATCGCAACCAAACGTTGATTCCTGAGACAGCCAGCAACGGACATGACCGCCGGTCGGCTCATCCGGCGGGAAGCCAGACGTGGAAGAGTGTCGGCCCCCCTGCAGCACTCTCCACCTCGATCAGTCCGCCATGATCCCGGATAATCCCGTAGCTGATGGAAAGCCCCAGCCCGGTTCCCTTCCCCGTCGATTTCGTTGTGAAGAACGGATCAAAGACCCTGTCCTTGATTTCCTGCGGGATCCCCATACCTGCATCCTTGATACTCGTCCGCACCCAAGTCCGCCCGTCCCGGACAGCCGGGGCCACCATGATCTGGAGCTTTTTGTCGGGGTGGCTCTCGGGAAAGCGCTCATTCAGGGCATCTCTCGCGTTTGTCACAAGGTTGAGCAAGACCTGCTGAATCTGTCTTGGCCTGCAAAGGAGGGGAGGAATCTCGGGGGAGATGTCGATGATCACCTCGATCTCGTCCTTGTCCAAAAGCCGACCAATCAGGGAGAGGAGACCATCCAGGATCTCCTGCATCCGAGACGGCACTTCGGACTCGCCCTCCTGACGGGAAAACGCAAGGAGATTGCGCACAATGGTCGCGATCCTCTGCCCCTCATCAATAATCTCGCCGGCAAAAGCCCGGATCTGGTCCACTACGGCCGTCTCGGAGGTCGAGAGAACGGCCAGCCTGTCCCGGATCAGCTCTGAAAAATTGATCATGCTCATCAGGGGATTGTTGATCTCGTGGGCAACACCGCTTGCCATCGTCCCGATCGATTCGAGTTTCTGGGAATGGACAAGCTGGCTCTGCAGCTCCTTTTGTCGCTCGCGTGCCTTTTCGAGATCGACGATGAACCGGGCCTGCTGGACATTCCGGTATGCTTTGATGGAAAGCTCCTTGGCCAGCTTGAAAAGGAAATCCGCAATCTTCCGGAAACGCTCCTCCGTCATAATCGGAACCCGCTTCATCGCCTCCCGGTACCGCTCGGGATCGGCCCCGATCTCCCGGGCGTACTCCATCATCCGGCCCTCATCCAGATCACCGCACCGGACCTGCCCGACCAGCCAGTTGGCGATATGCCGGCCACCGACCGTAATGCTCGCGCCCGCATCCCAAAGCCCCCCAGACAGGCAGGGTTGGACATTCGGCCCGTCGGGATTGTACCGCCCAACCAGGGCATCAGAGAGCCTGCAGCGCTCCCTGCCAATTTCCGTCGACCGGATGACTTCCTGGCAGAGTTCACAAAAATTGCCTGGCCGGGTGACCGGAATCCCGTCGGGTGTCGTAATCAATGAAGCGACACCGGTCGCTTCGGAAAAAGAATCCTGAATGGCCTGCAACTCGTCTATGTCGAAGAGTGACGCAAGATCCACCCCCCCCGTGCCGCCATCACCCGTCAGCATGGTGATACGCATCCGCAAGGCTTCTTCGGCCCGCGACCGTTCGGTGATGTCATCAAACATGATGATCACCCGCCCGCCCGCAATCTGCGTCAGGACGACAACCTCGCGCACAACTCCGTCCCGACAGCGCACGGTCAGATCCGTGGAATGACCCTGCTTCCCGCTCTGTGCCGATCCGGACTTGGCATGTTCCCAAAGAAGGCGCAACGCCTCCTGCCCGGAGGCATCGGCAATCACCAGTCCCGCCCAAGATGCGATTGTCGGTGTTTCCGCCAGATCGTATCCGAAGAAGGTGATGAATCGCCGGTTGAGAAATTCGAACCGGCCGTCCGGATAGGCCCAGGCGATCGGTAAAGGAGAACTGTCGAAGAGAGCCTGACGCCGCGCTTCCCCTTCGCGCAACCGGCGATTGATCCTGACGATCGGGAGCACAATCCCCAGAATAAGAAGAAGGGCCGTGAGCCCTGCGGCAAAAACCCATTGCAGGCGGGAAGAACCATCCCCTTCATCGCTGGTCCAGATAAAGCCGTCAAACGAGTAATTTTTCGGGAGGAGTCCCAGTTCGGCGTAGGTGTCGGCGATATGTCTCCAGCGCCCGGGGTTGATGTGCCCGATATCGACCAGTTCGGGCAGGACGAGTTTGCGCATCTCCTTCATCTCGAATTCGAGGAAGGCCCGGGAGATCCCCCTGTCATAACGGCTCTTGATGAGATCGATGATCTGCTGCGGTCTCTCGAAGGCATAGCGCCAACCCTTGAGGCTGGCCTCACGGAACCGTCGGACCATCTCCGGGTTGCCATCCACGATCTTTCCGTCCGCAAAGAGGCAGTCGTTGTAAAAATCCACCCCTCCCTGCTCGGGTAAAAACCGGCGGGTCTCGACTCCGGCATGCCTGAGAAAAAACGGTTCCGTCGTAACATACGCCGTCATGGCATCAGCCCTGCCCGTGACGATATCGAGCGGGTTGTGGGAGTGCGTGATTTTGAAAAAGTTGTTGACGCCTTCATTCCGTAAAAAAGCTTCAATCTCGGCGGCCTGTGGTTCGAACATGATCCGCTTCCCGGTCAACTCATGGACCGTCTTGATCGGGGAAGACTCCGGCACAAGAACCGCGTACGGTGAATGCTGACAGATTGCCGCCAGGACAACAACATCCTTCCCTTTGTACCTGTTGATGATCAATTCGGAAGATCCGATACCGAACTGCGCCCGACCGGAGGCGACCTCGTCCACCGGATCGAGCCCGGGCGTTGCAGGCCGGATCTCGACATCCAGGCCGGCATCGGCGTAATACCCCAACTCCCTGGCCGCATAGTACCCGGCGAACTGGAACTGGTGCCGCCACTTGAGCTGGAGCACAACCTTGTCGACGGCCTGCAAAAAATTCGGGAAGAAGCCCACACACAGAAGAATGGCCAGCATACCGGCCCGGTTCAGTCGCTGCATATCGGCTCCGCAATCCCTTTTTGACCAAGTATAGCACATACGGCAAGCCAATGCGACACAGTGCCGGGAAAGACCCGCTGAAACAGCCTTCCCCGTTCCCGGACACATCCTTCCCGGGCATCAGGGCGTTCATCAAAAAAAAGAGACCGGACCGCTTGCCGCGGACCAATCCTGACAGGAAGCCGTCCCAACGCGACCCGGATTGGGCGATTGCGGACACGAACGGCCAATCCGGACACAAGGGGCCTTGCCTTTCCATGCGGCTTCAGATAGAATCGTGACATGGAAAACTACGAGAATCAGCCCGAAACCAGGGCCACCACTGCCGGAAATCCCCATCCTGACACGCCGTCAGGAAAGGGCGGGCACCCTGCCGTGACTGGCAAGCGCCCCGGACAACCTGGCACACAGCGCCGGTTCCTCGCGATCATCGGCGCAGCCTTGGTGTCGTTCGCAGCCATCCTGTCCCTGCTTTTCTTTGTGGTTCTCCCGCCATCCTCGTCCCAGAAGGAACGGACGTTCAACACCGAACTCGCTCTCTCCACGGCACTCACCTTCTCCTCAACCGCGAAACACAGCCCGACCGAGGCCTTCTCCCGGTTTGCCACCAGCGGAGCGACAGAGCATTTCAGGATCATCGGAGAACGCGTCTGGCAGACCGTCTCCCCCGAACTGGGCTGGCGCTGGCTCTTCCACGGAGCCTTGATGGCCCTCAGCCCGCCCCAGCCGGGGGGATTGACCAACCAGACGATTATCGGGTGGTATCATCCCTGGAGCGATACCACACTCCTCACGCTCTGGACAATCAGCGATGAAGCCGCCCGGATCGCGGATTGCGAATTCGTCATGGGTGACATCCTCCGGAAACGGAATCTGGACAAGCCGTCCACCACCCGGGCATGGGCCAGACGACGCCAGTACTTCCCGGCCGCCATCGGGATCACGACAGCCGAATCCCTGCGGAGCATCGA
>DAIREN010000024.1:24122-26547 GCA_036795535.1 Spirochaetota bacterium
AACGAGACCCCGGAGCAGATGTACCCCGAGGCCCACTATCCGATCAAACTGATCCGGGCCGATCTGATCAATCTGGATGCGGTCTATACCAACCGCTACCCGGAGACGAAGGGCAAAAAATGAACAGATTCCGCTGGTTCCTGCTTGTGTGTATCGCCGGCTCCCTGACAGGTGCCGAGATGGTCTATCAGATGGTCACAACGCTCCCGCCACTCTTCTCCGGTGTCGAAGCGAACAGTACCGCAACCCTGCAGATGCTGATTGATGAACAGACGACCATCGTCACAAACCGCGCGGATGCCAACAGGATCGTGCGCAAGGACATGCTCGTCGACAAAGCCGCCGAGAGCGGGCAGGGTACCGGGAAATGGCTCTTGGCCAAGCTCACCAGGTATTACGACGCCTGTCTGGCGGTAAAAGACACACTCGAACTCTACACACCCGCTGCGGAGTACAAGGCCCTCCTCACGGACGGGGAGCGCTATGGTGCCGAATGGCAGGTCACACTCCAGACGATCGCCCTTGCCCGCTGGAATTTTTCCGATCTGCCAAAGACGGCCGAGGCACATGCCCCGCTTGCCGGTGCCGCACGACGGCTCTACCCCGGGATCAAACCCTTGGCCGTCCAATAAAGCAGGACCGGATGAAAAACATTCCGGTCCCGGTGCAATGCTGATTGGTTACTTGCGCTTGAACATCTCTTTGACCGCAATCGCGGGATGGCGATAGCGCCGTCTGCCGGCTGTCCGCTTTCCCCACTGGATGGCTTCCTCGGGACACCACTGGAGACAGGCCAGACACTGCTCGCAATTGCCCTGCCACTCGGGTTTGCTTTTTTTGGCCACCTTGATATTGCCGATCGGGCAGACCCTGGCGCAGATCCCGCACGAGTTGCAGGCATCCGTGGCAAAGAATTTCCCGTCCGCCTTGTCCAAGCCCTTGATAAAGCTTCTGTAGATCAGCTTGCCCAGCGCCCGGCCAAAAAAGTCCCCGTTATTGAAGGGAACGGGCTTGTTGTGCCGGATGATCTTGGCCGCCTCCCGCAATTTTGTCCGGGCATTGGCCAGCATCTTTTTAACTTTGTCCGGGTTTGGAGCACCATAGAGCGGTGTATAGTTCCCCGGCATGCGAACCGAAAACCCGCAGTAGAGGGACATGCCCAGCCCGCGCAATTGTCGGTCCAACTGGGCGTTGGTGCCACCGATCGAGCCGCCACAGGTCACCACGGAAAACACCAGTACGCCGGCGTCAGACCTGAGCAGGTCCACAAACCGGGAGACCATCCGGGGAACGCCCCAACAATAGGTCGGAAACACGAGCCCGATGCGGACATCCTTGTGCTTGATCTCCTTGCCCTTGGCAACAAGATCCGACATCGGCAGAATGGTGGCATCACCGAGATAATCGGCCAGGTCGCGTGCCGCCTGCAGGGAGTTTCCTGTTCCGCTGAAGTAATAGAGAACCGTTTTCATATTGCCTCCGCATCGGTTTTGCGACAAATCTATTGAAAAACATCCCGCCTGGCTGTATAAGTATTTGTAAAGCAACTTCAGCGAGGCTAAACATGGCCATCATCCAGCTCGGGAGAAAACTGCGTGCCATCCGCGAACGCCGCGGACAGACACTGCGCGCTGTCGCTGCCGCGGCCGGGGTTTCCGAAAGCCTGGTCTCGCAGATCGAGCATGATCGGGTCTCTCCCGCCATTGACACCCTCTTTGCACTCTGCCGGGCTCTCGAAACCGACATGGGCCTCCTGTTTGCAGACATCTCCCCTGCACACAGGGTTCAGGTTGTCCATCCTGCCGATCGCCGGGTCACTTCCTCGCCCGGGGTCACCTATGAGCAATTGGCCTCGACAGAAGGCATGCCTCAGGGACATGAAATCGAAGCCTGGCTGATCCGCCTCGAGCCGGGCTGCGCCACCGGCGCGGATGAGCTGGGACATCCCGGTCTCGAACTGGGCATCATCACCAACGGGAAAGCCCGGCTGACCGTCGGGATGGAGACGGTTCCCTTGAAAACCGGCGATGCTGTCTCGTTTGCCTCGGGAAGTCCGCACCGTCTGTATAATTGCGGCACTGGCCCACTGACAGCCTACTGGATTACCACCCCGCCCGGTTCACAACCAAGGCGGAACATTGCCATCCCGGCCAGTGACCGGGAAGAAACAACACCCCGTTCCAAAGGAGGAAAACATGGGTAAAACTACGGCAGAAAAGATTTTCGAGGCACACCTCGTCGACATGCCGGACAACGAGACATCCGTGCTCAGGATCGACACGGTCTTCTGCCACGAAATCACCACTCCGATTGCCATCAATGACCTGGTGGCCCGTGGCAAGGACAGGGTCGTTGACCCCTCCCGGATCAAGGCCGTCATCGACCACGTCACCCCGGCCAAGGACACCCTGACCGCCCAGCAGGG
>DAIREN010000025.1:0-22014 GCA_036795535.1 Spirochaetota bacterium
TCGCAATGGCTTGAGGATGTTCACCAAAAAAATGCTGTCCAGGATGCACTCCATGTCACGCAGCTCACAACGCAAAAATCGCCGGGAACGCCTGGCGCGTCTCAAAAGCCGGATCAGGGTCCAGGAAGACTATATCGCCCACCTCGAGCGGGTGTCCGAGGCCTATACGCGACTGGACGAGCTTTCCCGCGAAGAACTGATCGAGGCCGACCAGATCATCCGGGCCCAGGAAATCATCCAGGAGATGCTGCGCGAAGAGAAAAAGGATGCCGTGGAGACGATCCACGCCCACGAGAGCGTCCACGAGCTGATGTCCGAAGAGAAAAAGATGGCCGACATGACCATCCGGGCACATGAACAGGTCGAGGCGTTGGCTGCCCGCGAAAAAAAAGAAGCCATCGAGACGATCCGGGCCCTGCACAGTATCGAAGAGCTTGCCGCCCGTGAACGGCAGGAAGCCTACAGCTTTATTGAAGCGCAGGACAAGGTTTCGCAGCTCTCGATGCAGGAGCTGGTCGAACGGGACAAGGCCCTGCACGCCATCCTCAAGGTCAACAGCCGGATCAGCTCCCACCTTGATGAGGATCTTCTTCTCGCCGAAATCCTGGACTCTATGACGGATGCCCTCTCGGCCACACACGGCTCCGTCTGGCTCTCGACGACCGGCGGCTGTTCCCTGGCCCTCTGCAAAGGCATCGCCCCGGCCGAACTCAAGGCGGAGTCTCTGGCGCCGCTCCGTGCTGCTGTCGAAACGGCCTGCGAGACACAACAAAGCCAGATCCATGTTCCCGGGAACCAATCTGGTCCGTCGTCACAACAGATCCTCTCCTGGATCATCGTGCCCCTGCGCAACGGGGATGAGACGCTCGGTGCCCTGGCTGCCGTCACGGATGGTTCACGCGCCAGGTTCCGCCCCTTCGATCCGGATCTGGCCGCCATCTTTGCCGGTCAGGCCGCCATCTCCCTGGTCAATGCACGGATGTACAAACGGATCCGACAGCAAAACGACGAACTCCTCCGGCTGGGGACCTTGAAGAGCCAGTTTATCGCCCATGTCTCGGACGAACTGACCGACCCGGTCCAGGCCCTGCAACGCTCCTGGCTCAAGCTCTCCGAGTATCACGGCATGTCCGAAGAGGAGCACGCCAAATTCCTGCGTTCGCTCAAAGGGAAGCTGGACCGGATCGACACAACGGTTTCCCGCATTTTGACGATTACCTCGCTTGAAGAAGAGGCCCGCGAACTCTTTACCGAAAGTACGGACTTTGCGGCCATCACAACGGAGGTTCTCGAACGGCATCAGCAGCATGTCGCGGAGATGGGTTTGAGCATCACCGCCGGGTTTGATCCGGCCTTCGCCAATTACCGGGCCAATCACAGCATCATCCGCACCGTCCTGGACGAGCTTCTGTCCAATGCGATTTATTACAACAAGCCGGGTGGCACGATCGATGTCCGCGGACATGTCAAGGGCGAGTATCTCGTCCTGGACATCATCGACACCGGACGCGGCATCCGCAACGAAGAGCAGGAAATGATCTTCCAGCAATTCTACCGGACGGAAGAGTCGGACAGCATGAACGAAGCTGGCGCCGGGCTGGGGCTCTTTATGGCCCGGAGTTTTGTCGAACGCTACCAAGGGAAACTCTCTGTCCAGAGTGTCTTTGGCCAGGGCAGCACCTTTACCGCAACATTCCTGATGCACTGAGACGGTTTGCTCATCGGCCAGGTCTTTTTTTTGATGAACATCCTCAGGCCACTGTCAGGTGGTTCGTCGCTTCGTTGGCGGTTTGACGGACGATGGCGCGCAACGAGACACAGTGTGTCATTGTGGTGTGAACAATCCCGGAGTGTGTTCGCCGGGACGCGTGCGAACGGTTCCGGGCTTCACTGCTTTTTTTCGACAATGTCCTGTCCGCCACGTTTGAGAGAAAACGCTTCGGGTTTGTTGTCGATGTGGAGCGCCATTTCCGGAATCGCGGCCTGGAGTGCTGTCCCCAGTGCTTGTGCGATCCGGCGCAGGGTGGGGTGGACGGTTTGTCCGCTGCGCATCTCGGCGACGTACACGGCCGAGGGTAATCCCCAGGCACACTCGCAGACCACACGATACCCGAAGGCCAGATAGTACTGCGCTTTCTCGGGTGACAGACCGAGCGCCTCCACGGCCCGAGACTGTTCCTCACACAGCACCAGAGCTTCGTCCCGAATCCGCTCGGGCAGCATCGCCAGATACCAGGGTTCAAACCCATGCCGTGCCGTCAAGAGCGGCATCCGGACCACTCCGTGGCGATGGCGTTGCAGATCGCGGAAGGATCCGTAATCGAGCACAAAGCGTGTCCGGATCAGCCCGGCCGAATCCAGGGCCTGGGGCAGATCCGTTTTAACAGGCCGGGAAGAGAGGAGGGGCATCCAGCGGGCAATCTCATCCCGGTCAAACTGTGCATCCGATGCAAAGACCAGCCCGCCATCATCTTCACGGAGTTCGAATCCAGATTCCGGTTGTACCGTGTTCCCGGACAAGGAGGTCCAGTCACAAGAGGCACAGCCGGCCGGAAGAAGCCCGCTCTGCCTGGGGGATGCCGGCGGCCATGGTGCATCCAGATAGGTATGCGCAGCCACGAGTGCTTCACGCCAGGCTTCCTGGTCGGGGTACTCCTTACCCCCAAAGGAATGCGGATAGGATGCCGCGAGTTTTTCACGCAGGATGTCCGCCAGCTTGCGGACTTCATCCAGAGGGTGGTAGCGCAGGAGATCCAGTTTGTCGGCTGCCTGGCGGAGATTGGTATGCCACGAGAGCTGGGTTGTCACGCCCGCGGGTAAAAAGGCCCGCATCACGTCAAAACTCCGGGCACGGATCGCGCGTTCCCAGGAGGCCTGATCCCCGTCGGCCGGGTTCCACGGAGAGCACGCGGCAAGATGGTCACGTACTGCATCCATCCGGCCGGTATAGAACGCCATCCAGCGATCGAGAATCGCCCGCGAGGCCGGGGTTCCGGCCGGATCAAGCAGGGTCTGTCGGGTAAAGTCGATGTAGCGCGTGCTCGTCTGTTGGCCGCTGTAGAGGGGCCAGTCCTGGATCGCCTTGGCGGCCAGCTCCGAAATGCCTTCGATGAAAATCGTCGTTGACCCGCAATCTCCGATGGAGCGATGCCCATAGCCGATATAAAACCGCTCCATGAATTTCCCGGAGCCGCTCTCCCGGACCTTGTCGAGATGGCTGGTCACACTGGCGGCAGACCGGCTGTAGAGGGCTTGCAGCATGGCGCTGTCTTCGGGTGTCAGGCTGTCATGGATCAGGACGTGCGGCATGTTCGTCTCCCTTTTCATCAAGTTCGAGGGCTGCGGCCCGTGCGTTCTCGGCGATGATTCTCTCCCGTTTGCTCTGTTCCCGGATAAACTCGATCACCTCGTCACGGGTGATGATGCCGATTACCCGGCCGTCTTCGGTGACCGGGAGGTGGGCGATGTTGTGTTCATGCACCAGCTCCTCAATCCGTCGCATCGGAGTCGAGAGGCCGACAGAGACGATCTTGCGGGACATGTAGGCACTGACCGGGGCGTGCATCTGGGCGTGTTTTCGGCCCTTCATGATGTCCCGCAAGGTGAGCATTCCCGCCAAGTGCCCGTCTCCATCCACCACGGCAGCGCCGGTCTGGTTGATCCGTTCGAGGAACATGGAGGCTTCCAGCAGGGTCCAGTCGTGCTGGATCGAGTGTGCCGGAAAGAGCATCACATCCTGGGCCGAACAGGCCGGAATCAGATCGCTGGTCAAGGCATTGACCAGAAGCGTGTGAATGCTGGAGGCCTCCGCGCCCTTGATATAGGCCGATGCGGCAAATTCATGGCCGCCGCCGCCAAAGGGTGCCAGGACCTTGTTGACGAGAATGGATTCCCGGTGGCTTCGTCCGACCACAAGCACCGATTTTTCCCGTTTGAGGCCGAATACAACGAAGGTGGCATCGGGGCTCTCGACTTCGTGGACCTTTTCGACGATCGCCGCGAGTCCACCCAACTGGCCTTCAATTGTGAGTTCGGCAAGGACCACAAAATGTCCCTGGATCTCATGGTAGGCCAGGCTGTTCAAGACTTCGTGGAAGAGGGTGATCTGGGCCTGGTCGGACAGGGGCCGCAGGAAATTCCGTACCAGCCGCATCGAGGCGCCGCAGGCCCGGAGCCAGGCGGCCACCGAGAAGTCCTCTTCGGTGACGTTGTTGTGCAAAAAATTCCCGGTATCGGCGTAGATGCCGGTCAGGGCGATGGTCGCTTCGTCCTCGTCGGGAACGATCCCCTGCGCCTTGACCACCAGTCCGAGGAGTGTGGTGTTCGATCCGCATTCATGCTCATGGATTTCGGTGGCCGGGATGGAACCATCATCACCGGCGTGGTGATCGTAGACGATGATCTCTCCGGCGAAATCCTCGAGATTGCTGAAATACTCATCGATGCGGTTCCGGGTCCGTGTATCGACCGTGACGATTCGTGTGATTTTTGCGGGATCCAGTTCATCGACATGGACCATCCCCATCCGGTGGCCGTAGAGGTGGTGCAGATTGCGTGCCACGGGATGGACCAGTGCGCTCCGGACGAGGATCGCATCCGGGTAGAGCAGGCGGGCCAGGATCATCGAGCCAAAGCAATCCAGATCGCTGTTGGTATGTCCGATGACGACGGTGATTCCGTCTTCCGGTTCTTCGGCCCCGTGGCACTTTGTGTATCCGAGTGTCAGCATTTGCATAATGTTAGGGGATGAAGGCGGGCAATGCAAGCGGGATGCTCCTGCTGGTTCCGCACGCCTTGCACGACGGTCCGGACTGAAACAGCGAACCAATTTCAAACGAATTCTGCTTCCCATGGATGGGCTCTCCCGGAAGGAATCCCCCAGGCATTCCTGGTGGCATGATATTCCGATCCGTGCTACACTCAATCCCGGACAACGACTCCGTGTGGAAATCAACCGTTGCAAGGAGCTCTGTATGCGTATCGCATTCCATGGTGCAGCCGGATCCGTGACTGGAAGCAATCATCTGATCCAGACCGAGGGCGGAACCCTGATGATTGACTGCGGGATGTTCCAGGGGCCGAAAGAGATCCGGACCCGGAACCACATGGCCTTCGCCTACCAACCCCAGACGATTGATGCTGTCATCATCACCCACGCCCATATTGACCATTCCGGCCGCTTGCCCAGGCTCGTCAAGCAGGGGTACTCAGGCCCGATCTATGCCACCCCGGCCACCGCGGAGTTGTTGCGTATCCTCCTCTTGGACTCGGCCCATATCCAGATGTCGGACAGCAGTTGGGAAAACAAGAAACGAAAACGCAAAGGGCAGGAACTGGTCCAGCCGCTCTATGACGACCAGGATGTCGAAGCGACACTCAAGCTCGTCCGTGCTGTGGACTACCACACGCCTTTCCAGATTCTCCCGAATGTCCGTGCCACCTTCCATGACGCCGGGCACATCATGGGGAGCAGTTTTTTGGAGCTGGCCATCACCGAACATGGCATCACGCGCACCCTGATCGGAGGCGGGGATCTTGGGCGGTCACATCAGGCCATTATCGGGGATCCCGAGGTGGGTGACCGGGCCGATATGGTCATGATCGAATCCACGTATGGGAACCGGCGCCACAAAAATGAAGAGGACACCAACGCCGAGTTGATTGCAGTTCTCAAAGAGGTTGTCGAAACCAGGGGCACACTGCTCATTCCGGCCTTTGCCGTCGGCCGTACCCAGGAGATGCTCTATCGCTTGTTCGAGCTCTCGCAGTCCAACAGCATCCCCGCCATGCCCGTCTTTGTCGACAGTCCGATGGCCCGCGAGGTCACCCGCATCTACGAGTTGCATAAGGATCTCTACGACGAAAAGACCCTCGAATACGTCCGGCTCGGAAAAAATCCGCTCAGGACCCCGGATCTTCATTTTACGGAATCCGTCGAGGATTCGATGTCCTTGAACGATGTCCCGGGACCCAAGATCATCCTCTCGGCATCGGGGATGTGCGACGCCGGCCGTATCGTCCATCACCTCAAGCACAATATCTGGCAGAAGAACTGTCACATCCTCTTTGTCGGGTACCAGGCGGAAGGCACGCTGGGGCGGCGCATCATCGAGGGGGCCAAGCGAGTCAGTATTCTCGGGGAGACGCTCCAGGTGAATGCCCAGATCCACACTATCGGCGGCCTTTCGGCACATGCCGATTCGGCCGAGATGCTGGCCTGGCTCAAATTTTATCAGCAGTCCAACCCGACAGTGTTTCTTGTCCACGGGGATCCCGAGGCGAGCGAGGCGTTCTCAAAGACCATCCAGACCGAGCTTGGACTCGAGACCCATATCCCCGAGTGGCACGAATCAGCCGAGATCGAGTTTACCGGGAGCGGGCTTTCGATCACCTGGCGCCAGTCTCCAGTCGATACCGGGTTCCGCGAACAGCGTGAACGCTGGAACCAGATCCAGCAGACGATCAACGGCTATCTCGACGGGTTTGAATCACAGCAGGGCGGTGAGAGCGAGAAAGCTGTGTTTGCCGGGGCCGTCCTCGACAAACTCAATACCGTCGTGAACGACCTGCTCGAGGAATTTCGCGTCGAAATGCAGAAAAAAAAGCCGTAAATCCCTTCAAACGGGATATTCTTGGAATCAGAACGTTCGGGGTGTTGTTTGCCCCTGCTTTTTTGGAGGAACATGCGTATGACGGAAAAAACCGCTTCATCCCTGGGACGTGTCCGCACGATCACATCCGTACTGTGGGTGTTTGCCGCCTGCGTGCTCGTTTTTATAGCCATCGCCTGTTCAACGGAGGGAGAGGGGATCTCCAATTTTTTCATCGCCTCTGCCGATAACCCGGCCATTCTTTCGCTGACTGTGTCCGCCAGCGCCAATATGACCATTTCAGGAACCAGCCCCTTGCGACTGGCGGTCTACACGAACACCAATAGTGACGGCTCGCCTGCTGTCGCGGTGACCAATCATGCATTCACCTCGACCAATGCGCTCAGCCTCAGGCTCGACAATATTGTCTCCAGTCCAGTGTACATTATCGCCTGGCATGATCTCGACAACAATGCCCTTCTCGATATCCGGGAACCCTTTGCGACATACAAAAACGCCCTCGTACTGACCAATCTCAGTGGAGCCCGAGTCTATGGCGGGGCGACCACGAACGCCTTTGTCCTGGGAGTTTCGCGCAATTACCTCTACAAGACCGGAACCCTCAAAGCATCGATTGCCTACACCGGTGCGCTTGAGGCACAGGCCACAAACGGGTTGGCGGTTGCCGTTTTCGGGAGTACAAATTTTTCGGCATCCTTCATTACGAACCTGTCGTATGCCCAGACAAAATCCAGAACCTTTGTGATTTCGGGCCTGACCAACGAAAAGGTCTGGCTGGCTGCATGGTTTGACAGCAATGGCAACGGGAACTTTGACAGCGGTGCCGAGTCTTGCGGGGTGTATGCCAGCGGCAATTCCACGGCCACAGCCACCTCGGTGCTCTTTACGACCGGGATCACATCCGAAAAGACGGCATCCCTGTCATTCGGAGATACGCACAGATCCATCGAGTAACATGAGTTCAAAAGTCGGGCGGTTACCTGAGACCGGCCCGGAAATGCAAAAAACCGCCGGGGATATGTTCCGGCGGTTTTTGTTTTCGGTCTTTTGTAAAGAGCCTAGGCCTGTGGTTCTTCGGTTCCGGCATCGCTTCCGTCAAACCAGCAGAGCCAGACACAGATCTTGCTGTTGTAGAGTTTCCGGTTTTTCCGGTAGCGCATCCCGACAACGGTATTGATCTCGCGGTTGGGGGTCAGGAGTCCGCACCGCCAAGGTTGTCTGAATGTCAGCATCCGGTCGAACATGCCGGCCACAACGCGGTCCGCTTCTTCATCATCTCCCAACCGTTCTCCGTATGGGGGGTTGACCAGGACGAGACTGGCAGCGCCCGGGTCGGCCATCTCCAGTGCATCTGCCTTGAAGAGTTTGATCCGACCCGCGACGCCGGCCCGTTGCATATTGCCGTCTGCAGCCGAGATGGCCTGCGGGCTGGTATCACTGGCGCGAACCACCGGGGCCGGCTTTTCGATGCCGGCCAGCGCCCGTTCCTTGGCGTGGGACCGTTCGGCCTCGAAAATTCCCGCATCCAGGAATTTCCAGGTCTCGCTGGCGTAGTACCGCATCAGTCCGGGGGCGATATCCGCGGCCAGCATGGCTGCCTCGATCGCGATCGTGCCGGAACCGCAGCAGGGATCCCAGAGGATTTCGCCCTGTGCCAGTCGGCCTTCCTTTCGGACAACTCCGTCCGGACCCGGCAACGTGACCCACTCGGAGAGAAGCACCATCGCGGCAGCCGTTGTTTCCCGGACCGGGGCCGCACCGGGTTCGACCCGGTACCCGCGCCGATGCAAGCCGTCTCCGCAGGCATCGAGCAGGACCTTGGCGGTATCTGCCGCGATATCAATCGTGATCGAAAAGGCTGCGCCTGTTTCCGGAAAATACTGTTGCCCGGTTGCCCTCTTGAGTCGTTCGATGACCGCCTTTTTGGCGATAGCCTGGGCACTGCGGGCGCTCTTGATCAGGGCATTGGATGCCAAGGGGCAAACGATGACAATATGGGCATCCGGGGGAAGGATCTCTTCCCAGGGACAACCCAGCATACCTTCAAAAAGATCGTCAAAATCTCTGGCCCGAAACTGGTCGACTACCAAAGAGATCCGTTCGGCGCAGCGGAGCCAGAGCTGCATTCTGGCCAAGGTCTGCGCATCTCCAGTGACCTCGAGCATGCCGTTCCCTGTCCCGGTGATTTCGATACCCAGGGCCTTGAGTTCGGTCCCGACAACCGCTTCCAGCCCGAATGCCGTACTGATGTGCCAGGTGTACATGGTGTCTTCCTCCGATCCGGACAAAAAAAAACCGTCTCCCCCGACAAGGGAAACGGTGTAGCGGCGCAGGGATTTGAACCCCGGACCAATGGATTATGATTCCACTGCTCTACCGCTGAGCTACGCCGCCGTGAGCGGTTGATTAGCGGGGACAGGACTTGAACCTGCGACCTTTGGGTTATGAGCCCAACGAGCTGCCAACTGCTCCACCCCGCGTCGATTGTGATGCAAATATATGCAGCATATATTGAAAAAACAAGACAAAACGCTGCGCAATTGATGATTTTCAACCGGACAGGAGAATGCTATCTTGAACGTATGAAAACACTGACACTTGTCGCCTTCGGTTTCATCGTTCTTGTGACTGCTTGTGGCCTCCCCCCGGAATACATTGTCCGGGAAGAACTCTACCCCGAGTCAGCCGGGTATACCATCAGCAGCGAAGACCTCTACACGCTTTTCCGGATCAGCGATCAGGAGGCTTTGACGGGGTACATGCTGAGCGTCAAAGACGGAGTCGATATCATTTTTTTGAAGGTCCGTCCAAACGGGATTCTGGAAACAGCGCTCCTCTACCAGGAGCGATCAGGCGAGGCCAAGAAATTTCCCGTCTACCAGTCGGACTGGAACCAGCCCCTCAGGCAGGTGGCCGAGCGCCCTAATCTGGGACCGGCCATCACGCATTTTCTTACAAACCATTTCCTGGCCGACCAGCAGCCTGCGAAAAAGGGTTCGGCTCTTTCGATCTTCTGAGTGCGGCACGCCGGGCAAAGGTGGCCAGCGTCAGGACTCCCAGCAAAAACAGCCCGGCAGCGAAAAAAACCTGTCCGAGCGAGAGATCCGCATTGTCCAGCCCGGCATTGGGTGTACTGGCGGCGAGAACCGCGCCGAAAAATATGATCCCGTTATTGACCATGTGGAAGGCCATTCCGGCCAAGATGCTGCCCCCGGTCTCGACAAGCCAGACCATGATCATGCCCAGAATGGAGACGGGGACCAGGCGCCAGGGATCAAGGTGGAACAGCCCGAAGAGAAGGCCGCCGGTCAGGATGATGGCAGCTCTGGTGTATCCTGAGGACCGGAGCGCCGAGGAGAGGTAGCCGCGAAAAAACAACTCTTCGCAGATCGGGGGCAAGAGGACAATGGCAACAACAAGAAAACCGTAGCCCAGTCCGTGACTGTCGCCCCCGAGGACGGCCTGTTGTCCGCTGACATAGTCTGCATACCCCGAAAACTGTCTGAGGAGCCTGTCAAAGAGCATCTGCAGGCCAGGAAGCAGAAGAATGGCCGTTGCTCCAGCCAGCACCACTTCGCCTGCTGGCTGCGGACGAAGGGCAAGCCTGTTTCGCAGTTCTCCTCTTCCCGGGAGAAGGAAGCGGGCGCCCAAGAGTGCCCCTGACAGCAACAGAAGCTGGGCGGCTGGCATGGACCAGCGGGGTGGCAGCCACTGGGAAAGCCCCAGGATGCCCAGGAGCGCCAGTGTCCAGACAACGAGGGCAAACAGCAGGGGAATGCGCATCATTTTTTGCTCTTGACGACAATACCCAAGCCGAAGCCGATGACAAGCAACAGAACATAGAAAATCAAAGCGGGCATCTGGATGGTGATGAAAAGGATTTTAAAGGTGGCGTCGGACATGTTTTGTGCGATAAAAATGACCGCACACACAGCCAGGACAATGCCCATGATCATTCGTGTCTGCATGATTCTGCTCCCTACTCAAGAGGATTGAGGGCCTGAGCCCACCCAAAGTATAGCCATAAAAATTGCGAGGATCACGCACCCGTTTGTCACAACACGGGAGTCCCGGGTTGGACCGGTCGGGATCCGCGCCGATTTGGGCAGGGCATCCCGCCTGAGGATGGCGTTGATGGGCGAATTCTGTCCGGATCCGACGGCGTATGACGGGACTGGAGACTGTTCACCAGAGAAAACACTATTCTGTCAACATTCCCCACTGGCCAGTGCGTCCATCAAGCGACTGCGCTCGCGGACACATTCCCGGAGATGGCGCACTACGGCACTCTCGTTTCGGGAGGCGACTGCCAGCTTGCGGTGGGCGATCATGGCGAGCTGTCCGGCAAAGCGCTGGTACCGGCGCGCAAACCGCAGATCGCCGGGGCGGGCCGAACGCCGCATCTCGCCCGCCAGTTCGAGAATCTTGCCCAGGTACTCGAGGGAGGCTTGATAGGCTTTCCGGTCGTTGAATTTTTTGAGCAAGAGGGGAATCTCGCTCATCGGTTGGACTAGCCGCTCGATCCCGCCGGTATCCAGGAGGTAGCGCACCCAGTGCATGGTCACTTCGAGCTCTTCTTCCCGGGTGCGCGAGGTCAAGGCTGTGACCTCGGCCAGGATTGCGGAAAAACGTGCTTCATCCATATCCCCGGGCTGGATCTCCATTCCGTCGGAAAAAAACCGGCAGGCGGCAATGTGCTTGAAGTCATCGACCTGGACCTGGACGCGCAACCCGCAGGCCAATCCGCGTTCAAAGACCAGGCCGTGGTCAAGACGGGCGAATCCGCGCACCTCGTAGCCCGCATCGAGCATGGCGGCCGGACTGACCGAGCGTTTGATGAGGGTTTGCAGGCGCGAGATCCCGATGGTTTGGAGAACCCGGCGGGTGTCTTCTTCGGTATTGGCTTCGCCGGTATGGGCCATCAAGACGAACTCGATATTGCTGGTCGTTGTCGTCAGCGCCTGCTTTCCACCACGATAGCGTGTGTACTCGGCCAGGACGATCTCGAGACGTCCCTCCCGTCCGAGGATCTCGACCATGCGATGGATGGGAATCATGCCTTCCGTGCTGTAGGAAACGAGGATGTGTTCGGCCCGGATCGTCGAGACGAGCCGTTCGAAGGCCGTTTCAGCAGCCGCCCGGCTGCAGAACGGGGAGCGTGTCCTGGTCCAGTCCCGCCGGATGCCGGCTTTGTCCCGGCGCTGGCCGTCTTCCGTCCGGGGAAGAGTCGATATTTTGGGCCTGTCAAAGCGGGCGATCGTGTTCAGCAGGTGGTAATTGGAACCGTACTGGTGCTGATTGTACGGGGGATCCAGATACGCGATCCTGGCGGTTCTGCCTTCCCGGCACAATCGGCTGGCGAGGGACTGGGCATCCTCCCGGCAGGCTTCGGCTGACCCTTGTGACAGACACGGTCGCTCCAGTTCGATCCGGCCGAGGATCCGAGAGAGGGCATCCCCGCCACGGCCGCCAAACCCGCGATGATAGGCTTTAAAGACGCCGGATGTATTGGCGTGGGTTGCGGCTTCATACAAGAGGAGTCCAAGCAAGAGACGTTTTTCCTTTGTGGCCGTCTCGTCCAGAATCTCCCCCGGATACTCGTGCTCTATCCAGCCACGGATCGCATCGATCCTGCGTGCATTTTCCGTTGTGTAAAACATGCGTTCCCGCTCGGGATCCGCGTTTTCCGTCGAGGCGGGCGCGTACCAGCGGCTGATCAGGCAGTCCTCGGGCGCGGGAGTTTCAAGGCTGTTCAACATGGAAAGGAGATTCTCGATGCCGCCATATTTGGCAAACAGGCCGCCGAGTTCCTCTTCACCGATCGAGAGGAAGGCCTCATTCAGGATCCAGGAATACTCTTCCCAGTCGTTGGCGATGACATGGTAGCCCAGAAGTTTTGCCAGGCGTGAGACGGCGCCGCTCCCGGCAAAGAAATCCACAAAGACCGGATCGGCAGGAGTGCCCGTTTTCTCCTGGTTCTGATGGTGTTTTTTACAAGCCTGGAGCGCCCTGGCAATCAAAGGCAACAAGCGCCGTTTGTTGCCGATGTAGGCAATCAATTGGTGCGAGAGAGAGGGATGCTCAAGAACCTCAGTTTCTCCTGCGGGGAAATCGTTGTGCATGAATGACGCGCCTGTTCCTCGGGATGGTCTTGTGTTTTCGGGAAACCCTGTTTGACTATCGGCATTCATGCAAGTGACTTGACACTCTCGATCCGGGTACTCCCGTCGTATTGCGGATTTGTCATGCGAATCCGGGATTTATCTTTGGTTTTCGTAATGAATCAACCAGCCGTCCAGTCCTCGCGGGGTTCATGTCGTT
The DNA here is from genome assembly GCA_036795535.1 of Spirochaetota bacterium. Lineage (GTDB taxonomy): Bacteria > Spirochaetota > JAGLSM01 > JAGLSM01 > JAKPMW01 > JAKPMW01. Next base: position 12,933 of record DAIREN010000025.1, read on the forward strand.
CGATGGTATGCTCGAACCAGGCGAGCATTCCCCCGCTGAGCAGATCGATCTTCTCTTCAAGGTGCTTGATCTGTCCTTCAAGATAGAGCGGGTCATTGCAGACCGAGGTGATTCCCAGGACCGCCAGCGAGTGAATCTCGTTTTTCTCGACCTCGGCGATCGAGACATTGAAATCCCGCCGGATCTGGTCTTTGAGACTGCGGACAACCCTGCGTTTGTCTTTGAGACTCCCGGATTCGGGAATCGAAACCTCGGCAATGCAGATCGCTACAAACATCATCCACCTCCGCGGCCGGCGTGGTCCGGGTGCATCCGGAGAACTCCCCGGATTGTCCCCCGCGAGAGCACGGTAGTACACTTGACAGGATACCCAGTTCTTCCCGGAGAGGACCCATGCCCATCGTCTTTACACGTTATGGCTCACCCGCTCGCCAGGTGTCAAGCCTGACCGGCAGCCTGATCATCGCGGCGGTTTCCGCCTGGCTTCTCCAACTCTTTTCGGGGAATTCCCGAGAGTTCAACACGCTCTTCGGGTTTGTTCCGGAAGCGGCCATCCAGCGCCAGCATCTCTGGCAGTTTGTCTCCTACATGTTTCTTCATGGCGGCTTCTTCCACCTTCTTTTCAACATGGTTGCCCTCCATGCTTTTGGAAGACCGCTGGAAGGCACACTTGGCAAGACCCGTTTCGGGATCCTCTTTTTCCTGAGCGGGATCGGCTCGGCCCTTGTGCATGGACTGATCGCCATCCATTCGACAGGCGGGACTGCACCAACCATTCCCATGATCGGAGCGTCCGGGGCCGTCATGGGTGTCGCGGCCGGTTTTGCGCGGGCTTTTCCGAATGCCGTGATCCATCTCTTCGGCTTCATCCCCGTCCGTGCCTGGACCCTGATCCTGGTCTATGGGATTTTTGAACTGATGACCGGCCTCAACCAGCGCATCAGTCCGATCGCCCACATGGCCCATTTCAGCGGAATTGTCATCGGACTCGGCCTGATGTCGGTCATGATGCTGGTCCGGTTCCCCGGTCACCAAGACCGTGCAGACCGTCGCCGGGCTCCCGGAGGGGAAAGCACGAAAGTCCGCAAGGATGAACAGGGGCGGACCGTGATCGATCTCGAACAGGGCGATGATGGCCTCTGGCGCTGAACCCGGTTTTGGTGTATACTGCACGCATGCCAAACAGAACTTCGCTTTCTTCCATTCTGATCATTGACGATGACCAGGCCTGGCTGGAATCGCTTTCGGTGTTCATCCGCGAAAGTTTCGGGGTTCGCCCGCAAACAGCCAGCACACCCGATCAGGCTATAGAACTGATGGCGATCCGTCCTCCCGAGGTCGTGCTTTGTGATATCCGGCTCCCAGGACAATCCGGCATGGATCTCCTCAAATACCTCCGCAACAATGCCCCATCCTGCGAGGTGATCATGATGACAGCGCATGCCTCCGTCCAGGACGCCGTCGCCGCCCTGCGCGAGGGTGCGTTTGATTACCTGATCAAGCCCTTTCCGATGGAAGAACTGGCGCATCTTCTGGAGCGGCTGGCCAGACTTCGTTCGCTTGATCGTGAAAACAAAGCCCTGGCCCGGAGACTCTCGCTGCTTGAGGAGGTTGAAGGATTTGTCGGAACATCCTCGGCCGCACTCAGGCTGCGCCGGCTTCTCCCGATGGTTGCGGCCAGCGATGCACCGGTGTTTCTGGGGGGCGAGAGCGGGACCGGGAAAAGCCATTTTGCCAGGACGCTCCACAATTGCGGCCCGCGTTCTGCCAAACCCTTCATCACGATCGAGTGCGCATCCATTCCGCACGATCTCCTTGAGAGCGAACTCTTCGGGTACGAGAAAGGGGCGTTTACCGGTGCCGCCAAGCGCAAACCTGGCCGTTTTGAACTCGCCAACGAAGGGACGCTCTTTCTTGACGAAATCGGTGATCTTCCGCTCGATCTCCAGGCCAAACTCCTGCGCGCCCTGCAGGAGCATGCTTTCCTCAGAGTTGGCGGGACCGAGCTGGTTTCCATCGATGTTCGTGTGATTGCGGCCACAAATAAACCGGTCGAAGAGATGGTCAAGAACGGGGCTTTCAGGGAAGACCTTTATTACCGCCTGAATGTCATCCCGATTGGCATGCCGGCACTCCGTGAGCGCACTGAAGACATTCCGGCGCTGGTTGAGCACGTCCTGACGCGGATCTGCCAACGGATGCAGATACCCCGTCGGTCCATTTCCCGGAATGCCATGGACGAGGCAATCCGCTACCCCTGGCCGGGCAATATCAGGGAGCTGGAGAATGTTCTCGAGCGGTCCATCATCCTCAGCCAGGGAGCTGACATCGAAGCTCTGATTTTTGATTCGGGGGATGCTCCAGGGGGTACACTGACGGAGCGGATCCTGGATCTGGTCCGGAAACATGACGTTAAAACCGGTTCCCTCGATCTGGGGGCCGTCCTCCAGGCCGTGGTTCGCGCAAGCCTGGAATCCGCCGATTCTCGGGCCGGGGCCGCCGGGCTGCTCCACCTTGATCCCGGGATTTTTGCTACACTTGCCGAAAACGTTATTAATGCCAAACAGAGTGAATGACGATATACTGTACTCTGTTACGACGGAATGAAATACGCCGGGACGGTTGTGAGGTAGCATGAACAAGACAATACTGATAGTTGACGATGAGCTCTACATTCTGGACAGCATGCAACGCATGCTCTCCGCCCTCAAATATTCCATCCTGACCGCTTCAAGCGGCAGCGAGGCGCTCGATATCCTTGCTTCCAATGATGTCAACCTGATCATTGTGGATATCCGCATGCCCGAGATTGACGGCAAAAAAATCTTCACAAAGGTCCGTGAGGTGGAACCGGATATTCCGGTCATCATCATTACGGGTGGGGATATTCAGGATGGCAAGGCCTTTGCCGACAAGCATGGCGCCTACGGCTTTCTCGAAAAACCGATCGAAATCGAAAAACTCAAGCCCCTCGTCGACGGAGCCTTGCGGAAGAAGACCAAATAATCCCGTTCTGTTCCGACTGACAGTATCTGTCCTCCGTGCGTATCTTCTAAGAGCTGCATGAAGGCGCATCCGTCCGGGAGACAGCGGGCGGACATGCGCAGGGGGAACCGGGTGAGAATCCCGGGCGAACCCGTCACTGTGAGGGCTACAACGAGAGCACGATGTCACTCTGTGCGCAGGCACGGGGGAAGGCGCTGTCGGAGGTTGATACCCGAGCCAGGATATCCCTGTTCATGCAGGACACCATCCTTTCGAGGAATGAAGGAGGGAGTACCTGTGACGTATTGTCGTTTTTCAAACCAAAGACTGAACCAATCCCTTGTCGTCATTGTCTTGACCGCCCTGTTCGTGCTGACCAGTGCCTGTGGTGAGGACGATCCATTGCCGGCTTCATCCAATGCCACGCGTCCGGCCATTGCCGGTGCCTGGATGGATGCGTACGGCGGGCTCTTGACCATTTCGGAGAAGCATTTTTCCGTCACCGGAACCGGGTGGGCCTACGGAGGAAGCATTGTCACTGTGAACAATGCCGCCAAGTATCTTCTCGTCCAGTACACCAATAGCGGAACCCTGAGTGCCGGTCCCGATATCCTCGACCGGTACAATGCCATCATCTGGAAGGATCTGGTAGTTGCAGGAACGACAGCCAGGGTGGAGTATCAGGAACTCTATGCCGCCGACATGACCAATTGCGCGGGGGTCTTTATCGCCTGGCCCACCCCGGACGCTGTCGAGAAAGACATGCCTGTCAGCGCATGGTATACAAGAGCCACGAATACCGACTGGCATCCCTGATGTACGCGGCTGTCGTGCGGGTCATCGCCTTGCGACGGTCGTCCTGCCCGCTCCGGTCTGTCCCCGGGGCGGGCTCCTGTTGCTACCAGGTTTTTCCGGCTGCCAATGCGAGCGGTCCATCCCCCGCGGGAATCTCCCGCAGGACTCCCGCGTCGTCAAGGGAGAGGGCGAGAATCCTGTCGTTGGCAAAATCGGCCGCAAAGAGCATGCGCCGATCCGCAGCAATCGCCAGGGCGGCAATATCCTTTCCGGTGACCGCATCGCTGATTGTGGGGAGCGCCACCGGCTCCAGTGTCCCGGTCGCGTAGCACCGGTACAGATCGCCTCCGGCCAGATGGAGATTTCCATTGACGGGATCAAGCGCCAGACTGCGCGGACTTCCCCCGGTCAGAATCTCTTTTTTGAGCAGGCCGGCAGCCGCGTCAAAGACCTGGAGACAGCCTTCGTTTTTTCCGTAGCGCCCGGTTGAAAGAACATGGATCTGCCCGGCCAGATCGGGCAGGATTTCCTGGGGATTGGGCCGAACCGCGAGGATGTGCCGGATTGTCCACAGCAGTGGATCCGGATCCGCGGTTTCGAGGACGATGATCCGGCCGGGGTCATACTCACCGGTCGAGAAGTTCCAGCCGGAGAGGGCAATCCAGAGGTCTGATCCCGAAAGCGCCATACCCTGTGGCCGTGTTCCTTCCGGGAACAGCAGTTCACGCAGCGACTCTCCTGTCGCAGCGTCCAGGATAAAGAGAGAATTCCGCAAAAACGAGGTGACAGCGATCAGGCTGCGACCAGGACGATGGATGAAACGGGCGTCCCAGGGATTGCTTCCGGTCGGGAGCCGGTACTCGCGCTGCCGCCCAGGTTGGCGAAGAGCGAAAACAGTGATCGAATTTCCGCTGGAGTTGACGACCAGACCGTTTGTTCCGTCGATCACGATCCTGTTGGGAACCCGGCCGGTCAGAAACAGGGGATTCGCATTCCAGGGCAAGACATCCGCCTCCAGACGCTGGAGATTGCAGAGCCCGATGGTTTCCGAAAGACCATTCACAACCCAGAGTTCATCAACGGGAAAGCTGTCCCGGTACGGACCATCCTGGTCGGGCAGGACGGGAGCCATACAGGAGAGACTGCCTGCCAGCAGGACGGCTCCCAGGACCGAGTGGCACCATGCGCGAATGCGCGCTGGACGAAGACTCACAATTGTACCTCCAGAGAGAAGGACCATTCCCGACCGGGAAGGGGATATTCCCGCAAATGAACCGCGACCGTATCGAAAATGTTTTCCACCGTGGCGCGGATCTTCCAGTGCTCTCCAATCCGTATCTCCAGCGATGTGTCAACCAGCAGATGGTCACCCAGGTATTTGGTATTGGCCATGTTCAGGTAGCGAAATCCGGTGTACCCGGCCGCAAACCGGAACATCCCCATCGTCCTGTGCCGCAGGCTGACGCTGGCAGACGCCTTTTCGTGGGGGGTTCTGGGTATCTGTGATCCGTCTGTACTGTCGACGGCCCGGACACGATTGACCTGGAGACTGTACTCGGCTTGCATGTGCAGATTCCAGACCGGGTTGACCGGGTAAGCCCATTCAACCACCGTCTCAAGACCGTGCGCAAGGACCTCCCCGATATTGGCCGGTCTCCAGACACCACCGGCGGAGGGTTGCCAGTGAATCATGTCAACAACATGCTGGAGAAAACCGGTCACCCGGAACTGGAGACCTTCAAGTGGCACAAGGCGCACACCCGAATCCAGAGTCCAGGAGGATTCCGGTCTGAGCCGGTCGTTTCCCGCGGCAAAGGCCGTTGCCGGCCAGAAGAGGTCATCGAGGGAGGGGATCTTCCAGGCCGTTCCGGCATTGCAGAAAATCCGTACACCATCTGCCAGAAGCAGACTCGCTCCGAGTGAGGGTGAGAATCGTGGCGCATACCCTCCGGTTGCCTCAAGTCGCATGGCGGCACTGATCGTCAGGGCTTGGCCGCTGTACTCTCCGTCCGCCGAGACTCCCAGAGTATGGCGGAGATGCCGGCCGGTTGTATCGGTTCCGCCGGCCACGAGGGCATCCAGGACAACTATCCGGTCCTCGATGGTCAGTCTTGCAGAGATCTCGTCCGTGCAGGGAATCTCGAACATGCTCGTCCAGGCAAAGGCCGCCAGTTCATATCTGTCCTCCCGGTCATAGAGCGCAAAATCCCTGTATCCCCGTGTGCGCAGTTCACCGGACAGATTTAATTGAAGGAGATCGCCCCGGGTCAAGAGCGAGGCCGTCTCGAAGTGTACCCGGCCTGCCAGTGTGCTGTCGGACATGGCCGCACGGATCGAAGGAAAATCGATCGTCCCGGGAACACCGGCATTCCGCTCGAGGTATTCTGCCGAGAAACGGAAACATGTCTGTTCATCCATCCGGATCTCGCTTCCGGCCCGGACCTTCCAGTCGAGATATCCGGTATTGAGCGCGGTGACCGCTTCGCCTGCGAGTCGGGTCGACCCGTCCGGAGATTCATGGACCTGTCCCGGAAAGAGCCAACCACCCTGACTCTCGTTCCGGGAAAACGCGGCCCAAACGTCGGCATTGGTCCAGGCGAGCGGAAGCCGCGCAAAGAAGGCCGTCGTGGAAAATGATGCCAGTCCCGCCCGCACCACCGGCCTCTCGCCCCGACTCTGGCGGGTTGTCACAAGGATGACACCGGCCATGGCATTGTCACCATAGCGCGCGGCTCCCGCACCCCGGACGATCTCGATGCGCACAACATCCCCCGGGGCAAGGGTATCAAGAACCGATGCATCACGGATTACGCCGTCAACCCGGATCTGGATCCGTCCGCCCGAGATTCCCCGGATGGAAAGACTCGTCCCCCCCTCGCGCCCGCCGCGTTTCTCGACCCGGACGCCGGGCACCCCCTCCGCGATGGCCTCACTCAGGGTGCGCGCACCTCCGGTTGCGAGGCTCGCTCCCTGCAAGACCGTTGTATCGGCGGTCGGGGAGGTGTTCTCCCGGTCTCCATAGACTGTGACCTCGGGAAGGAGTGGGCCCGCGGCGAGTCTTCCGGCCAGAATGACTCCGAAAGCCAGGAAGACGGCGACAGGGCGGATCACCAGGGCACTCCGAGAGCGTCAATCTCGCTGGAGAATTCGCCCAATTCCCCGGCGTGCAGCCGGACGGCGGTCGTCAGGCGAAGATAGCGGATGTTCGTCATGCGTGTCGCCGGAGGAGTCCCGCCATTGGCAGTCCGGGCCCAGTCCAAATCGAGCGCATCCCCGCCGGCGCCCTGGATTCCGGGCTGGAGGGGATCATCCATGGTCCAGTCTTCATCAAGAGGAAGTTTCCCCGGGGTGCTGTCCGCCTGTCCCCAAAGCCCGTCCTCCTGGCTGGCCGCATTCGTCCAGGACCAGCCATCCGTTTTCGAAAGATTCATCGAAAAAGCGGCCGTCAAATCATGGCAGGTAAACTCGAGGTTCGTCACTCCCGAAAAGCCCCCAGGCCAAACCGCATCGTTTGTTTTGGGATATCCGATGTGGACAAGGTGCGACTCCGGAATGCCGTCGGCAAAGAGTGACCCTGCGATGACGAACCAGTCGTGTCCATTGTCACTGACTTCGATGACAGCCGGTTCGGCCCAGCGTTTCCGGACATCCTCTCCGCGATAGAGTGCGTTGCCCCAGACAACAAAGTCCGGTCCGGGCCGGTTTTTGATCGGGTCGGCTAGCCGCAGGGTGATGGATCCGCCCAGGCCACCCAGAGAAACGACCTGCCCGTCGGGGATCCCCAGAGCCCGGGCCGGGTCGCCATAGCGTTGGACAAATTGCCCGGGAGCGGGCCGGTATGCCATCACCTCGGCTGCAAACCGGCCGCGGGGAAGGGCGGGTTCGTCTCCGGGCCCATTCATGGCGGTGGGATTACCATAGCAGCCAGGAAAGAGAATCGAGAGAAAAATCAGCAGGAGCCGGATGGCACAGACCCGGAAACGCGGACAGAAACACGATTGGTACGGCACAATCCCTTCTTTCTTCCTCGAGAACAAAGGACATCCGATTGGCCGCAAGTTCCTGGCTTTGACAGTTGCGGGACAGCGAGGGAATTCCACCCTGCTTCCTTGACTGACCGTCGGTATATTATTCCATAAAGGTAGTCGTTTTCTCGTCAAAGATCATCCCGGGAAGGACAGCATGGTGTGTACCACAAAAAAGCTCATTAACCTGCTTGCAATGATATCCGTGATCCTTGTCCTGTCTTCCTGTACGGCGGGTGGTGGGGGTGATGGCGTCATTCATGATGGGCGGGGGATTGCCGTCAGTGCCAAGCCACCCCTGGCGCGGATCGTCTCGACTGCACCCAATCTGACAACCATCATGGTTTCGATCGGGCAGGGCCAGCGCCTGGCGGGCATCAGCGATCTCTGCCCGCAACCGGATCCGGCCCGCCCGCTTCCCCGGATTGGGAGTCTGATCGGTCCGGATGCCGAACGGATTTCGGCACTCTCCCCCGATTGTGTCATCGCTTCGTACGAGGGTAATCCGCCCCAGATGGCCGATACGATGCGCGCCCTCAAAATCCCCTTCTATGTTGCCCGGATTGATTCGCTGGCTTCCCTCGAAAAGACCATGCTCGACCTGGAGTTGCTTGCCTGCGGGACCAATAGCGAGGCACTGCGCACATCGATCTCGAATCTGCGATCGGCGATCATCGGACGTCTTGCCGGAAAGAGGATTTTTTTCCAGATCGGAACAACGACTGAGGCCTGGACCTTTGGAAGAAACACCCTTGTCCATGATGCCCTTGTCCTGGCAGGTGCGAGCAATCTCGGGTCCGGCAGGCCCGGAAACTTCCCCCGGTTTGATGCGGAGACCATGGCTTCACTCAATCCTGATATTGTCGTTTTTTTGACGGGGCACAACAAACAGCGGGACGAGGCGTTCTGGAAACGATATGCACCCCGGAGCCGTCTCCTCACACCGGATCCCGCCCTCTTTGAACAACCCGGACCCCGGATCGCCGAGGGAATCCGGGCATTGGCCCAGCCATGAAGGCTCGAACTGTACTCTGGCCGGTTGCTCCGGTGATCCTGCTTGGTGCTGTGTTCGCCGGCAGTACCGGTATCGCGATCGACGACATCGTTCGCGGATTGTTTGGCGGATCGGATCCCGCAGCACAGGCAGCCTGGCGCACCGTGGTCGAATTCCGCATCCCGGTCATCCTCCAGGCTTTTTGTGTCGGCGGACTCCTCTCCGTCTCCGGCGCCGCCCTCCAGGCTGTCTTGCAAAATCCGTTGGCCGAACCATACATCCT